>NZ_CAJPGQ010000008.1:0-194252 GCF_905339595.1 Burkholderia sp. BCC1977
CGAGCTATTGGTCGAACTGAGGCCAGTGGACAGCGAGCTGATCCCCGTCGAAGTCGAGGTCGACAGCGACGAGATCGAGCTATTAGCCGACGAAAGTCCCGTCGACGCTGACGTCGACAGGCTGCTGATCGCGCTCGTCGTCGTGCTCATGCCGGTGCTGAGCTGGGCCACGGTGACTGCGTCCTGCGGTGCCGAGCCGTCGGCGACGTTCGTGATGCGACGCAGGGCCGACGAGCTGCCGACCGACACTTCCGACGTCGGCGCTGCGCTGCCCGTCAGATAGCCCGTTCCCGTCGGCGCTGCTGCACCGGTCACGCTGCCCGCGCCGATCGCAACGCTGGATGCGTAGTTGGCCGTGCCGCCGAGCGCGATCGCGTTGGTACCCGTTGCCGTCGCGCCGTTGCCGATGGCGGATGCGCCGGAGCCGGCTGCGGTGGCGGCCGAACCGAGCGCCGTGCCGTTGGTGCCTGCCGCCGTGACGGTTGCGTTGGAGCCGATTGCGATGCCGGACGTGGTCGCCGCATTGACGTTCGAGAACCGGCCCAGTGCGATCGCGTTGGTGCCTGCCGCAATGGCACCGCCCGTGCCGGTGCTGTTGCCGCCGCCGATCGCGATCGAGCTCGTGCCCGATGCGGTCGAGTCGTTGCCGACCGCGGTCGCGCCCGTGTTGAGCGCCTTGGCACCGGAGCCGATGCCGATCGAGCTCGCGCCGGTCGCCGTCGTGGCCTGGCCGAACGCCTGGGAATAGCTGCCGGACGCCGTCGCATTCGCACCGATCGCAATCGAGGTGGAACCGCTGGCCGTTGTCTGGCTGCCTCCGTTACCGCCAATGGCAATCGCCTGGGCGCCCGTCGACGTGCCGCCGCCTGCGAAGTACTGCGCGTGCGCGATGTTACCGACGGTCGCCCCCGCGACGAGCGCAACGGTTGCAACGGCCTTCACAACGGCCGACTTGTTCGGCTTGCCCCGTGCCGAATCGTGTTCGGATGCCGCGACCCAGGCGCCAAGAGCTTCGTTCCAGATCGAGCGGTACGTGCGGTTCATGTCCTGCTACCTCCAAATATGCACGCCACACACCGGTCTCTTTCGTTAGATGAATCTGCCGTGCGCTCGCGCGAATCTCAAAATTGATGGGCGGAGTTTATTTGAGGTGCTATTTTGAGATTGACAAACAGTGAAAAATGGAAGGTTTTGAAAGTTAAAAGATGGTTAATGCATCGCGTTTTGATGTTTCGAAACATAACAAAACTGAAAGTATGAAGAATGCTTTCTGTAGGATGTTGAGGGGCGCGACGGGAAGCGTTGCAATGTATAAAAATCAATGGCTTGCGTGAATTTTGTGTGCTCCACCGCACTTTTTCTTCATCAAAAAGTAAGACAAATGAAATAGCAAACGTTTGCGGATAACTCGCACCTTTCTAATTTGTAATGTTTGGCGTGAGGGTGCTCATTCACATGGATTTGAAGGTTTTATTAATTTGTTAATTTCGTATTGAATTGGATTTTTTATTGTATTTACTTTCTTCGAGTAAATCGCAAAAACATGAGGCGCGGATTGTCGAGGTATGCCGACTTGCGCATCGCGCCGGCCGCGCTAGCCCGTGGGACGGGCCTTCCCCGGCGGCCGGCTCCATAAAGTTGTAAGAAAATGCAACAAGCCAATCGATCCCGAAATTGAAACGTCGTTTCGAATTTGTTCTATTGACGGTATTTCAGATAGTGGGTACCGGCGCAATTGGATGCGGTGTCGGATCGCCTGTGTGGGGACGCTTGCAACCGTGGCCGTCGCGGTAGCGACAGGTTGTCCGCCATGACGGCCCGGCGGCGCGAATGGGTGGGGGAAATGGAGGGCGGCTAGCGTGAAATGTCAGATCGTCGCCACGTCGACTTGACGTTGTTTCTGCGGGCACGGTTCGGCTGGAGGAAAGGAGGCGCGCAAACGCGTCGGATGCGCACGGTGGCGGCGACGGGCACGCGTTGGCCGGCGCGGCGTCGCGCGCGACTCGACGGATTCGACTCAGGGTGTGGTTCGTTCTCGTCCGGAAGGGCGAGCCGGCGCGCGGATCGCAACCGCGGCAGGGCGAGCCGGGTTGTACCACCCGGTCCGGATGACGGCAGCACACCGCCCCTGACAAGGCGCGGAGGGGCCGCCAGGCGCGCCGGCCCGCGCCGCCGGCAACCCGTCGCCCAGCGCCCGTCGCCGCGGCGTTATTTCCGCAGGAAGCGCAGCGCGAGGCGCGCCATGCGCGGCACGAACATTGGGCGCAGCAGCCGTTGGTCGTACCCGGCCATCCGCCGGTCGTTCTCGCTGAGGCACAGTTCGATCAGTTCGCGCGGGTTGAGCGCATCGCCGATGTCGGCGGTGCTCGTCGCCGGAAAGTTCGCGTCGTGCGCGACGCCGTCCGTATCGATCCCGCGTGCGATGTCGATGCGTTCCCGGATCAGGTGCGCCCACACGGCCGCGACCCGTGCGAAGAACCACGGCCGGCGCCACCACGGCAAACTCCGCCAGTACCACGCGTACCAGTTCACGAAGAACAGGATGTGCCGGCCTTCCTCCTGGATCACGGGTTCGAAGGTGTCGACGAGTTCGGCCGGGAAATAGCCGGAGCGCTGCGCGGAGCGGAACAGGCCGAACGCGAAGAAGCTGTCGATGCACTCGCTGAAGCCGGTCACCATCCACGACCACTCGGGGTCTTTCGGCGCCGGATAGGCCGGTTCGGGGGCGAGCTTGATGCCGTATGCCTGGACCAGCTTCGACAGCACGACCTTGTGCCGGGCTTCCTCGCCGCCGTCCATCTCGAGCGCCCGGCGCAACAGCGGATCGTCGACGGTTGCGGCGAAGGTGGCGACGCGAATCGACGCGCGGCCTTCGGTTTGCACGGCGATGTCCCAGATCGGCAGCGACGTGAGCCGCTTGAGTTCGTCGGGCTTGAGTGGCGGCCAGTCGATGACGGCCGGTTTGTACGGGTTGTGCGTATCGAGCAGCATGCGGCAGAACATCTGCCTGTGCGCATCGGAACCGATCCTGACTGGACCCTGCCTGTCGAAGGTCCAGTTGCGCATGGCGTGATCTGCCGCTGCATGCTCTTCCTGCAGCGTGTCGGACATGGCTGTTGTTATGCGATTACGGGACGAAAGATTCTTGCATAGCTTCCGTAATCGCGTATTTTCGAGCGGCCTCGTGCCGCCGCGCGCTGCGCTCAGGCCTGCGTGTCGACCCAGAGGCGTCCCCAGCGGGACGCATACGCGAGCGCGTGTTCCTCTTCGAAGAAGAAATCGATCGCGTCGAACGACACGGCGCGCGGCGACGGACCGCCGCTCGCCTTCTCGATCGTCAGGTTCGCGGCGAACAGCCCGTTCGGCAGCCGGGCGGCAACGGGGGCGACTTCATAGCCCTTGTAACGGATCGTGCGGTTCATGGCGTGCGCATGGAGGGTTCGGGCTTTCAGCGTACGAAAACCCGCGGCCCGCGTGAACCAATCTTTCGGCCAATGCAAATCACGTGGCGGGCCGGATCGTTATCGGCGCGGGGGGCCGGCATGAATCTGGAGCGACGGCGCGATGCGCGCCGGACCGTCGGACACGCGCTGCCCGCGCGCGGCGAACGTCGTCGGCCGCGCGCGGGCAGCGGGAAGGCTGGGGTTAATGGTTGGCGATCTTCAGGACGGGCGCGAGTGCGTCGACCGATGCGGCATGCGTGGCCGCGCGATGCGACGCGAACGCGAGCGCGAATTCGGCTGCCTGCGAGCCGACGGTCTCGAGCTGTGCGACGACCTTCGGATCGGAGCAGCTGTCGGCGCTGTCGAAGCGCGTTTCGAGCGTGTTCACGGTGGCGCCGAACGGGGTCGGCCAGCCGCGCAGCGCGTGGACGATCGAACGCAGCGACGTCAGCACGGTGCCGGCGGCTTGCCAGCCGTAGGCCGTGACGATCAGGCCGACCGCGCGGCCGTCGAGGTACGGACGCTCGTCGGCGCGCAGTTCCTCGAGCGTGTCGAGCGCGTTCTTCACGAGGCCGGACACGCCGCCGTGATAGCCGGGCGTCGCGATGATGATCGCGTCGGCTTCGCGCACGGTGTCGATCAGCTCTCGCTGCGCGTCGGTCAGCGTCTTGTGTTCGGGGGCGTAGTGCGGCAGCGTATGCAGGAACGGGCCGTCGAACAGGCGTGTGCGTGCGCCGGCGGCTTGCGCGCCGCGCAGCGCGAACGACAGCGCGCGCTCGGTCGATGACGCGGCCCGGGTGGTGCCGCCGATGCCGACCACGAACGGGCGGCGGTGTTGATCGAATGCAGTCAAGGGGCGCTCCTTGGGGATGGCTTGCCCGGCTAAGCACAGGCTTAAAACCAGATGGTAACGACCCCGCCGCCACTCTGAAAACGACTTTTCGTTCTATCGATATGCCGGGCGCGCGGGTCGAGCGTGCGCGCCTGGCCGCGGATGGATAGCAGAAATGCTTGGTTGGGACGGCGGGCCGCGCTCGATAAGATGGGCCCGTCTCCTCCATGATGTCTCTACTGACATGGGTTGGCCCCGCCGCGCGGATGCAGGCGGGGCTTTTTTTCGTCCGGCGCCGGAAAGGGGGGCGCGATGCGCGGGGGTTACTCGAACACCGGCCGGAAGAAGCTGCGCTCGTAACTGACGATGCAGCGCGTTTCCTCTGCATAGCGGAACGCGGCCTGGCAGGCGGGATCGGTCTTCGAGCGTTCGCGGTAGCGCTCGTATTCGGCGAGGCTCGGGAACGAGAACATCGCGAGCGCGATGTTGCTTGCGCCTTCGGAAGGCAGGAAGTAGCCGTGGTGTGTGCCGCCGAATTGCTCGACGAGCGGAATCCACATCTTGCCGTAGGTTTCGAACTGCTCGAGTTTGTACGGATCGATGACGTAGCGGAGGAAGCAGGTGACCATGGCGCTCGCGGTGCTGTGAAGGATGACGGAGTCTGGATCGCGTCGCCGGGCGTGTCAACGAGGAAGCGGGCGTGCTCGCGCGGGGCATCGCGAGTACGGGATCGCGCGCGGAATGATGTCGTCGACGAAGTGCACGTCACGTATTGCTTGCGGGAACAACGATCGATGTGTTCCAGCGCCTGTCCGGAGCCGCCGAACGCATGAGCATGCACGCCGGCGTGCCCTCGTTCCGCTTCGATTGCTCGTCATTTTTACGACATTTTTTCTTGCGACGCCGCGCGGCGCGCTCCTAGACTTCGGTCATCCTGACCACGGAGCGCTGCCATGTCGATACCCCGGAACACGATCGCTGAACGTTCACCCGCCGCGCCGCCTGCCGTGCGCGCCGACCGGGTCATCGTGCGGCGCTTCGATCCGGCATTCGACAGCTACACGCAGCTCACCCCGCTGCTGCATCGTGCATTCGCGCGACTCGGCGCGATGGGGCTCAACTGCACGTGCGTCGACCAGGACGAAGACGTCACGCGTCGCCGCGCGGAAGCGGGCGAGTGTTATGTCGCGGTGTCCGGCGGTCGCGTCGTCGGCACGATGACGCTCTACGCAACCGATCCGTCGTCGCCGTGTTCGCTGTACCGTCGCGATGGCGTCGCGAGCGTGCGGCAGGTGGCCGTCGATCCCGATTGGCAAGGCGGCGGGATCGGAGCGACGCTGCTCGCGTTTGCCGGGCAGTGGGCCGCGTTGCGCGGTTATTCGCTGCTCGCGCTCGATACGCCGCATCCCGCATCGCATTTGCTGGCGTTCTATCGGGCTCAGGGCTTCGACATCGTCGATATCGTGCGCTTCACCGGCAAGCGCTACGACAGCGCGATCCTGTGCAAGCGTCCCGTCGCATGTCTCGCGCGTCGCACGTCGCCGGCATCGCGGCGGGTCGTGCGGCCTATCGCAATGGTGCAATCACGGGCGCTTCGCGCGATCGCGGCGATCCAGGCTGACTGGCGTGCGCGTCGAGGTGTGCGCTCGCCGGCGATGGGCGCGGCCGGTGCGGCCAGTTGCCGCTCGTCGCCGTGGCGTCCGCGTCCGCACGGCCGCGTCGCGGTGCGAACGGTGCGCGCGGCACCGGCCTGATTCGTCGTGCCGGCGGGGTGGCGTGGCCCTACTCGTCGCGATTGCGCGTGTCGCCACCGCCGCCCCGCGCGAGGCGCCACGCAATGGTGCCGAGCACGCCGACCGCGACGACCAGCGCCCCCCACAGCACGTAACGGCGGGTCGCATCCGCATCGGCAGCCGGCTCCGGCGAGGCCGCCGAGGCCGGCAGCGCCGCGCCGACGCGCGCGGGCCGCAGTTCCGGCGCCATCCCGACCAGCAGCGCATCGCGGCTCACGGCCGACGACGGCAGCGACGCATTGCCGACACCGAGCGTAAACGGCGGCGTGCCGCGTGCGACGAAGGTCAGGGCAGCCGGATGCCAGCCGACCGCGACGGCCGGCTGGCCGCCGCCGAGCCCGCCGTTGCGCATGTCGACGACGATCCGCCACGCGCGATCCGGATTCGACGCGAACGCCAGCGGCGGGTTGCGCTGTTCGCCACCCTTGCCTTGCAGCCGGAACAGCACGCCGCCGGCGACGTCGCGCCACGGCGTCTGCGCGTCGGGGCGACTCTGCAGCGTTGCGCGCGCAACCGTATTCGGCTGCGGCAGGTCGATCCGCACGCGGTCGACCGGATACGCGCCGTCGGTGTCGAACAGGTACTCGCCGGGCGTGCTGCCGGCCCGCACGTGCACGGCGTCGCGCCACTGGCGCGGCACGGCCGCCGTGTCCGTCGTGCGCGCATCGCGCGGTTGCGTCTCGATCTCGATCGATCCGATCGCGGGCGCGCCGTCGAGCCAGTCGAGCCGCAGGTAGCGCGGCCCCGTGCCCTCGAGCGCGATGCGTTCCTGCACCAGCATGTCGCCGTCGCGGCCGACCTTCAGCAGTTGCGTGCTGCCGAGCGAGCGCCAGCCGCGCAGGTCGTCGCTCGCTTCGACGGCGACCCGGCCCTGGAAGCTGTCGTCGCTCACATGCACGAGCAGCGCGTCGACCTCGCCGTCCGCATGCGACAGGTCGACGAGATCGGCCGCGTGCTTCGCGCGAGCCGGCACGGTGACGGCCGCGCGCAGCGAGCCGTCCGGCGCGACCGACACGCCGAGCGGCGCGTGAGCGTCGTCGGCGTGCGCCGGCGGCAGCGGGAACCAGTGCACCGGCGTGCGCGCCGGCGGCACGGCTGCCGCGGCGGGCGCATCGAGCGAATACGGCACGGGCTCGCCGGCGCCGTTGAAGATGCGCACGTCGCCGAGGTCGTCGCGCCGGCTGGCCGCATAGACGGCCTGCGGCACGGTGAGCTGGTAATACGCGGCGCTGCCGTCGAGATCGAGCGAGAAGCGCCGGGCGACGCGTTCGGCGCCGGGCGAGCCGTCGGCTGCCGCGAACGACGTCAGCAGGCTCAGGCCGAGCAGGGCTGCGAGTCGTTTCATGGTTGGGTGTCGTCCCGTTGGGCCGCGGCCTTCGGCGGCAGCGGCGAGAAATAGCCGATCAACAGCAGCAGTATGCCGATGCCGATGAACGACACGATGCGTTCGATGCCGGTGACGTGCGACAGGTCGAACAGGAACAGCTTGATCACCGTGAGCGCGAGCAGCGCGGCGCCGACGAACCACAGCGGACGCAATCCGCGGCGCGTGGCCCAGATCATCGTCGCGAGCGCGCACAGGGTCCAGTACACGGAGACCGACGCCTGCACGAGCGTCGATTCCGCCATCGCGTCGAATGCGTACGGCACACCGGTCCAGTGATGCAGCGTGCGCAGCAGGATCGCGTTCAGCCACAGGAAGGCCGTCGCGCCGGCCGTGCCGAGCAGCTCGACGCGATAGGCGTCGAACGACCAGCCGAGCTTGCGCGCGCGCACGAACCACGACGCGGCGAGCGCATAGACCACCACGAGCACGAGGTCGAGCGGATTGAGCAGCGGGACGCGCGCCCAGCTGCCGCCGTCCTGCGTGAAGTTCGCGTAGAAGGTCCAGACCCACATCACCACGATCAGCGGCAGCGACGCGAGCGCGCACACGCGCGCGATGCCGTCGCGGCGCGTCAGCCACATGCCGGCGAACGCGAACAGGCTCCAGCCGACCATGAACACCTGCTGGATCCCGAACGACGACAGCACGGTGTCGATGTCGTAGGCCAGGTGCAAACGCTGATGCAGCGTGCGCAGCAGCAGCGCGTTGAACCACAGGAACACGGTCGCGAGTGCCGCCAGGTCGGCCGCCAGCGGATGCCAGGTGACGCCGAGCGTCTTCAGGCGGCGCAGCCAGGTGGCGAACGCGACGAAGATCAGCAATTGCGCGACGTCGAGCGGATTGAGCAGCGGCAGCCAGAACAGCGGCGACGCGTCGCCGTCGCTCGTCACGCTGGCGATGCTCCACAGCCACAGCAGCGCGGCGAGCGGCGCGGCGCCCCACACCTGGTACGCACGCGGGAACGCGGCGACGGGCCAGCGCAGGCGCGAGCCGGGGCCCGAGACCAGCAGAAGCAGCGCGCCGAAGCCGTAGGCCCACGCGCTCCAGCTCCACGCGCCTTCGGGCACGAACGCGCGCAGTCGCCAGAAGCCTTCGAGCGAGAACAGCCCGCACAACGTCCAGAACATCAGCGTGTGCAGCGGCGCGATCACGGGGGCGGGGATGGTCGCCACGGCAAACGTGCCCGTCGTGCCCGTCGCGCCGGTCGCGACGGTCGCCGCACCGGCGGTCGTCGTCCCGCGCGACTGACGCAGCAGCAGCGCATAGCATGCGATGACGGCGATCGGCCACGCGAACGCGCCCATGCCCGACAGCGGCGCTTCATGCGAATCGAACGTACGCAGGGCGAGCAGCGCGAGCACCGGCGTCAGCGCGAGCGCCGGCCATTCGGCGATCGGCCACGCGAGCTTGCGGCGCGCGACGTGAGCGAGCCACGCGGTGCCGGCGGCGAACAGCGCGGTCGCGTCGACGACGAAGCGGTCCGCATGCAGATCGACGTGACGGCCCGCATAGACGAGGATCTCGTGCAGCCCGCCGCTCAGCCACCACAGCAGCCCCCACGCCGCGGCGGCCGCGCCGACGTCCGGCATCCACGCATGCCACGCGCGCGCCTCGTCGCGCCCGTGCAGCCACCAGCCCGTGAACAGCCCGGCGAGCGCGATCAGCAGCATCGCGATGTACGAGCTGTTGAGCACCGGCAGCGCGTTCGTGTCGGCCGGCCCGAGCAGGCTCGTGAAGAAGGCGCCGGCGGCGGCGATCTGCATCAGCAGGCCGAAGCCGAACGGCGCCAGGCGTTTCTCGCGCACGCCGACCCACACGATCGCCGCACCTTCGATCGCCCACGCGGCACTCGTCGTCGGACCCGAGAACGCGAGCGGCACCGCGAGCGTCGCGAAGATCACCGCCAGCGCGAGCATCGCTTCGAACAGCAGCGCGAGACGATCGCGGCGCCGCGCGAGCCAGGCGGCGACCGCGACGTAGAACGCCGACAGCGCGACCGCGCTCCACGCGAGCCCGAACGGCATGTCCTTCACGAGCGACGCCTGCAGCGCGGTCGCGACGATCGGCGTGCCGAACACGAGCGTGCCGTCCACGTAGTGGCGCAGCGCCAGTTCGCGTTTCACCGCGTACAGCAGCGCGATGCCGACATACATCAGGAAGAACAGGATCAGGAACGGTTCGGTGGTCGCGAACAGCGCGGGGCGGTATGCCGTCACGCCCCACGCCGAGCCGATCGTGAACGTGAACACGAAGCCGAGCAGGTTCAGCGGACGCCAGGCCTTGAACCACGCGATCGCGAAGATGCCCGCGTTCAGCAACGCGTAGTAGCTGAACAGCGCGACATGGCTGCCATGGCCGGTCGACAGCAGCACCGGCGCGAGAAAGCCGCCCGCGCTGCCCATGAAGGCGAGCGGCAGCGCGTTCTGCTTCACCGCGAGGAATGCGCTCAGCGCGCACACCGCGACCATCAGCGGGAACGCCGCGCCGACCGGCAGCAGCGCGTAGAGCTTGGTGGCGGCGAAGATCGTCAGGTACAGGATGCCGATGCCGCCGCCCTGCAGCACGAGGCCGTACGCCGCGCGGCGCGCACGCACGCGCCAGCCGATCGCGAGCAGCGCGGCCGCGGCGAGCGCCGTGCCGGCCAGGCGGAATTCGATCGGCAGCATGTTGTTGTCGGCCGCGTATTTGAGCAGGAACGCGACGCCGAAGAACAGCACGATGATGCCGACGCGCACGACCGTGTTGCCGCCGAGCAGCCAGTCGCGCGCGGCGCGCAACGCACGTTCGGCGATGCCGGGTTCGCGGGGTTTCGGCGGGGCGGGCGGGGCAGGGCGGGCGGTCGCCGCGGGCGCATTCGTCGGGACGCTGACCGCAGCGGTTGCTTCGCTTGTCCGCGTCGCGACTGCCGGTGCGGGAGCCGGCGTGACAGGCGCCCCGGGTGTGCCGGCGCTCGCGACGGCGGGCTGCACGGAGGGTCGAGGCGCGATCGCGGCGGGCGGCGGCGCGACGGCAGAGGGCGACGTCGACGGCGCCTGCGCGGCGCTGCCGGTCGCGGCGGCGCCGGCCTTCGCGCCGGCGAGCTGGCCACGCAGCACGCCGAGTTCGCGCGTGAGCGCGTCGACCGTCGCCTCGAGGCGCGCGACGCGATCGGCGAGCGGCTCGGGCGAGGGTTGCGGCGTCAAAGGGGGCGCGGAAATTCCGAATGCGTCGGATGTCGTGCCGCCGGGCTTGCGCGTGCGTTGCTGCAGCGCGTGGCCGATGCAGAACCCGAGCGCCGCACCGAGCAGCGTGCCGTTGGCGGCGGAGAAATCCCCGAACAATGCGGCGATACCGCCTACGATGAAACCGATTGCGGCAAAAGCCCAATTCATCGCCTAGCTCCCTCTCTCATTTCGTTATCGTCCTTCGATCGTCGCGCGGCGCGATCGAGGCTGTTTCGGTATGGCCGGCAGGCGAACCGGCATGCGTGCACCGCCGGCGCAGCGCCACGCGCAAGACGCGCGGCGACGTCGCGATCGGCGTGTTTGCCGGCAATGTATCACAATGGCCATGGGGGATTTTCTGGGTTGCGGGCGGGCCGCGAAGCATGGCTGTCGCGCGTTCGCGGCACCGATTTTCGTACGACCATTCTTTTTGCCGGCGCCCGGCAGGCGAGGCGGTCCGATCGGACGTGGAATTGTCGCAAAGCGACGCGCGGTTTTTGCGGGTTGGCGCAAAACGCCGCCGCTCGCGCGTCGCGCTGCTGCGCACAAGTCACGCCCGCGATGCCCGCCGGTATTGGCGATGCGCGTATTGCGCTGCCGCAATCGGGTGCCGCCGCGCGCAGCGCCCCGCAGGGCGGGGCTGCGGGGTGTGTCGTATTTGCGCAAGCGTTTGTCGTAATTCGTCGGCAGGTCGGGGTTTTTTCTGGCAACTATGTAGGCACGTTGAGTGACACGCGTGAGTCCCCGCTACACGAGGAGAAGGTTTCGATGGATGCCCCCAAGGTCGTGGTCGAAGGTCTGTGCAAGGTGTTTGGAAGCAACCCGCAGCAGGCGCTCGACATGCTCGCTGCCGGCGCGACGAAAGACGATGTGCTCAAGCGTACCGGTCAGGTCGTCGGTGTGCACAACGTATCGTTCGACGTGCAGGAAGGCGAAATATTCGTGCTGATGGGCCTGTCCGGCTCCGGCAAATCCACGCTGATCCGCCTCGTGAACCGGCTGGTCGATCCGAGCGCCGGCAAGGTGATGATCGACGGGCTCGACGTCGCGTCGGCACGCCGCTCTGCGCTGACCGCGCTGCGCCGCAAGGACATGAGCATGGTGTTCCAGTCGTTCGCGCTGATGCCGCATCGCACCGTGGTGTCGAATGCCGCGTTCGGCCTCGAGGTCGCGGGCGTCGGCAAGAAGGAGCGTGAGCGCCGTGCGATGGAGGTGCTCGAGCAGGTCGGCCTCGCACCGTTCTCGCACAAGCTGCCGTCCGAGCTGTCGGGCGGCATGCAGCAGCGCGTCGGCCTGGCCCGCGCGCTGGCCGTGAACCCGTCGCTGATGATCATGGACGAGGCGTTCTCCGCGCTCGATCCGCTCAAGCGCCGCGAAATGCAGGACGTGCTGCTGCAACTGCAGAAGGAGCAGCGCCGCACGATCATGTTCGTGTCGCACGATCTGGAAGAGGCGCTGCGCATCGGCAACCGCATCGCGATCATGGAAGGCGGCCGGCTCGTGCAGGTCGGCACGCCGCAGGACATCATCGCGAACCCGGCCGACGACTACGTGCGCGCGTTCTTCGACGGCATCGACACGAGCCGCTATCTGACGGCGGGCGACCTGATGCAGACGGGCGCCGTGCCGACCCTGTCGAAGTGCGATGCCGCGAACGTCGCGGCGACGCTGAACGGCAGTGCCGAATACGCGTTCGTGCTCGACGCCGCACGCAAGATCCGCGGCTTCGTCACGCGCGAGGCGATCGGTCAGGACACGCCGTCCGTGCGGCCGATCGAAAGCATCCGGCGCGATGCGTCGCTCGAACATGTCGTCGCGCGCGTGGTCGCGAGCCCGAATGCACTGCCCGTCGTCGACGACGACGGCTGCTACTGCGGCTCGGTCGACCGCGCACTCATCCTGAAGGCCATCACGCGTTCGCGAGGCTCCCATGTCTGAAATGATTCCGCTCGGTTCCTGGGTCGACCAGTCCGTTCACTACCTGCTCGACCACGACGCGAAGACGTTCGACGCGATCGGTCAAGCGATCGAGGGTCTCGCCGCCTTCGTCGAGCACAGCCTGCAGGCCATCCCGATGTGGCTGATGATGGCGATCTTCATCGGCATCGGGCTGTGGCGCGTGGGCTGGCGCTTCGCGCTGTTCACCACCGCGTCGCTGCTGCTGATCTTCGCGACGGGCTTCTGGGACCAGACGGTCATCACGCTCGGCCTCACGCTGTCGTCGACGATCATCAGCCTCGTGCTCGGCATTCCGCTCGGCATCTGGGCCGCGAAGAGCAAGTGGGTCGCCGCGATCGTGCGTCCGATCCTCGACCTGATGCAGACGATGCCCGCGTTCGTCTACCTGATTCCGGCCGCGATGCTGTTCGGTCTCGGCCGCGTGCCGGGGATCCTGTCGACGGTGATCTTCGCGATGCCGCCGGCCGTGCGCCTGACGAGCCTCGGCATTCGCCACGTGAACCGCGAGATCGTCGAAGCCGGCCAGGCATTCGGTTGCACGCCGTGGCAGCTGCTGTACAAGGTGCAGTTCCCGAACGCGCTGCCGTCGATCATGCAGGGCGTGAACCAGACGATCATGATGGCGCTGTCGATGGTGATCATCGCGTCGATGGTCGGCGCGGGCGGCCTCGGCAACGACGTGCTGGCCAGTATCCAGCGCCTCGACATCGGCCTCGGCTTCGAAAGCGGTTTGTCGGTCGTGCTGCTCGCGATCATTCTCGACCGCATCACCGAGAGCTTCGGCCGTGCGCCGGGCACCGCGAAAGCACCGCTGTTCTCGGGCCTGAAGCACCTGTTCCGCGCGAAGGCCGCGCCCGCACAGGCGTAAGCAACCGGCGGCCGGTTCGACTTCCGGCCGCCTCCCCCGATTCGATACCGGCTGCCGTGGCGTTTGCCGCGGGGCTGGCCGCGTGCAACCTGCTCAACCGTTCGCCAGGAGCCCGATGTGACGTCCGCCGCCGCTGCCGCCGTGCCTGCCGCTTGCGTTTCACCGGTTTCGTCCCTTGCTCATTTCGGCTTCCTGACGCTGCCGAACTTCTCGATGATCGCGTTCTCGAGCGCGGTCGAAGTGCTTCGGATGGCGAACTACGTCGGGCGCGCCGACCACTACCGTTGGTCGATCTATTCGCTCGATGGCGCGCCCGTGCATGCCAGCAACGGCATCGCGGTGCGGCCGACCCAGGCGCTCGACTACACGAGCCTGCCCGACGTGATGATCGTGTGCGGCGGGATCCGCATCCGCGACGTGGTCGACGACGGCGCGCGCGACACGCTCGCGGCGCTCGCCGAACTCGGGCTGCCGCTGGGCGGCATCTGCACCGGCGCGTATGCGCTGATGTCGGGCGGGCTGCTCGATGGCTATCGCTGCACCGTGCACTGGGAGAACCTGTCCGCGTTGCATGCGGAGTTTCCGCAGGTGGGGTTCGCCGACGAGCTGTTCGTCGTCGATCGCGACCGGCTCACCTGCACCGGCGGCACCGCGCCGCTCGACCTGATGCTGAACCTCGTCGGCATGCGCTTCGGCCAGCAGCTCGCCGCGCAGGTGTCCGAGCAGTTCATCCTCGAGCGCATCCGCAGCTCGACCGACACGCAGCCGATTCCCGTCGATGCGCGCGTCGGCTTCTCGCGCGCGGAGCTGATCGAGGTCGTGCGGCTGATGGAGGCGAACATCGAGGAGCCGCTGTCGCTCGAGGAACTCGCGCGGCTCGTGCGGCTGTCGCAGCGGCACCTGCAGCGGATGTTCAAGGTGTACCTGAACGTGTCGCCGACCCACTATTACCTGACGCTTCGGCTGAAACGCGCGCGCGACCTGCTGCGCACGACCGATGCGTCGATCGCGCGCGTGACGACCACGTGCGGATTTCATTCGCCGTGCCACTTCAGCAAGGCGTACCGCGCGCAGTTCGGTCACGCGCCGAGCTACGAGCGCCGGCTGCCGGGGCGCTGACACGCCCCCGCGCGAACCATTCGGTGCGCGACGCCGCCGGGATCGCGGCGCGCGGCTTCAATAATCGATCCCGCCCCATGAAAAACGACGTCACTTTGAGGAGAAGACAGATGAAGCGCCTATTGATCGCAGCGGTATGCGGGATCGGGATTGCCGCGCCGATGTCGGCGGTATATGCGGCCGACCCGCCCGTGTGCAAGAACGTGCGCTTCGCGGACGTCGGCTGGACCGACATCGCGGCCACCACCGGTCTTGCAGCGACGATGCTGCAGGGGCTCGGCTACGCGCCGACCAAGACGATCGCGTCGGTGCCGATCACGTTCGCCGGCATCAAGAGCAAGCAGATCGACGTGTTCCTCGGCTACTGGTCGCCGACGATGGACCCGATCATCCAGCCGTTCACGAAGGCCGGCACGATCAAGGTGCTCTCCACGCCCAACCTGACCGGCGCGAAATACACGCTCGCGGTGCCCGACTACGTGTACCAGGGCGGCCTGAAGTCGTTCGCCGACATCCAGAAGTACGCGGACAAGCTCAACGGCAAGGTCTACGGGATCGAGCCGGGCAACGACGGCAACGCGCTGATCAAGAAGATGATCGACGGTAACCAGTTCGGCCTCGGCAAGTTCAAGCTGGTCGAGTCGAGCGAGGCCGGGATGCTGGTCGAGGTGAATCGCGCGATTCGCGACAAGCAGTGGATCGTGTTCCTGGGCTGGGAACCGCATCCGATGAACGTGCAGATGAAGATCGATTACCTGACCGGCGGCGACGACGTGTTCGGCCCGAACTTCGGCGAGGCGAAGGTGCTGACGGCCACGCCGCCGGACTACGCGCAGCGTTGCCCGAACGTCGCGAAGTTCGTGTCGAACCTGCAGTTCACGACGTCGATCGAGAACCACGTGATGGTGCCGATCATGAACAAGGCAGACCCGAACAAGGCCGCCGCCGAGTGGCTGAAGGCGAACCCGCAATCGCTCGACAAGTGGCTGGCCGGCGTGACGACGCTCGACGGCAAGCCGGGCCTGCCGGCGGTGAAGGCGTATCTCGGCGTGCATTGAGCGACGCGCGCGGGCTTTCCGGTTGCGGCCGGAAGCCCGAGGTCGATCTGGAGCCGCCGGAGGCGGGGCTGACGTCCCGTTTCCGGCGGCTTGTTCATTTTTCAGGACGGCAGGGCGGCGCGCGGACCATGCGTCAGGCTGATCGATCGCGATCGACGCGGCGGCCATGATCCGCAACGCGCTCACGGCGTCCGGATGGCAACGGCCCGTCGCCACGCGGTCGACTCACGACCCCTTCGTCGCCGCCGGCACGTCGAACACGCGATCGAACGCCCACTGGAACACGAACGCGTAGCAGAAGAAGAACGCGAACAGCCCGATGTCGACGACGAACGCGTCGATCCACGAGAGGTCGAGCCACCACGCCACGATCGGCACGAGGATGAAGATCAGCCCGCCTTCGAATCCGGTCGCATGCAGGATCCGGCGCCCGAGCGTGCGCTTCGGCTGCCGGCGCGACGCTTCCCAGCGCTCGAACAGCGCGTTGAAGATCATGTTCCACAGCATCGCGATCGCGGACATCGTCGCCGACAGCGCGCCCGAATAGACCAGGTCCTGCTTGAAGAGCGCCGCGATCACGGGCGAAATGCAGGCAATGGCGATCGCCTCATAGAGCACCGCCTGCATGATCCTGCGCGGTAGGCCTTGCACGTTGTTTCTCCGGTTCGACGGTTGCCGCCGCGGCTCCGTGCCGCGACGTCCCGCAAGGCTACCTGCGTTGCACGCCCGCTTCAATTCACCTAATCTCACCCGGATTGAATCGAATTCAACCCGGCCGGACCCGGCCCGCGAGGTTCCGTGTTCTCGAAACTGCCCCTGACCGCATTACGTGTATTCGAGTCGTCCGCGCGGCTCGGCACGTTCAAGGCGGCCGCCGATGAACTCTCCGTGACGCCGGCCGCCGTATCGCATCAGATCAAGTCGCTCGAAAGCCGGCTCGGCGTGCTGCTGTTCGAGCGCGGCGCGAGCGGCGTGCGGCTCACGGAAGCGGGCGAGCGCCTGTTTCGCGCGTGCCACGACGCGTTGCTCGGCATGCGTCGCGGGCTCGATGCGGTGGGGCCCGCGGCGGCGGATGCGCGCACGCTGGTGCTGACCACCACGCCCGCGTTCGCCGCGATGTGGCTGATTCCGCGGCTCGGCCGGTTCCGCCGCGTCGATCCGCAGTTGCACATCAAGGTGGAAACCGGCAACACGCTCGTCGATCTCGAGCGCGATGCGCGGATCGATCTGGCGATACGCGCGACGTCGCGCACGTTCCCGGCGCTGCACGAGATCGCGCTGATCGACGAATATTTCGGCGCGTTTGCAGCGTGCGATTTCGACGTCGATCGTACGGACGAGCAACTCGAATTGATCGAGACCGAGTGGGCGTCGCCGCTGCCGGTGTCGATCGACTGGGCATCGTGGTGTCGTGCGGCCGGCCGCGACGCGTGGCTCGAGCGCGCGGTGTTCCGCCATTACGACGACGAGCATTACGCGCTGCAGGCCGTGCTGCACGGGCAAGGTGTCGGGCTGCTCAGTTCCGTGCTGGCTGCCGAACACGTCGAGCGCGATGCGCTGACGCCGATCGAAGCGTCCGTGCGGCTCGCCGGCGCGCGCTTCGTCGCGCTGTGCCGGCCCGGGAAAGAACGCGAGCCGCAAGTCAGGCAGTTTCTCGACTGGCTCGAAACGGAAATCGCGCAGACGCGCGCGGCGGTCGCACGGATCGCGCCGCGTGCGTGAATTCCGCTGCGATGCGTGTGGGTCGTTCGTTACCCGAAACGCACGCAGTACACCGGCGGCAAATGCGCGGAGACCTGCCGCCAGTTTTCGCCGCCGTCACCGGAGGTCCATAACCCGCCCGTCGTCGACGCCATCGCGAGACGCGTGCCGGAGTCGTCCACCGCGAGCCCGTGTCGATACACGAGATCGTAGGCGGGCGCAGGCGGCAACCCGTTCGACAGGGTCTCGAAGCTGCGGCCGCCGTCGCGCGTGCGCGTGACGACGAACCGGCCGTTCACCGGAATCCGGCACGCATCCTTCACCGCCGGCACGAACCACGCGGTGTCGGGATCGGTCGGATGCACGGCGACCGCGAAGCCGAAGCTCGACGGCTGCGCTTCGATGCGCTGCCAGTGCGCGGCGCCGTCGGTCGAGCGGAAGATCGCGCAGTGATGCTGGGTCCACAGCACATCGGGATGGGCCGCGCACTGCACGACGCGGTGCGGGTCCTGCACGTTGGATTCGCCGCGCCGCTCGGGCGGCATGTAATCGGCCTCCATGCCGTCGGCAGTGACACGCCATGTCGCGCCGCCGTCGAAGGTCTGCCAGACGCCGCCGCAGGAGACGCCGATCGTCACGTGCCGGCTGTCGCGCGGATCGACCATCACCGAATGGATGCCCGGCGCATCGTAGCCGCCGCCGAACCACTCGGCGCGCTCCGGGCGATCCCACAGTGCGCGGTTCAACACCCACGCATCGCCGCCGTCGTCGGAGCGGAACAGTCCGCCGGGTATCGTGCCGGCCCACAGGACGCCCGGCTCGTCGGCGCCGCCGGTCTCGAGCGACCAGATCTGCTGAAGCGTCCAGGGCGGGCGCGGCGGGGCGGGCGCTTCGTCGTCCGTGTCGCCGGTGCCTGCATGGGTGCTGGCATCCGTGCGCGGTTCGTCGGCGGGTTGCGGTGGATAGACGGGCACCGCACATTCTTCCCATGCGGCGGCACCGGCGCGGCGGCGATGCAGCTTGACGCCGAAATGGCCGAGATTGAGCGCCGCATACAGCGTGCCGTCGCGCGGGTCGGCCAGCGCCATGCTGACCGGTTCGCCGATGAAGTGCGGCTCGCCGAGCGACCAGCCGCCGTTGCCGTCGGCATGCAGCACGAACAGGCCCTTGCGGGTCGCGACGAGCAGTCGATCGTTCATGTCGGGTGTCTCCTGTGGGCGCGGCCTGGCGCTCGTTTGGGTGACGTTGCGTCCCTTTATCCGCCGGACAGTGCCTGCACGACATAGACGCGGCTGGCATCGCCGAGCACATCGGACAGATGTTGCCGGTCGCGAACCGGCTGGCCGTCGATGAACACCGACAAATGCTTTCTCAGCGCGCCCTGGTCGTCGACGATATAGCCGCGCAGCCGCGGCTGTTCGCCGAAGACGGTTTCAAGCGCTTCGCCGAGCGTTCGTGCGTCGATGTCGCGCTCGGGCGTGTCGATATGCCGCTGGATCGACGCCGCGAAGAAGAGGTGTGCCATGACAGTGACGGGCAGGAGCCGTGCGGGGGGACGGTCTGTAGTGTAGGCGATCGAGCGGTCCGGCAGCGACATTGGCGTACGAGCGGCGGCGCGGCGCTGTTGCTGCGCCGCGCAATGGCCGGCGCGCGCTCGCGCGGCTACGCGTATTTGTCGCCGACCGTACTTCGCACCGGATGCGTGTCATAGACGATGATCATGCGCTCGATGCGCGCGTCGTCGTCGAATTCGAAAACGTCGACGCACTCGAACCGCACCGCGGCGCCGTCTTTCAGTCCCCAATCGTAGACGAAATAGCCGGTGGCCCGACGTGCGCCTGTCGCGCTGACGCAGATGTCGATCGGCGTGATGCGGCTTTGTCCGGATGCCGCCGCGACTTTTTCGAAGAAGGGCCGCGGCGCCATCCAGCCGAGAAACGGCGAGAATATCCGCGCATCCGGCGTGAACAATGCGCAGATCGCGACGACGTCGCCGTGTTCGAGCGCTTTCAGGTAGGTATCGACCTGCCGCGTGTATAGTGCGTCGGACGACGAGACCATGGGTTTTCTCCGCTGATTGTTGACGAGCCATCCGCGACCGCCGTCGCGGGCCGGTTCAACCACGATAGCGATGCAGCGATGACCGAACAATCGAATAATCCGCAACCCGGGTATGCCGCCCGCGCATATCCGCTGGCGGACCTGACCCGTGCGCTGCCGCCGCTGACGGCGTTCCAGGCGTTTGTCGCCGCCGCCGAACTCGGCAGCTTCAACCGGGCAGCCGAGCATCTGTGCCGGACCCAGGGCGCGGTGAGCCGTCAGGTGCAGCAACTGGAAGCGCACTACCGATGTGCGTTGTTCGTCCGTCATCCGTCGGGATTGACGTTGACCACGGAGGGCGGCGCGTTGCTGACGGTGGCCGTCGACGTACTCGCGCAACTGGCGCGACACGCGCACACCCAAGCGCAGTCCGCGCCGACCCTCTCGTTGCGCTTGCCGTCTACATTCGCGATTCGCTGGCTGCTGCCGCGGCTGTCGGCGCTCAATCACGCGTTGCCGCGGACCGAATTGCGCATTCACACGTCGGCGGACGACACACCGGATTTCACCGACGCCGAAGTCGATGCCATCGTCGTGCGCGGTACCGGAAACTGGGCGGGCATGGTGGCGGTTCCGCTGTTCGACGAGTGCCTCACGCCGATGTGTACGCGCGAGGCAGGCGCGTCGTTGAAGTCGATCGCCGATCTCGCGCATGCGACGCTGCTGCATCCCGCGCGCAATCGCGACGAATGGCGATGCTGGCTCGACGCCGTCGGCGCGACGCAGATCGACCCGGGCACGGGGCTCGTATTCGATACGCTCGAACTGACGCTGACGGCCGCGGCGCAGGCGCACGGCGTTGCGATCGGCGATCCGCGCATGGCGGCGGATCGGCTGGAAGCCGGGACGCTGGTCGCGCCGTTTCCGCAGGTGGTGCGCAACGGTCTGGGCTATTACCTCGTCTACCCGCCGCAGCGCGCCGCGCAACCCGCGATTCAGGCGCTCGCGGAGGTGCTGACGCGTCTCGCGCGCGAGGATTGACCGCCACGAGCGTGCGCCGGGCGGTGTGCTAAACCGGAATCGACCGTCCCCGTATTCTGATCCCGAGCCGCACGATGCCGATCACCGCATTCGACAGCCACGTCAGCAAGCGCGGCATGCCGCGCCGGCGGATATCGAGCAGCAGCACGATCCGCACTTCGTCACTGTCGTTCCACACCTCGTGCACGAACGTGTCGTCCCACAACAGGAAGCGGCCTTCGTCGAGCCGGTATTCGCGGCCGTCGACCTTCAGCACGGCGGCCGGCGTGCCGTCCGCGCGCGTCGGCATCGACAGCACCAGATAGCCGCGCAGGATGCCGCGGAACGGCCCGCGATGCGGCGGGATGTGCTTGCCGGGCGCGAGGAACGACAGCGACGCGGACAGCACGTCCGGCGACGCCGCGACGATCGATTCGACGGTCGGGCAGCGCGACAGGTTGCGCGGGAACGGCTGGCCGTAAGCCTGCATGATGAACATCCGCCAGTCGCGCGCATCGTTGGCCGAGATGTCGTGCTGCTCGCGCATGATCTCGTGGAAGCGCGGGATGCGCGGCAGGTCGTGCGCAACGGCGAGCGCTTCCGCACGGATCGCGGGCCACGCACGCACGAACCGCTCGGCGTCGGGAAACGCGGCCGTGTCGAGCACGGCATCGCCGTCGATATGGCGGTCGTACAGCGTGCGAAGCAGGCCGGCTGCGTAGTCGTAAGCGACGGACATGGTCGAGGGCCGATCCACAAGGTGTCGACAGTCTGCCCCACGCGCGGTGGGGCCTGCGTTACGTCAGGTTACGCCGGCTGACGAAAGAATGACAGTTCGGTGAACGTCCGCTGCGAGCCGTTCGGGATGCCGGGAATAAACGACCACGCCGCGTCGTCATACGGGATGTAGCACGTCGTCTCGTTGACTTCTGAAGGAGCGAAACATGAACACGCATTGGCTGGTGGCCGCCACGGTGGCGGCGATGTCCGTCGCGGGTGTCGCGACGCCTGCATCGACACAGGCGCAGGCACTGACGCGCGCGCAGGTCAGGCAGCAACTGATCGACGCTGAAAACAACGGGCTGGGCTTCGTGACCGATACGTCGTATCCGGACGTGAGCCCGCTGTTCCAGCGGCAGGCCGAACAGATGCCGCAGCGTCAGGCCGAGACCGCGGTCGGCAGCGATCCGGCGGGGAGGTCCGATGCGGGCAGGCCGGCGGCGCAGCCGACCCGTCCGCGCCCGGCCGCGTGCGTGGGCCCCGTGAGCTTCTGCTCGCCGTATTTCGGAAGCTGACGTAGCGGACCGCCGCGGCGGATTCGACCTTCACGAAGGTTGATCGGCACGCAACATTGAAGGAGTTCATGATGAAAACTTGTATCGCACTACTGATGATGATCGGCGCAATCTCCGGTCAGTCCGTATCCGCACAATCGAATGCGCCGCTCACGCGTGCCCAGGTCCGCGAGGAGCTGATTCGTCTGGAAGCGGCCGGGTACGATCCGTCGAAGGGGGACGACGGCGAGTATCCGGCGGACATTCAGGCCGCGCAGGCGAAGCTCGCCGAGCAGGATCGGGCGAGGATGGCGGCTTCGGCCGCCGCGCATGCGCCGGCGCTTGGCATGCCGGCGCAGACCGACAACTAGGTGCCGACATGATCGTGTGTGTGTTCAGGCCGTCGTGTTCGCGGAACGGCAAACCGCATGCCGTGCGCGGCACGCGACCGGGTCGAACGGTACGGACGGCCATGCCGTGGATCGCGCGCCGCTTCGCGCGGCGCCGCGATCATCTCGTTGCCCGATTCCGCTGGGCCGGCAGGTTGATCGCCGGGTGAGCCGCGATGCGGACGAGATCGCGATCCGCCATCGCCGGACGCCTGCCCGCGATGGCTTGCCCGGACGCGGGTGGCGGGATTACCAGGGCATCATCCGTTGCATGACCCGGTCGCGCAGGACGAAACGATGCGCGACCGCGGCCGCGACGTGAAGGCAGATGCCGCCGAACAGCACCCACGCGAGGATGCCGTGCACGTCGCCCATCGCGTGCCCGAATCCCGATCCGGCCGCCGACAGCGCAGGCAGCGGGACGACGCCCAACAGCGTCACGGCCCATGCACGCGAAGACGCATTGATCCAGCCGAGCAACGGCACTGCGATCAGCAGTGCATAGAGCCCGAAGTGCGTTGCGCCGGACACGGCGCGCATCGCGGGCGACAGTTCGTCGGCGGGCGGACGATGCGTCACGCGCCACAGCACGCGACACGCCATCGCTGCAAGCAGCGCGGTGCCCACGATCAGGTGCGCGGCGATCAGGCCGACCGGTTGCGAATCGCGATGGACGTCGGGCATCGTCCAGCCGATTGCATACTGCGCGACGACAAGCGCCACGATCAGCCAGTGGAGAAGGCGTGCGACGGCGTCGTATCGGGCGGGCGTAGACATGAAAGCTCCTGGCAAGCTGGGGGGACCGTATCTTCCGGCGGATTCTACGGCCGAATTCTTAACGAAAGGTTAAGCGTGCGGCCGCGCGTCGGGTTCGTCCGGCATCGCATGCGTGCGATCGACCCGAACGGATTCGGCCGACGGCAGCGCGATCACGATGTCGAGGCCGCGGCCGCGGCAGTATTGCGCGATGCGCAGGACGATCGACGGCCCGAGCCCGCTGCAAGGCGACCGCGTTCCGATGCCGCGATGGAAGCGATGGAAGCGATCGCCGCGCGGGCCGGCATGCTTATCCCGTGCTTCGTGCCGGTTTCGCTGCCGGCCCTGCGCCTACCCGACGCATTTTTCACCCCGATGACGTTTCGCGCGCGGGCCGTCGTCGCGATCGCGACGGCGATCCTGTCGGCCCGTAAGGTTGCCTGCCGGCGCGGCATTCGCGGCCGCGCGCGTCCGCGGCCAGGTGCGCATGACCGGAATCGATCGCCGCATGGTAGTCGTGTCATCTGATTGCGCGTACCGTCTGTGGGTCATCCTTCACATCCGGCGCAACGGAACTCGGTCCGGCCGCGTGCGTGGGTGAACCCGTGCGCGCGGGGCCGGTCCCCGGCATCGCGGTCGTACGGGAAACCACAGGGGAGAAGCATGGTTTTGCTGCATCTGGTGCACGCGCTGGCCCAGGCAATGTCGCTCGTCTGCGGGCTGGGCGTGTTGCTGGGCATTGCCTACACGATCACGGCCAGCATGCTGGTCGGCCGGTTCTTTTCCCGCACGGCGACGAAGCCGCGCGATTTTCCGGGTGTCACCGTCGCGAAGCCGTTGCACGGCGACGAATGGCAGCTCGGACAGCATCTCGAAAGCTTCTTCGTCCAGGATTATCCGGGGCCGGTTCAGCACCTGTTCGGCGTGCATGACGCGGACGACGCCGCGCTCGAAGCCGTCGAGACGCTGCGGGCGCGCTATCCGGCGGCCAACATCACGGTCGTCGCCGATGCGCGGCTGTACGGGCCCAACCGCAAGATCGCCAATCTCGTGAACATGCTCGAACACGCGGAGCATTCGGTGCTCTGCCTGGCCGACAGCGACGTGGTGGTCGACCGCGGCTATCTGCGCGCCGTCGTGGGCGCGCTGCAGGAGCCGGAGGTCGGCATCGTGACGAGCGTGTATCGCGGCGTCGCGTCGCCGGGTTTCTGGCCCGGTGTCGCGGTCGCGATGACGAACTACCATTTCTTGCCGGGCGTGATTACCGGGCTCTTCATCGGTCGTGCGCGTCCGTGCTTCGGCCAGACGATCGCGATCACGCGCGCGACGCTCGAACGCATCGGCGGCCTGGCGCGTTTCGCGCATCACCTCGCCGAGGATCACGCGCTTGGCGAAGCGGTGCGGCAGATCGGGTCGCGGGTCGTGATTCCGCCGTTCGTCGTCGGGCATGCGTGCGTCGACGACACGTTCGAGACGCTGTACGCGCACGAACTGCGCTGGAGTTGCACCATCCGCGCGGCGGACCGGATCGGTCATGCCGGTTCGGTGCTGATGCATCCGCTGCCGCTCGCGCTGCTGGCGATGCTGCTGTCCGGCGGCACCGTCGTTGCCTGCGGGCTGACGGTGGCCGCGCTGGCCGCGCGGGCGCTGCTGATGGTGAAAACCGCGCGCGCGATCGGCGCGAGCCTGCGCGGCGCGCTCTGGTTGCCGTTCGTCGATCTGCTGCAGTTCGTGATCTTCGTGTCGAGCTTCTTCTCGTCGCATGTCATCTGGCGCGGCACGCGCTTTCGCGTCGACCGCGAGGGCTTGCTGTCGCCGGCGGGGAAACCATGACGCACGACACGGATTCCGACGACGAAGGCGCGGGCCGGCTCGCCGAGCGCCGCGACGCGCGGCTCCGGCATGCGGGACGCCTCGCTGCGCTCGCCGGGCTGGCGATCGCGGTGTGGCTGATCTGGCGCGAGCATCCGCTGGAGATCCTGCACCGGCTGCAGGCCGCCGGTGTCGGGCTGCTGGTCGCCGCGCTGGCCCATGTGCTGCCGATGCTGGCCAACGCGTGGGACTGGCGGATGCTGATCCGGGGCCGGCGCCGGCCGTCGTTTGCGACGATGCTGAGGCTCGTCTGGATCCGCGAATCGATCAACGGCCTGTTGCCGGTCGCGCGGATCGGCGGCGAGATCGTGTCGTTCGGCCTGCTGCGGCAGGCGGGCGTGCGGCCGGCCACCGCCGTGGCGAGCCTCGTCGCCGACATGCAGCTGACGCTGATCAGCCAGCTGGTGTTCGCGCTGGTCGCGATCGGCTACGTGCTCGAGCGCGTGTCGTCCGATGCCGCCCGCGTGGCCGCGCAACTCGCCATCGGCATGGCGGCGCTGGTGCCGGTGCTGCTGCTGTTCGCGCTGGTGCAGCATGCGCGGCCGTTCGAGCGCACGATGCGTGCGCTCAACCGCGTCACGAGCGGGAAGGTGGTCGCGCTGGTGGGCGAATCGGCGCGCACCGATCAATCGATCCGGATGATCTGGAGAAAGACGGGTATCGTCGTCCGCTATCTGGCGATCTGGCAGACGCTGCAGTTTGCCGGCTATGCGCTGGAAATCTGGCTCGCGCTGCATTTCCTCGGCGCCGATCCGACGTTCGCGCAGGCGCTCGCGATCGAAGCGCTGATCCAGCTGCTGAGCAGCATCGCGTTCCTGATGCCGGGCGGGCTGGGCGTGCAGGAGGGCGGGTTCGTGCTGATCGGCGGGCTGCTCGGGTTCGACGCGCCGACCTGTCTGGCGCTCGCCGGTGCGCGGCGCGTGCGCGATCTGCTGTTCTATCTGCCGGGTTTGCTGGCATGGCAGCACGCGGCCGGCGCGGCGCGCCCGCCGCGCGGGACGAAGCGCGCAGCGATGCGCGTCGGGGAGTCCGCCGGGCCGCGCTGAGGTGGCCCGACCTTAACCAGCATGCCGGGCCTGCCGGGCAGGCCGCGGCGATGAAGACGCGCCCGCTTGCCCGTGCGTCGGCGCGGCCATCAACGCCGTGCGTCGGCGATATGGCTGCGGATCACGTCCGCGAACGACGTGTCGCCCTTCAGCCCGAGCGCCTCCGCGCGCGTCGTGTCCCAGCGGCCCGGCCAGCTGCCGACGATCTTCTCGACGCGTTCGTCCGGCGCATGGCGGATCAGCTTCACGACGTCGTCGCCCGCGACTTCGCGCAGTGCGGCGATCATCTCGTCGACCGACACCGACAGGCCCGGCAGGTTGATCACGCGCTTGTTGCCGAGCGTCTCGCCGTCGAGCTCGCAGCCCGCGACGAGCGCGTCGATCGCGCCGCGCGGCGACAGCAGCCACAGCCGCGTCGATCCCGGCACCGGGCACACGCTTTCCTCGCCGTTCAGCGGCTCGCGGATGATGCCGCTCGCGAACGACGACGCGGCCGCGTTCGGGCGGCCCGGCCGCACGCTGATGGTCGGCAGCCGCAGCACGCGGCCGTCGACGAAGCCGCGGCGCGCGTAGTCGCACAGCAGCAGCTCGGCGATCGCCTTCTCCGCGCCGTACGACGATTGCGGATTCAGTGCGGTGTCGTCCTGCACGACGTCGGGCAGCACGCCGCCGTAGACGGCCACCGAGCTCGTGAACACGACGCGCGGACGATGGCCGCGAGCGCGGCACACTTCGAGCAGCGTGCGCGACGCGTCGAGGTTGATCCGCATGCCGAGATCGAAATCGGCTTCGGCCTGCCCGCTGACGATCGCCGCGAGGTGGAAGATCGCGCCCGTTTGCGTGTCGATCGCGCTTTCGAGCACCGTGCGATCGGCGATGTCGCCGACGATCGATGTCACGCGCGCGTCGCCGAAATCGCTGCCCTTGACGACGTCGAGCAGCACCAGCTCGTCGATCTTGCCGGTCCGGCCGTCGGGGCCGGTCAGTTCGCCGCGCTCGAGCAGCTTGCGCGCGAGACGCTGGCCGAGAAAGCCGGCGCCGCCGGTGATCAGTACTTTCATGTTTTTCACCCTCTGAGGAATACTGGAATTACAGATACGGCTTGAGCCAGCCGAGGCCCTCGGACGTGCCGGCCTTCGGGCGATACTCGCAGCCGATCCAGCCGTCGTAGCCGAGCGCGTCGATCAGGTCGAACAGATACGGGTAGTTGAGTTCGCCGATGTCCGGCTCGTGACGCTCGGGCACGCCGGCGATCTGGATGTGGCCGATGCCCGCGAAATCGCGCTTGAGCTTCATCGCGAGGTCGCCCTCGACGATCTGGCAGTGATAGCAGTCGAACTGCACCTTCAGGTTCGGCGCGCCGACTTCCGCGCGGATGTCGTGCGCATCGTCCTGGCGGCTCAGGAAATAGCCGGGCATGTCGCGCTGGTTGATCGGCTCGATCAGGACCGTGATGCCGTGCGCGGCGGCCGCCTGCGTCGCATGCCGCAGGTTCGCCACGTAGGTGTCGCGATGGCGCGCGCGGTCGGCGCCCGGCGCGACCATCCCGGCCATCACGTGCAGCTTCTTGTTGCCGAGCACGCGCGCATAGTCGAGAGCCTGGTCGATGCCGCGCCGGAACTCGTCCTCGCGGCCCGGCAGCGACGCGATCCCGCGCTCGCCGGCGGCCCAGTCGCCGGGCGGCGCGTTGAACAGCGCCTGCTCCAGGTTGTGCGCGTCGAGGCGCGCGCGGATGTCCTCGGCGGCGAAGTCGTACGGGAACAGGTACTCGACGGCCTTGAAGCCGTCGTACGAGGCAGCGGCGAAGCGTTCGAGGAACGCGTGCTCGGTGTACATCATCGAGAGGTTGGCGGCGAAGCGGGGCATGGCAGCGGCTCCTGTGAATGAATGGGGCGGGGCGCACCGCGCCCCGCGTCGAATGACGGATCGGCGAGCAGCGGATCAGCGGTTCACGAGTTTCGCGGGCGTGAGCCACACGGCGATCGCGCCGATCACGAGCATCGCCGCGAGCACGTACATGCCGGACGACGTGCTGTGCGTGACGTCTTTAAGGTAGCCGATCACGTACGGGCTGGCGAACCCGGCGAGGTTGCCGACCGAGTTGATGATCGCGATCCCGGCGGCCGCGGCGGAGCCGGCGAGGAACGCGGTCGGCAGCGACCAGAACAGCGGTGCGCAGGTCAGCACGCCGCCCGCCGCGAGCGACAGGAACACGATCGACACCGCCGTATTGTGCGAGTACGACGCGGCGACCGCAAACCCGGCCGCGCCCATCAGCGCCGGCACGATCAGGTGCCAGCGGCGTTCGCGGCGCTTGTCCGCGCTGTGGCCGAACAGGTTCATCACGACGATCGCGACGACGAACGGGATCGCCGACAGCAGGCCGATCTGGAGCGTATCGGTGATGCCGGTCGACTTGACGAGGGTCGGCATCCAGAACGTGAGGCCGTACTGGCCGGTGACGAACGCGAAGTAGATCAGCGACATCCACCACATGCGCGGGTCGGAGAACACAGCCTTCAGCGAATGGCCGTGCTTCTGCTGCTCCTGCGGCTGCGCGGCGATTTCGTCCTCGAGCAGCTGCTTCTCGCGCGCGTCGAGCCATTTCGCGCTGCGGATGCCGTTGTCGAGATACAGGATCGTCGCGATGCCGACGAGCAGGGCCGGCACGGCTTCGATCACGAACATCCATTGCCAGCCGTGAAAGCCCGAGCCGCCGTGGAAGCGCTCCATGATCCAGCCCGACAGCGGGTTGCCGAAGATGCCCGACACGGGAATCGCCGACATGAACACCGCGATGATCTTCGCGCGGCGATGCGACGGGAACCAGTAAGTGAGGTACAGGATCACGCCGGGATAGAAGCCGGCTTCCGCGAGACCGAGCAGGAAGCGCAGCACGTAGAACTGCGTCGGCGTCTTCACGAACGCGAACACCGCCGACAGCAGGCCCCACGTGATCATGATCCGCGCGATCCAGATGCGCGCGCCGATGCGGTGCATCAGCATGTTGCTCGGCAGCTCGAACAGGAAGTAGCCGAGGAAGAAGATGCCGGCGCCGAGGCCGAACACGGTTTCGCTGAACGCGAGATCCTGCGACATCTGCAGCTTCGCGAAGCCCACGTTCACGCGGTCGAGATACGCGACCACGTAGCAGAGCATCAGGAACGGCACGATGCGCCAGAACACTTTCTTGTAGGTGCGGTCGAGCTCGCCCGATTGGGCGGGCGCGGCGGGCGAGCGGCTTGCAGCCGCGTCGAGAGCAGTCATCGTCGTCTCCAGGAATATTGTGTGCCGGCGGCGCGTACGTCGCCGGATCGTGTGTGTGCTGACGGAAGGGCCCGCGCACACGGCGGGCATGGAAATCGGTGTGGAGTCCTGCGCGATCCGCGCGCGACGCGTTGCGTTACCAGCGCGCGCCGAAGGCCTGGCGCAGTTCGTCGAGCGCCGCGTCGGACAGCGGCTCGGGCTTCGGATCCGTCATCAGCCACAGCCGCGCGGTTTCCTCGAGTTCCTCGAGCGCAAACGACGCGTGCGACACCGACGGCCCCCACATCACCGGGCCGAGGCGGTCGAGCAGCACGCCGCGCACCTGGTCGGCGAGCGCCGCGACTTCGGCCGCGACGGCCGGGTCGCCGGGGCGGCGATAGCGGATCAGCGGAACGTGGCCGACCTTCATCACGTAGTACGGCGTGATCGGCGGCAGCACGTCGGTGTCGCGCCACACTCCGGCGAGCGTCAGTGCGACGAGGTGCGTCGAATGGGTATGGACGATGCCGTGCGCTTGCGCGTTGCGCGCGTAGATCCCGCGATGCAGCGCGAGCGTCTTCGACGGCTTGCCGCCCGATACCGGCTGGCCGTCGAGGCCGACCTTCGCGATGTCGTTCGGATCGAGGCGGCCGAGGCACGCGTCGGTCGGCGTGATCAGCCAGCCGTCATCCAGACGCGCGCTGATGTTGCCGGCGCTGCCGACCGCGTGGCCGCGCGCATACAGGCTCGCGCCGACGACGCAGATCTCTTCGCGCAGTTTTGCTTCGTGGCTCATCATGCGGCTCCGTCGAGCGCGCGCAGCGCCTTGTCGAAAAAGTCCACCGTGCCGAAGTTGCCGGATTTCAGCGCGAGGCCGAGCGGCTGCGCGTCGATGGTGGCCGTTGCCGGCACGCCCGGATCGATCTGCGCGCCGATCTGCAGCGACTTCACGTCGAGCGCCTGCACGACTGCGCCGGACGTCTCGCCGCCGGCGACGACGAACTTGCGCACGCCGAGCTCGCGCAGGCCGCGAGCGATCGCCGCGAGCGTGCTTTCGACGAGGTGGCCGGCTGCTTCGACGCCGAGCGCCTGCTGGACGGCCTTTACTTCGTCGGGCGTCGCGGTGGCATAGATCAGCACGGGTTGCGGCAGGTGCGTGCGTGCGAACGCGAGCGCCGCATCGACGACGGGTTCGCCGCGCGAGGCCGCGAGCGGATCGATCCGGAAGCTCGGCCGGCTTTCGCACCACGCGGCGACCTGTGCGTTGGTTGCCTTCGACGCGCTGCCGGCGAGCACCGCCGACGCCCCGTCGATGCGCGGCAGCGACGCCGCGTTGTCGCGCTCGGGCAGTTGCTCCGTGCGGCGGAAGTTCGCGGGCAGGCCGAGCGCGACGCCCGAGCCGCCGGTGACGAGCGGCAGGCCCGCGCACGCTTCGCCGAGCACGTAGAGGTCGCGATCCGACAGCGCGTCGGCAATCGCGAAGCGCGCGCCTTCCGCGTGCAGCTGCTCGATCCGCGCGCGCACGGCGGCCGCGCCCAGCGCGATCGTGTCGTAGCGGATCAGGCCGACTTGCGACTTCGTCTGCCGCTGCAGCACGCGCACCAGGTTCGCGTCCTTCATCGGCGTGAGCGGGTGGTGCTCCATCCCCGATTCGTTCAGCAGCACGTCGCCGACGAACAGGTGGCCGCGGAAGATCGTGCGGCCGTTCTCCGGGAACGCCGGGCATGCGATCGTGAAGCCACCGCCGGCCGCATCGAGCAGCGCGTCGGCGACGGGCCCGATGTTGCCCGCGTCGGTCGAGTCGAACGTCGAGCAGTACTTGAAGAAGAACTGGCGGCAACCCTGCGCGCGCAGCCATTCAAAGGCGGCGAGCGATTGCGCGACGGCGTCGGCGGCCGGAATCGTGCGCGACTTCAGCGCGACGACGATCGCGTCGGCGTCGGTTGCGGCGTCGCTGGCAGGCACGCCGATCGTCTGCACGGTACGCATGCCGCTCTTGACGAGCATGTTCGCGAGATCGGTCGCGCCGGTGAAATCGTCGGCGATGCAGCCGAGCAGGGGACGGGAAGCGGAAGCGGTCATGGCGGGAACGTCGTTCGAATCAGCGGGCGGGCGGCAGCGTGATGCCGGGGAAAGTCTTGATCACGGCGGAATCGTCCTCGCCGCCGTGGCCGGCGCTCGATGCGCTCATGAACATCTGGTGCGCGGTGGCCGACAGCGGCAGCGGGAACTTGCTGCGGCGCGCGGTATCGAGCACGAGGCCGAGATCCTTCACGAAGATGTCGACGGCCGACAGCGGCGTGTAGTCGCCGTTCAGGATGTGCGGCACGCGGTTCTCGAACATCCACGAATTGCCGGCGCTGTGCGTGATCACGTCGTACAGCGCGTCGGCATCGACGCCTTCGCGCAGGCCGAGCGCCATCGCCTCGGCGGCCGCCGCGATATGCACGCCGGCCAGCAGCTGGTTGATGATCTTCACCTTCGAGCCGATGCCGTGCGCGTCGCCGAGGCGATAGACCTTGCCGGCGATCGCGGCGAGCACGTCGTCGCAGCCCGCATACGCGGCGGCGGGGCCCGACGTCATCATCGTCATCTCGCCGGAGGCCGCGCGCGCGGCACCGCCGGACACCGGTGCATCGAGCATCTGCAGGCCCGCGGCCTCGATGCGCGCGCCGAGCGCGACCGCGAAGTCGGGCGCGACGGTCGCGCTCGCGATCACGACGCCGCCCGGCTTCATCGCCGCGACCGCGCCGTGCTCGCCGAACAGCACCGTTTCAGTCTGCACGGCATTGACGACGAGCGTGACGACGACGTCGCACTGCGCGCCGAGTTCGGCCGGCGTTGCGCAGGCGACGCCGCCTTCGGCCGCGAATGCCTGCAGCACGGTGTCGCGCACGTCGCATGCGTGCACGCGGAACCCCGCGCGCAGCAGCGAGCGGGCGACGCCGAGGCCCATCGCGCCGAGGCCGATGACTCCAACATTTCGTGACATGGTCAACCTTGATCGATTCGGGAGAGGTTCGGGACAACGACGGCGCGGGTTCGGCCCGGCCGCCGCATTCAGCAATCGGGCATCAGCAGATGCCGGCTTCCGCGAGGCGGCGGGCGGCGTTGTACATGTGCGTGCGCGCCGCGTTGCGCGCCGCCATCGGGTCGCGTGCGCGGATCGCGTCGGCGATTGCCGCGTGTTCCTCGCGCACCTGCCGCGAGAAATCCTCGCGCGTCGCTTCGTTGCGCCGCGTGACCTTCACGCCGGCCTCGAGGTACTGGTTCAGGAACTGCAGCGTTTTCAGGAAATACGGGTTGCCGGTGACGGCCGCGATCGTGCGGTGGAACGCGACGTCTTCCGCGACGCCGTCGCGCCCTTCGGCCACCGCGTCGTCGATCTTGCGCAGCGCGTCGTCGATGTCGGCCATGTCGTCGGCCGTGTGGTGCAGCGCGGCCTCGGCCGCGACTTCAGCCTCGATCGCGCGGCGCACCGCGAGCAAATGCGGCAGCGAGCTCGCCTCGACGGCTTCCGCGTAGTCGATCCGCAGCGGCCGGATCGCGCCGTGCTGGTTCACGTACACGCCGCTGCCCTGGCGCGGCTCGACCACGCCTTCGTTCTTCAGCCGCGAGATCGCCTCGCGGATCACGGTGCGGCTCACGCCGAATTCCTGCGCAAGCACGGCTTCCGTCGGCAGCTTGCCGGTGGCCGAGAAACTGCCGACTTCGATCTGCTTCAGCAGTTGCTGCGCGACGTGGTCGCTCATCGCACGGGCGGGAATTTTCTCGAACATGACGCTCAGGTTTGTAAGGTGATGTGGTCATCATACAAATTTGAGCGTGCGTCAGCATCCGGGATAACCCTCGATCAATGGGCGTCAACGTCGGTCAATTTGATTGGAACCGGTTCCAATTGGCGTGAAAATGACGCGATCGTGCCGGGTTCGACGCGCGGCAGGAGGGCGAAGGGAGGGCGGAGGACGAAGGGCGGCGCGCGCCGGCGGCGCGCGCGATCGTCAATATCAGTCGGCGATGTCTTCGACGGGATCGGAGTCGGCCGCCACCGGCACGCCGGCTTCCGCGGTGTCCCCGCCGCGCTCGCGATAGGTCGCCGGCGGCACGCCGAACTGCTTGCGGAATTCACGCCCGAGGTGCGACGCGTCGGCGAACCCGCAGCTCGATGCGATATCGGCGACGGTGCGGTCGGAACTGGTCAGCAGCCAGGCGGCCGTGCGCAGCCGCACCTGCTTCGCGAACGCCTGCGGGCTCTTGCCCGTCTCGGCCTTGAACAGCCGTTCGAGCTGGCGCGTCGACATGTCGAGCTTGCACGCGAGTTCCTCGAGCGGCAGCGCGCGCCCGACATGCTGTTCCATCAGGAGAATCGCGCGCTTGACCTTCGGGTGCGTGGCCGGCTCGAGGCCCGGCGGATGCGGCTGCGGCGCATTGCCTTTCTGCATCTCGCCGACGAGCAGGATGCGCAAGGCCTTCTGCACGGTCGCATGGTCGAAATGGCGCAGCAGGATCGCGGCGGCGACGTCGATCGACGCGCGGCCGCCCGAGCAGGTGATCCGGCGCCGGTCGATCACGAACAGGCGATCGGCGATCAGCATGTCGGGATCGGCGTTCGGGAAGCGTTCGATGAAATCCCAGTAGTGGAACCAGCTCACGCAGGTGCGGTAGCCGTCGAGCACGTTCGCGCGCATCAGCGTGAACACGCCCGTGCAGATCCCGACGACCGTCGCGCCGCCCGCCGCCGCGCGGCGGACGAACTCGAGCGTTTCGGGGCCGGCTTGCGGCCCCGAATGCAGCAGCCCGCCGACCACGACCACGTAGTCGAACGGCTCGGCGCTCTCGAAGGTTTCCCACGGCGTGATCTGGATCCCGCAGCTCGCGCGCACCGGCGCGAGCGTCTCGCCGATCACGCTCCACGCGCAGCGCACCGGCTTGCTGTAGTCGCCGTCGTCGGCCGACAGCCGCAGCATGTCGACGAAACCCGAGAAGGCCGTGAGCGTGAAGTTCGGCAGCAGCACGATGCCGAAGCGGATGCGCTGCGGCGCCGGTTCGGCGAGGGGGGAAGCAGGTACGTCGGGTGTCATCGCGGTCAATCTCGTCACGCCGGGAAGGCGGGTCTCACTCGTTTCACTCGGTTCGCGGGCACGGCCGCCGGCGGGCGCGGACGCCGGCCGACTTGTGGTTTTTCGTCGCCAACCATCGTCAAAACGCACTTTCCGACCGTCCTGCGCGGGGCTTGGCGGCGGTATCCCACGCCGATGCCGTTTTTGTTCTATCGGCCAATTTTACGCTTTGATGTACTGATGCCAACGACATTTCACGTACGCCCACCCAGAGGAAGCCAGATGAACGTCAGCGCGTTCGACCTGTTCAAGATCGGCATCGGCCCGTCCAGTTCGCATACGGTCGGCCCGATGATCGCCGCGTGCCGCTTCGCGTCGCACATCGAGGACGCGAACCTGCTCGGCTTCGTGCGCCGCGTGCGGGTCGAACTATACGGCTCGCTCGGTGCAACGGGCAAGGGCCACGGCACGGACAAGGCGGTGCTGCTCGGTCTCGAGGGCCATCTGCCGGACACGATCGATCCGGACCTGATCGAGCCGCGGCTCGCCGGGATCCGCGCGGAGAAGTCGCTGTCGCTGCTCGGCAAGCAGACGATCCGCTTCGACGAGAAGGAGAACATCGGCTTCTATCGCAAGCTGATGAGCGGTACCGGCATCGTGCACCCGAACGGGATGCGCTTCCAGGCGTTCGACGAACACGGCCAGCTGCTCGTCGAGAAAGAGTATTACTCGGTCGGCGGCGGCTTCGTCGTGAACCGCGACGGCGATCGCGTGAACGGCGTGCGCGCGGCGGCCGAGGTGCCGTATCCGTTCCGCACCGGCGACGACCTGATGCGCCAGTGCCGCGAACACGGGCTGTCGATCGCCGAACTGATGCTGCGCAACGAAGGCGCGCTGCGTCCGGAAGACGAGGTGCGCGCCGGGCTGCTCGCGATCTGGCGCACGATGGCCGCATGCGTCGAGCGCGGCTGCAAGGTGGAGGGCGAGCTGCCGGGCCCGATGCGCGTGAAGCGCCGCGCGGCCGAACTGAACGGGCGCCTGCGGGCGCGTTCGGAGGAGTCGCTGCGCGATCCGCTGTCGATGCTCGACTGGGTCAACCTGTATGCGATGGCCGTCAACGAGGAGAACGCGGCGGGCGGCCGGGTCGTCACCGCACCCACCAACGGCGCGGCCGGCGTGATTCCCGCGGTGCTGCACTACTACGTGAAGTTCGTGCCGGGCTCGAACGAAGCCGGCATCGTCGAATTCCTGCTGACCGCCGCGGCGATCGGGATCATCTACAAGGAAACCGCGTCGATTTCGGGCGCGGAAGTCGGCTGCCAGGGCGAAGTGGGCGTCGCATGCTCGATGGCCGCGGCCGCACTGGCCGCGGTGATGGGCGGCACGCCCGACCAGGTCGAGAACGCGGCCGAGATCGGCATGGAGCACAACCTCGGCATGACCTGCGACCCGGTCGGCGGGCTCGTGCAGATTCCGTGCATCGAACGCAACGCGATGGGCGCGATCAAGGCGCTGAACGCGTCGCGGATGGCGCTCAAGGGTAACGGCCAGCACTACGTATCGCTTGATTCGGTGATCAAGACGATGCGCGAGACGGGGGCCGACATGAAGACGAAATACAAGGAAACGTCGCGCGGCGGTCTTGCCGTGAACGTCATCGAATGCTAACGAAGGATCACTAACATGAGCCGCTACTCGATATTCAGCCTGTTCCGCAACGGCCTCTCGTATCACGAGAACTGGGAAAAGCAGTGGAAGAGCCCGGAACCGAAGAAGGAATACGACGTCGTGATCGTCGGCGGCGGCGGCCACGGCCTCGCGACCGCCTACTACCTCGCGAAGGAGCACGGGATCACGAACGTCGCGATCCTCGAGAAGGGCTGGATCGGCGGCGGCAACACCGCGCGCAACACGACGATCGTGCGCTCGAACTATCTGTGGGACGAATCGGCCGCGCTGTACGAGAAGGCGATGAAGCTGTGGGAAGGGCTGTCGCAGGACCTGAACTACAACGTGATGTTCAGCCAGCGTGGCGTGATGAACCTCGCGCACACGCTGCAGGACGTGCGTGACACCGAGCGTCGCGTGAACGCGAACCGCCTGAACGGCGTCGACGCCGAATTCCTGACGCCCGCGCAGATCAAGGAAATCGAGCCGACGATCAACCTGAACAGCCGCTACCCGGTGCTCGGCGCATCGATCCAGCGCCGTGCGGGCGTCGCGCGTCACGACGCGGTGGCCTGGGGCTTCGCGCGCGGCGCCGACCGCGCCGGTGTCGACATCATCCAGAACTGCCAGGTCACGGGCATTCGCCGCGAAGGCGGCGCGGTGGTCGGCGTCGATACGGTGAAGGGCTTCATCAAGGCGAAGAAGGTCGCGGTGGTGGCCGCCGGCAACACGACGACGCTCGCCGACATGGCCGGCGTGCGCCTGCCGATCGAAAGCCACCCGCTGCAGGCGCTGGTGTCCGAGCCGATCAAGCCGGTCGTCAACTCGGTGATCATGTCGAACGCGGTGCACGCGTACATCAGCCAGTCCGACAAGGGCGACCTCGTGATCGGCGCGGGTATCGACCAGTACACGGGCTTCGGCCAGCGCGGCAGCTTCCACATCATCGAAAGCACGCTGCAGGCGATCGTCGAGATGTTCCCGGTGTTCTCGCGCGTGCGGATGAACCGCCAGTGGGGCGGCATCGTCGACGTGTCGCCGGACGCGTGCCCGATCATCACCAAGACCGACGTGAAGGGCCTGTACTTCAACTGCGGCTGGGGTACCGGCGGCTTCAAGGCGACGCCGGGCTCGGGCTGGGTGTTCGCGCACACGATCGCCCGCGACGAACCGCATCCGCTGAACGCACCGTTTGCACTCGACCGTTTCTACACCGGTCACCTGATCGACGAACACGGCGCTGCCGCGGTCGCGCACTAACCCCCGCACTGAAGGAGAAAGAAACATGTTGCTGATCGAATGTCCGTGGTGCGGGCCGCGCGCCGAATCCGAGTTCACGTGCGGCGGTGAAGCCGACATCGTGCGCCCGGTGGCGAACGAGAACATGACCGACCGCGAATGGGGCGAATACGTGTTCATGCGCGAGAACAAGCGCGGTATCCACCGCGAGCAGTGGCTGCACACGCAGGGTTGCCGCCGCTGGTTCAAGGTCACGCGCGACACGGTGACCTACGATATCAAGGGCTACGAAAAGTTCGGCGGGGCTGCCATCAATGGCGCGGCCGCCGGCAACGCACACGAAGAGGGCACGAGCAAATGAGCCAGAAAGACCGCCTCGGCACCGGTGGCCGCATCAATCGCGCGATTCCGCTGACGTTCACGTTCAACGGCCGCACGTATCAGGGCTTCCAGGGCGACACGCTCGCGTCCGCGCTGCTCGCGAACGGCGTGCACTTCGTCGCGCGCAGCTTCAAGTACCACCGTCCGCGCGGGATCGTGACGGCGGACGTCGCGGAACCGAATGCCGTCGTGCAGCTCGAGACCGGCCCGTACACGGTGCCGAACGCGCGCGCGACCGAGATCGAGCTGTACCAGGGCCTCGTCGCGACGAGCGTGAACGCCGAGCCGTCGCTCGAGAACGACAAGTACGCGATCAACCAGAAGTTCTCGCGCTTCATGCCGGCCGGGTTCTACTACAAGACCTTCATGTGGCCGCGCAACATGTGGCCGAAGTATGAAGAGAAGATTCGCGAGGCCGCCGGCCTCGGCAAGGCGCCGGAAGTGCTCGACGCCGATCGCTACGACAAATGCTACGCGCACTGCGACGTGCTCGTGGTCGGCGGTGGCCCGTCGGGCCTCGCCGCCGCGCATGCGGCAGCGACCGCCGGCGCACGCGTGATCCTCGTCGACGACCAGCGCGAGCTCGGCGGCAGCCTGCTGTCGTGCCGCGCGGAAATCGACGCGAAGCCCGCGCTGCAGTGGGTCGAGAAGATCGAGGCCGAGCTGCGCAAGCTGCCCGACGTGACGATCCTGTCGCGCAGCACCGCGTTCGGCTATCAGGACCACAACCTCGTGACGGTCACGCAGCGCCTGACCGATCACCAGCCGGTGTCGATGCGCAAGGGCACGCGCGAGCTGCTGTGGAAGGTCCGCGCGAAGCGCGTGATCCTCGCGACCGGCGCGCACGAGCGTCCGATCGTGTTCGGCAACAACGACCTGCCGGGCGTGATGCTCGCCGGCGCGGTGTCCACCTACGTGCATCGCTATGGCGTGCTGCCGGGCCGCAACGTGGTCGTGTTCACGAACAACGACCGTGCGTACCAGACCGCGCTCGACCTGAAGGCGTGCGGCGCGAAGGTGACCGTCGTCGATTCGCGCGCGTCGTCGAACGGCGCGCTGCCGGCGGCCGCGAAGCGGCAGGGTGTGACGGTGATGAGCGGTGCGGTCGTGACGGCCGCTTCGGGCAAGTGGCGCGTATCGTCGGTCGACGTCGCGTCCTACTCGAACGGCCAGACCGGCGGCAAGATGCAGTCGCTGCCGTGCGACCTCGTCGCGATGTCGGGCGGCTTCAGCCCGGTGCTGCACCTGTTCGCGCAGTCGGGCGGCAAGGCGTGCTGGAACGACGAGAAGGCGTGCTTCCTGCCGGGCAAGCCCGTGCAGGCCGAGACGAGCATCGGTGCGGCCGCGGGCGAGTTCGGTCTCGCCCGTGCGCTGCGGCTCGCGGTCGACGCGGGCGCCGAAGCGGCGAAGGCCGCGGGCTTCACGGCCGCGCAGCGCCCCGTCGCGCCGCAGGTCGCGGAAACCGTCGAAGGCGCGCTGCAGCCGTTGTGGCTCGTCGGCAGCCGCGAGGCCGCCGCACGCGGGCCGAAGCAGTTCGTCGACTTCCAGAACGACGTGGCGGCCGCCGACATCCTGCTGGCGGCGCGCGAAGGCTTCGAGTCGGTCGAGCACGTGAAGCGCTACACCGCGATGGGCTTCGGCACCGACCAGGGCAAGCTCGGCAACATCAACGGGATGGCGATCCTCGCGCAGGCGCTCGGCAAGACGATTCCGGAAACGGGCACGACGACGTTCCGCCCGAACTACACGCCCGTGTCGTTCGGCACGTTCGCGGGCCGCGAGACGGGCGACTTCCTCGACCCGATCCGCAAGACGGCCGTGCACGAATGGCACGTCGAGCACGGTGCGATGTTCGAGGACGTCGGCAACTGGAAGCGGCCGTGGTACTTCCCGAAGAACGGCGAGGACCTGCATGCGGCCGTGAAGCGCGAATGCCTCGCGGTGCGCAACAGCGTCGGCATTCTCGACGCGTCGACGCTCGGCAAGATCGACATCCAGGGTCCGGACGCGGTGAAGCTGCTGAACTGGATGTACACGAACCCGTGGAACAAGCTCGAGATCGGCAAGTGCCGCTACGGGCTGATGCTCGACGAAAACGGCATGGTGTTCGACGACGGCGTGACGGTGCGCCTCGCCGATCAGCATTTCATGATGACGACCACCACCGGCGGCGCGGCGCGCGTGCTCACCTGGCTCGAGCGCTGGCTGCAGACCGAATGGCCCGACATGAAGGTGCGGCTCGCGTCCGTCACCGATCACTGGGCGACGTTCGCGGTGGTCGGCCCGAAGAGCCGCAAGGTCGTGCAGAAGGTGTGCCAGGACATCGACTTCGGTAACGAAGCATTCCCGTTCATGAGCTACCGGAACGGTACGGTCGCGGGTGCGAAGGCGCGCGTGATGCGGATCAGCTTCTCCGGCGAACTCGCCTATGAAGTGAACGTGCCGGCCAACGCGGGCCGCGCGGTGTGGGAAGCGCTGATGGCGGCCGGTGCCGAGTTCGACATCACGCCGTACGGCACGGAAACGATGCACGTGCTGCGTGCCGAGAAGGGCTACATCATCGTCGGTCAGGATACGGATGGTTCGATCACGCCGTTCGACCTCGGGATGGGCGGTGTCGTCGCGAAGTCGAAGGACTTCCTCGGCAAGCGTTCGCTGTCGCGTTCGGACACGTCGAAGGAAGGCCGCAAGCAGTTCGTCGGCCTGCTGACCGAGGACGAACAGTTCGTGCTGCCGGAAGGCGCGCAGATCATCGCGAAGGACACGCAGGTGTCGGCGGTCGATCCGACGCCGATGATCGGCCACGTGACGTCGAGTTATTACAGCCCGATCCTGAAGCGCTCGATTGCGCTGGCGGTGGTGAAGGGCGGCCTGAACAAGATGGGCGAGAGCGTCGTGATTCCGCTGGCCAACGGCAAGCGTGTCATCGCTAAGATCTCGAGCCCGGTTTTCTACGATACCGAAGGGGTGCGCCAGCATGTGGAATGAAACGAGAAACCAGACGCCGGTGGCGGGCGCGGGCGTGACGCTTGAATCGCCGTTCGTCGGCGCGGCCGATGTGCTGAAGCCGCACCAGGCGCGCGCATCGAAGAAGTTCACGCTGCGCGAGCGGCCGTTCCTCGATCTCGTGAACGTGCGCGGCGAGCTGAGCGACCCGGCATTCGTCAGCGCGTTCGAGCGCGTGGTCGGCTGCCGGCCGCCGTCGGCGCCGAACACGGTGGCGCGCGGCGCCGAGTACGACGTGCTGTGGCTCGGTCCCGACGAGTGGCTCGTGCGCTCGAACGGGCCCGTGCAGGCGGGCGTGCTCGAGGCGCAGCTCGCGGAGGCCGTGCAGGGTTCGTATGCGGCGGCCGTCGACGTCGGCAGCGGCTACACGGTCGTCGAGGTCAGCGGCGAACGCGTGCGTGACGTGATCGCGCGCGGCTGCCCGCTCGATCTGCATCCGCGCGTGCTCAAGCCGGGCCAGTGCGCGCAGTCGCACTACTTCAAGTCGCCGATCACGCTGATCCCGACCGGCGACGATACGTTCGAGATCGTCCTGCGTCGCAGCTTCGCCGACTATTTCGTGCGCATCATGCTCGACGCCGCGGCGCCGCTCGCATCATGAAGCCGTTCGACGAACCGTTCGTGGCGATCGATGCGCCGCGCCTGCGCGGGCGCGGCTGGAGCGTGTTCGTCGACGAACTGAAGGTGCCCGCACGGATCGGCATCCATGCGCACGAGCACGAGGCGCCGCAGCCGATCGTGATCGATGCGCGGCTCGGGTATCGCTGCGAGCCGAGCGAGCAGGGCGAGTGGATCGATTACGACGGCTACTGCGCACGCGTCGCGTCGTTCCTGTCGCACAAGCCGCATACGCGGCTGCTGGAGACGCTCGTCGCCGATCTCGCGGTGCTGTCGTTCCGTGAATGGCCCGCGCTGGAGTCGCTGACGCTGTCGATGTACAAGCCGAAGATCCGGCCGGGGACGAAGCGTGTCGGCGTGTCGCTCGACTGGACGCGCGGGGATTACCTGCGGTGGACGGGGGCGGCGGGGCAGCTGTGATGGATTGAGCGGCCCGAATCGTTTCCAGGACGGCGCGTCGTGACGAGGTCACGACGCGCCGTTTCTCCTTGCAGCGCTTATGCCGCGCCGCTCAGCGCCGGATAATCGACATATCCGCGCGCATCGCCGCCGAAGAACGTCTCGCGCTGCGCGTCGTTCATCGGCGCGCCCGTCTTCACGCGCGTCACGAAGTCCGGATTGGCGAGCACCATCTGGCCGTACGCTTCGAGATCGGCGAGACCCGATGCCACGTCGGTACCGATCGCGTCGCGCGTGCGCCCCGGGCGGTTCAGGATCAGCGTGCCGCGCCAGCGCGCACGCAGGTCGGCGAGCAGCGCCTCGTCGCCCTGGTGCATCACGTGCAGGTACGCGAGGCCGAGCGCATCGAGCTGCGTCGCCAGGTAGCGGTACAGTTCGGCGCTGTCCGGACCTTCGTCGATCCCCCACAGCGTGGTGCCGGGCGACAGGCGGATCGCCGTGCGGTCCGCGCCGATCTCGTCGGCGATCGCCGCCGCGACTTCGATCGCGAAGCGGGCGCGATTCTCGATCGACCCGCCGTATTCGTCGGTGCGCGTGTTGGCGTTCGGTGCGAAGAACTGCTGGACCAGATACCCGTTCGCGCCGTGAATCTCGACGCCGTCGGCGCCGGCCTCGATCGCGCGTCGCGCGGCGACGCGGAAGTCGTTCACGGTGTCGCGCACCTCGGCCGTCGTCAGTGCACGCGGCACCGGAATCTCCTGCATGCCCGTCGCGGTGAACATCGGCACGCCCGGCGCGATCGCCGACGGCGCGACGCCTTGCCGGTGATGCGGCGTATTGTCGGGATGCGACATGCGGCCCACGTGCATCAGCTGGATGAACAGGCGGCCGCCGCGCGCATGCACGTCGTCGCTGATCGCCTGCCAGCCGGCGACGTGCGCGTCGGTATAAATGCCCGGCGTCGTCAGGTAGCCCTGGCCGTCGTCCGACGGCTGCGTGCCTTCGGTGACGATCAGCCCCAGGCCCGCGCGCTGTGCGTAGTACTCGGCGGCCCGCGCGCCGGGCGTGCCGTCGGACGCGGCGCGGCTGCGCGTCATCGGCGCCATCACGAGGCGGTTGTCGAGCGTGTAGCGGCCGACGCGGACCGGGGCGAACAGTTGCGGCGCGTCCTGGTCGGCACGGGCCGGAGTGAACAGTTGTTTCATCGCGTTTTCCTCATCGAAGTTCGGGATGCGCCACCGGGGCGATGCCGCATCGGGCGGCGGCCGCGCACAGTGCGCCGGCCTCGCCTCCACGCCTGCATCATCCATTGCTTCCTTTTCGAGATAAACCGGGTATCGTGGAGAACATTGATCCATTGATGGAGCAGTCAGCATGGAGCTGCTGAACGACATGGCGCTGTTCGTGGAGGTCGTGAAGGCGCGCGGCTTTCGCAGCGCCGCCGAGACGCTGGGCATGCCGAATTCGACGCTGTCGCGGCGGATCGCCGCGCTGGAAAAGGCGATCGGCCTGCGCTTGCTGCATCGCACGACGCGCCGGATCGAGCTGACGGAGGCCGGGCAGCTCTACTTCGAGCGCTGCAAGCGCATCGTCGACGAGGCGCGGCTCGCCCACGAGCAGCTCGGCGGGCTGCTGGCCGAACCGGCGGGTGTGCTGCGCGCGTCGTTTCCGGTCGATTTCGCGGTGATCTACCTGACGCCGCTGATCGTCGAATTCGCGAACCGTTACCCGAAGCTGACCTTCGATTTCGAGCTGACGTCACGGCGCGTCGATCTGGTGAGCGAGCCGTTCGATGTCGCGATCCGCATCGGCGAATCGGCGGATTCGCAGCTCGTCGCGCGCCAGCTCGCGACGTTCCGCAACTACCTGTATGCGTCGCCGCGCTATCTCGAACGCTCGGGCGAGCCGCTCGAACCGGACGACCTCACGCGGCACCAGTGCCTGAGCGTGCAACGCGTCACCGCGTGGACGCTGCGTCGCGGCGAGCGCACGGTCGAGGTGCCGGTGGGCGGTCGGTTCGTCGTGAACAGCGTCGGCATGAACCGGCAACTGGCCGTGCACGACGCGGGGATCATCCAGTTGCCGGAGGAAGTGGTGGCCGACGACGTGGCTGCGGGACGCTTGCGCCGCGTGCTGTCCGAATGGGAGGGCATGCCCGTTTCCGTCTACGCGATGACGGAAACGCGCTTGCTGCCCGCGAAGACGCAGGTTTTCATCGAGTTTCTTCGCGCGCATTTCGCGCGGGCGTGACCGCTGGCGCGGCGCCGGCGCGACGCGCGACGCGTCGCGCGATCGCGGGCGCGGCAAGCGCGCAGGCGAGCCCGATCGCGCTGCCCAGCGCGACGTTGGCGAGGCGTTCGCCGGCGAAGGTCCACGTGTGCCCGGCGACGACCAGCGCCGTCGCGGCGCACGCGCAGCGCATCGCGAACGCGAGCCGGTAGGGGCGGATGGCGACGAGCGTGAGCAGCGTCGCGAACACGACCCAGGCGCGCGTGGCGGGATCGTCCGGCACCTGCAGCCCGATGAACACGCCGATCGGCACACCGGCCGACGCGCCCAGCACGCGGTCGACGAATTTGGCGCGGGCGCTCGCCGCGCTACCGGTCACGACGCTGGCGGCCGACCAGATCATCCATTGCCCGTGGTCGATGTGTCGCCATTCGACCAGCACGGCCGCGCCACCCACCGCAATCGCGACGGTCAGCATCAGTTCGATCGGCCAGGCGCGCTCGCCGTAATCGGTGCGCCGGACCCAGGTCGCGCGACGCGCGCGGCGGTCGGCGCCGGCGCCGGTGTCGGTGGCGCGTGCGAGATCGACGGCCGCGAGCGCGATGACCGGCAGCGCGCCCGCCAGCAGGAACGGCAGGATCGCGAACGCGCGCGGCACGAGCGCGCCGCGTGCCACGCCTTCGGCGCTTTCGCATGCGAGATACAGCACGGGAATGAACGTATAGCTGCCGAGTGTGCGCAGCGTGCGGCCCCAGGCCGTGATCGCGATCGACGCGGCGCCGAGTGCGGCGGTCGCCGCGACGAAGGCGGGCGGACAGGCGAGTGCCGCCATCAGCACGACGAATCCCGCGCAGACGAGCAGGCCATGGGCGACCGAACCCAACGGTGCCAGTGCGACGCGATCGACGCCGACCAGCATCGCGATCGTGATGACCGATGCGATCAACCATTCCGGTCGGCCGGTCGCCCGCGCGAGCAGGACGAGCGGGAGCAGCACGAGCGTCGCGCGCGCGAGCGCCCGGGCATCGAGCGCGCCGGCGACGGACGCGGCGGCCGACCGCGCCGCGCGCCACGCCGCGCGCTTGCCGCGGCACGTCATCGCCGGCCTTCAGCCCGCCAGGGCGGCGAGCACGTCGGCCGACGTGCGGACGAGGCCGAGTCTCGGGAAGATGAAACGCAGCGACGCGTCATGCTGATCGGCCGCCGCGCAACTCATCGCATCCTCGGCGAACACGAGCGAATAGCCATGTTCGTAGGCTGCGCGGGCCGTCGATTCGACGCCGATGTTCGTCGAGATACCGCCGAGCACGAGGGTCCGGATGCCGCGCCGGCGCAACTGGAGATCCAGTTCGGTGCCGTGGAACGCGCCCCATTGCCGCTTGGTGATCAACAGGTCGGACGGCGCGACGTCGAGCGCGTCCGGAAAGGTCCACCAGTCCGGCGGCAGGCCGGCCGCGGGCGGCGGCGCCGGCTGGTCGACGGGCTGTTTCAGCGCATCGCCGAAGTCCGCGCTCCAGCCGACGCGCACCAGCACGACCGGCGCGCCGGCTTCGCGAAAGCGCTTCGCGAGCGGGGCGGCGGCGGCCAGTACGGCATCGCCGTCGCGCGGCGCTTTCGCGAAGCCGAGTATGCCTTGCTGCAGGTCGATGAGAACAAGGGCGGTGGTACGGGGGTCCAGTGTGTCCGGCATGATGGCTCTCGAGATTGAACGGGACGGGACGACACTGTATTGTGAGGGTCGTCTCACATTCAAATATATGAGGATGTCCTCACAAAAGTCAAGCCATCAGGCGGGCGGTGCCGTGTCGTCCGCGAAGACGCCCAGCCGGGCGCGCGGCCGGGCGCGGGTCGCCGCGTTGCTGGAAGCCGCGGGCGCGGAGTTCGCGGAAAAAGGGTACGAAGCGACGACGATGACGGCGATTGCGGCACGCGCCGAGTCGTCGATCGGTTCGCTGTATCAATTCTTTCCGACCAAGGAACAGGTGGCCGCGGGTTTGCTCGAGCACTATCTGACGTCGCTGGGCGAGGCGCTCGATCAGTTGCGTGCGGTTGCGTCGTCCGGCGATCTCGCCTCGCTCGCGGCGCGTCTGACGACGACGTTCGTGACGTTCCGGGTCGCGCATCCGGCGTTCGTCGTGCTGGTCGACGCGTACGATTTCGCATTGCCGGGCGCGCTCGATGTGCGCACCCGCCTGCGCGGCGGGATCGAAGCGGTACTGGAGGGGCTCGCGCCGGGGATGCCGGCAGACGCACGTGCGGTGCGGGCGGCGATCGTGCAACACCTGATGAAGGCGGCCGTGGCGCTGAGTCGCGATACGACCATACCGGATCCGGCTGCCGCGCTCCGGGAACTCGAGGGCGTGATGCTGCGCTATCTGGAGGACGTGGCCGAGGCGGGCGAAGCGGGCGTTTGACGTCGCGATGAATGGACGCGAGCGCGGGAGGGGCCGGCAGCGCCGGTACGGCGCGGTGGCCGGGCCAACGCTATTGCGTCGTGAGCGACGCCGAGGTGCGGACGGCCGATGCCGACACGGGCGCGGCCGGCTTCGTGCCTGCCGGGGTGTCGTCGTGCGGATCGAGCACGAACCGGAAGGAATCGACCCGCTGCATCACCTTCGCCGCATACGCGTTCGATCCGCCATAGCTCTTCAGCCCGGCCTGCACGTTGCCGCCGGCCGCCCGCACATAGCCTGACAGGATCTTGGAGCCGGCCTCGACGTTCGCGTTCGGCTCGGTCAGGTCCTTCACGTTGCGCAGCATGCCGCGGTGCGCGGAAGGCACGACCTGCATCAGCCCCGTCGCGCCATGCTGGCCGCGCGCCTTTTCCTGGAAGCGCGATTCGATCGAGATAATGGCGTAAACGAGTGCCGGCGGCAGCGAATATTTCGTCGCAGTCATGCTCACGATATCGGCGAGCTTCGCGGCGCGCTCTTTTGCTACGCCAAACTTCTTCGTCAGGTAGGACGTGATGCGACGGTTTGCTTCGTTCGGCTGATCGTTGGCGTCGGCGAGCGGCGCGGATGCGACGGACGGTGCCGAGGCGGACGCTTCGGGCGCGGCTACGGGCAGCGCGGGCGCCTGCTGCGCCGATGCCTGTTGCGCGATGCCGAGCGAAAGCACGATCAGCCAGAGAAACCGTCGTCGCATGGTGGAGTGCAGGGAGCTGGGAGGCGCATAGTATATCGGCCAATTGCGGCCGATGCGCGAGCGCGGGCTCGAATGAAAGCGCGATGTAGGCTTGTGTCGATGCGCGCGATGCGGGGAAGGGATCGTTGCATGAACACGCATCGGAGTCCGGATGAAGCGGAGCCGGATCGTGTCTCGTGTTCCTTCCTTCACGCGCGCAGCCGCGCTTGCCGGCGCATGCTAGGCCCGCCGCGCGCCCGCCACCCGTGCAAGTGCGCCGATCGCATCGCTGACCAGCACCGCGAGCAGCCCGACGATCACGCCGCCCTGCAGCACGAACGCGGTGTTCGACGTCTGCAGGCCCGCGATGATCACGTCGCCGAGCCCGCGCGCGGCGACCGTCGACCCGATCGTCGCGGTGCCGAGATTGATCACGACCGCGAGCCGGATGCCGTTTACGATCACCGGCAACGCGAGCGGCAGCTCGACCGACACCAGTTGCTGCCAGCCGCTCATCCCCATTCCGCGCGCGGCGTCGACGACGTCGTGCGGCACGTCCTCGAGCCCCGCGATCGTGCTCTCGAAAATCGGCAGGAGCCCGTACAGCACGAGCGCGATCAGCACGGGTTTCAACCCGAAGCCGACGGCCGGCACCGCGAGCGCGAGCACCGCGACCGGCGGGAAGGTCTGGCCGATGTCGACGACGCTGCGCGCGACCGGCAGGAAATCCGCGCCGGCCGGCCGCGTGACGAAGATGCCGGCCGCAACCGCGACGATCGTGCCGATCAGGCTCGACAGCGCGACCGTGCCGAGATGCGCGAGCGTGAGGTCGAGCAGGCTCGCGCGATCGTAGATGACCGGCGCGCCGTTGTCGGCGAACGGCGCGAAGAGGCCTTGCAGCCACATCGGACGTACCAGCAGGACGAGCAGCAACGCGAGTGCCGCTACACGCGCCGCGACCGCGGGAAGGGCGCGGGGACGAGCCAAGCGCGATGACCGCGCGCCGTGCGTTGCATCCGGTGTCGTCATGCGGGCTTCCTCGCATGCGCGCGGATCGCATCGAGCGTGATGCGCCGCGCGTTGTGTCCGTTGCGGCCGCCGCCATCGTCGACGGGCAGCGCATCGGCACCGCGCCACAGCAGTTCGGACACCGCATCGCGCAGCGTGCGCGTCGCGGCGATCGGTTCGCCGTCGGCGTGACCGGGTTCGGCCACCGCGTCGATCGGCGTCAGCGCGAGCAGGCGCAGCGGCCGGTCGACGCCGGCGACGAGCTGCTCGACGACCCCCGCCGCCGGCTTGCCGAGAATCTCGGCCGGCGACGCGACCTGCAGCAGCCGTCCGCCGTCCATCACCGCGATCGTGTCGCCGAGCTTCAGCGCTTCCTCGATATCGTGCGTGACGATCACGACCGTGATGCCGAGCCGGCGCTGCAGTGCGTACAGATCGTCCTGCGCCTTGTTGCGAATGATCGGATCGAGCGCGCCGAACGGCTCGTCCATCAGCAGCATCGCGGGCTCGGCCGCGAGCGCGCGCGCGACGCCGACGCGCTGCTGCTGGCCGCCCGACAGTTCGTGCGGCAGCTTGTCGGCGAATTCGGCGGGCGCGAGGTGAAACAGGTCGAGCAGTTCGCGCACGCGCGCGTCGATGCGCTCGGCCGGCCAGCCGAGCAGGCGCGGTACGGTCGCGATATTGCGCGCGACGCTCCAGTGCGGGAACAGGCCGTGCCCCTGGATCACGTAGCCGATGCGCCGCCGCAGCTGCTCGGGCGGCACGCTCGCGGTGTCGACGCCGTCGATGCGGATCGTGCCGCCGGTCGGTGCGATCAGCCGGTTGATCATCCGCAGCAGCGTCGACTTGCCGCTGCCCGATGCGCCGACGAGCGCGGTGATCGTGCCTTGCTTCATCGTCATCGAAACGTCGTCGACGGCGACGACGTCGCCGAAGCGTTTGCCGATGCGTTCGATCTCGATCATGCGGTACGTCCCTTCGCGAGCGTGGTAGCGGCTTCGAACACGACGGCGGCCGCCAGCGCGAGCGCGATCGTCGGGATCGCGCCGAGCAGCACGAGATCGGCGGCCGATTGCCCGATCCCCTGGAAGATGAAGGTGCCGAACCCGCCGCCGCCGATCAGCGCGGCGACCGCGGTCAGGCCGATGTTCTGCACGAGCACGATGCGCACGCCGCTCAGGATCACCGGCAGCGCGAGCGCGAGATCGACGCGCAGCAGCCGTTGCGCGCGTGTCATGCCCATCGCGCGCGCCGCTTCGGTCACGTGCGCCGGCACCTGCTCGAGCCCGACCACGACGCTCGACGCGATCGGCAGCAGCGAGTAGAGAAACAGCGCGAGCACGGCCGGCGCGACGCCGATCCCGCGGATGCCGAGCGCAGCCGCGAGCGGAACGTGCGCGGCGAGCAGGCCGAGCGGCGCCATCATCAGCCCGTACATCGCGATGCTCGGGATCGTCTGCACGATATTGAGCACCGGCATCACGACGGTGCGCACGGGTGCGACCCGCGCGCACGCGATGCCGAGCGGCAGGCCCGCGACGAGCGCGGCCGCGACCGAACCGCCCGCAAGCGACACGTGCCGGATTGCCTCGCGCCAGAAGTCGTCGCCGCGCACCGCGTATTCGCGCATCACGGACAGGCCGTCCCACCAGCCGCTCGCGAGCGGCAGCGAAATCGCCGCGATCGCGACGACCAGCGCGGCGAGGCGCCGCCACGGGCCGAATGCGAGCCGCGCGAGCGCGTCCGCGACGAGCACGGCCCATGCGAACAGCAACAGCCAGACGCCTGCCGCGGGCGATACGCGTGCGAGCATGTCGTCCGGCGCGACGACGTGCGTCGCGGCGGCGCCGACGGCATACGCGAGCGTCGCGAGCCACGTGCAGCCGGCCGCGAGCCGCCATCCGGGACGGCTCGTCGTCATCGCCCACAGCGCGCCGACGCTCCACAGCGCGACGAGCGCGGCACCGTACATGGCAGGCAGCGCGGCGAATACCGACAGCCCCGTGCCGGCCGCGATGCGGTTCGGCCGCAGCACCATGAACGGCATGCCGAACACCGCGACGATCGTCAGGATACCGATCAGGATGCCGACCTTGTCGAGCGTGATGCGTCGCGCGGACGCCGCCGCGCGACCCGTCACTTAACGAAGCCCTTCGTCTTCAGGTAGCTTTTGGCCACGCCGGCTGCCGGCTCGCCGTTGATCTGGATGCGCGCGTTCAGCGCCTGCAGCGTCTTCAGGTCGAGGCTCGCGAACACGGGTTTCAGCAGGTCGGCGATTTGCGGATGGGCCTTCAGCGCGGCTTCGCGAATCACCGGCGTCGGCGCATAGACGGGCTGCACGTGCTTGTCGTCGTCGAGCACGACGAGGCCGCTCGATGCGATGCCGCCGTCGGTGCCGTACACCATCGCCGCGTTCACGCCGTCGGTCTGGTTCGCGGCGGCCTTGATCGTCGCGGCCGTGTCGCCGCCCGACAGCACGACGAGCTGGTCGGGTTTCAGCTTGAAGCCGTACGCCTTCTCGAACGACGGCAGCGCGGATGCGCTGTTCACGAACTCGGCCGACGCCGCGAGCTTCAGCTTGCCGCCGCCCGCGATCCATTTGCCGAAATCGGAGAAGGTCTTCAGGTGCTGCGCTTGCGCGACCGGCGCGAGCACGGCAACGCCCCACGTGTTGTTCGCGGGCGCCGGTGCGAGCCAGACGAGATGGTTCGCCGCATAGTCGAGCTTCTTCGCGGTGTCGTAGCCCTGGCTCGCGTTCTTCCACACGGGATCGTCGGCCTTGTTGAAGAAGAACGCCGCGTTGCCCGTGTATTCGGGGTAGATGTCGATCTCGCCGCTCGTGAGCGCCTTGCGCACGATCGGCGTCGTGCCGAGCGCGATCTTTTCGGTGACGGGGATGCCGTGGGCCTTCAGCACCTGTGCGATGACGTTGCCGAGCAGGTTGCCTTCGGTGTCGATCTTCGACGACACCACGACGGGCGTGTCGGCGTGCGCGCCGGGTGCGACGACTGCGGCGGCGAACGCGAGGCCCAGGAATCGGGCGGGCAGGGCGAGCTTCATCGGGGGCCATTCTCCAGAACGGGGACGTACGCCGAAAGTTACTTGACTGAGTCGGCTTTGGCAAACCGCGTGCGGCGGCACGTCCACAGCATGCGTGGGGGTAACCCGCACGCGTCACGCGCCGTTGTTACACTGGAACGCATTCCCGCCTGCGGACAATTGCTGACATGAAGCCTGAGCTGCTGGTCCTTATCGCGCTGCGCGGCGACGCGCACCGCCAGATCGCCGCGTCGTACGACGTCCACTATGCACCGACTGGCGACGAACGCGTGCGTGCGATCGCCGAACACGGCCGCACGATTCGCGCGGTGTTGACCAACGGCAGCACGGGCCTCACTGCCGCCGAAATCGATCGTCTGCCGCAGCTCACGTTCGTCAGCGCGCTCGGCGCCGGCTACGAGCACATCGACGTCGCGCATGCGAAGGCGCGCGGCATCACCGTGGTGACGGGCGCGGGCACCAACGACGATTGCGTCGCCGATCATGCGTTCGCGCTGCTGCTGGCGGCGGTGCGCAACGTCGTGCAGCTCGATGCGAAGACCCGCGCCGGCGTGTGGCGCGACGCGCTGCAGATGCCGCCGAACGTGTCGGGCAAGAAGCTCGGCATCGTCGGGCTCGGCAAGATTGGCGAGAAATGCGCGCGTCGCGCGGCCGGCTTCGACATCGAGATCGGTTATCACAACCGTTCCGAGAAGGATGTTCCGTATCGCTATTTCGAGCGTGTCGAGGCGCTCGCGCAATGGGCCGATTTCCTGATCGTCGCGACGCCGGGCGGCGCGGGCACGCGCCACCTGATCGATCGCACGGTGCTCGATGCGCTCGGCCCCGGCGGGTTTCTCGTCAACGTGTCGCGCGGCAGTGTTGTCGATACCGCTGCTGTGGCGGACGCGCTGCGCGAACGACGCATCGCGGGTGCGGGGCTCGATGTGTACGAAGGCGAGCCGGAGCCGCCGCGCGCGCTGACGGACCTCGACACGATCGTGCTGACGCCGCACATGGGCGGCTGGTCGCCGGAGGCGCTCGATCGCTCGGTCCAGCAGTTTCTCGACAATGCCGCGCGGCATTTCGCGGGGGAGCCGGTGCTGACGCCGGTGTGAGCGAGGCCGGCGCGGCGCGTGTGCAAGGCATGCAAGGCGCGCCGGCATGACGTCGAGCCGACAGGTACTTATCCTGCTTATCCGCAACCGGCGCGCCAAGACGAGAAAAAATTGCGCGGCGACCGCGAATCGAGAGCCGAAATATCGATCCGGCTGAAAGAATATTTCACGCCATCAAGTCCGGCGATGGGCCGGATGCGTGCCGTTCATGATGGAGGCGATCGATGGATATCGCCGCCGACGACGGCGGCGAGTGCCCGCTGATGATGGGTTCTCGCATCGTCGCGCGGCGCCCGCGGTACGTGTTACGCGGCACCCGGCGCGTGCGCTCGTTCACGATCGCACGCGCATCCCCCGGACCACCGCGCCCGTTTGCGCGGTCCGGGTCAGGACGAAACCAGCGGCACCGTCACCGACGTCCCGGCCGGATCGAGCGCGAGACCCGTGCCCGGCGTCGGCCGCAGCGTCGCCTCGTTGTCGCTCGACATCACGACGAGGCCGAGCTTGTGACCCGCTTCGAGCCGGTAGTCGCGCGGCATGAACGTCAGCTTCAGGTCATACGGCATCCCCGGCAGCACGGGCGCCGAGATCCAGTCCGACACGCGATTGCGCGGATCGGTCCACGCGCGTGTGACGATCGTCGCCGTGCCGTCCGGCGCGCGGTCGACCAGCAGCGCCGTCACGTTCGCGACGCCGGTGAAGGTCAGCCGCACGCGTGCGGTCGCGGTGCCGGACAGGCGCGTCGCGGCCGTGAACGGGGCCGTCTCGAAGCGGCCGCGATGTTCGCCGGTCGTTGCGTTCGCCAGCGTGAGCGCGGGAATCGACGCATCATCGGTGAAGCGCGCGAGCGGGCCGCCGCTCGGCGTCCGCAACAGCGTGCCGGTGCCCGCGCCGTCGCCGCCCGCGAAATACGCGACCGGCGTGGCGCGCCGCGCGGCCCAGTCGGCTTCCTTCAGCAGCGTGCCGTCGGCCTGCGCGACCACCGCGCGCGGATCGCGTTCGACGCCGTTGTCGACGCCGATCAGGTAGCGCGTGAACCAGCGGTTCACCTCGGCGGTCCACGCGTCGGCCATCGCCGGTACGCGGGTCGGGTCGGTGTGCTTCAGGCGATGCAGCCACAGTTGCGTCGGCACGCCCTGGCGTCGCATCGCGAGATACCACGACGTCGACTGGTCGACGCGCACGTTGTCGTCGGTCAGCCCCTGCGCGACGAGTGCCGGCGCGACCGCGTGCGCGGTCGGGATGTCGCGCGCGGCCCAGAACGGCGAATAGTTGCCCGTCTTGCGGTCTTCCTGCTGCAGCGCTTCGTCGATCAGGTGCGTGCAGCGTTCCGGATGCGCATTCGTCAGCAGCGCCTTGATATAGACGTCGACGTCCTCGCCCTGATAGCCCTCCGGCGCGCGCACGAGCCCGCCCGAGCGGTAGTAGCCGTACATGTTCGACAGCCCGGCGATCGGCACGATCGCGTCGAGCCCGCGCGTGCGCAGGCTCGCGACCATCTTCGGCAGCGTGCCGTCGTACGACACGCCGTACATGCCGACGTGGCCCGTCGACCAGTTCGCGACGACCGGCTTGCCGCTCGCATCCTTCGCGGTCGCATCGCGGCCGAGCCAGCGGATCACCGACGCCATCGCGACGGATTCGTCGCGCGTGAGGATCGTCGGGCAGCCGTCGGAACCGGCGGTGCCGAGCGAATCCGCATAGACGATCGTGAAGCCGCGCGGCACGAAGTAGCCTTCGATCCATGAACGGCCGGCAGCGGCCGCCTCGACCTGCTGCAGCATCCGGACTTGCGGCACGGCGGCCATGATCCGCGTGGACGCGCCGCCGGGGGCGGCCGCCGTCGCGGCGGGATGCGGCGAGCCGTCGAGTTCGACGTCGACGTCGTGGTTGGGGCTGTCGGCAAGCCCCGCGTAGTACGGGCTCGCGAGCACGATGACCGGCGTGCGTGCGCCGTTGGCGGTTTCGGACGGACGCACGATGCGCACGTGAATGCGGTCGCGCGTACCGTCGCCGTCGGAGTCGACCGGCGTGTCGACCCACGCGTTTTCCTCGATCGTGCCGCCCGACAGCGACGGCTGTACCTGGCCGTTGCTGATCACCGGCTGATAGCGTCCGCCGTTGGCCGGATTCGCGTACGGAACGCCGGACGGCGAGACGCGTCCTTGCGCGTCGTCGCCCTGTTGATCCTGATTTTGACCTTGACTCTGCGCGAGCGCGGACACGCCCGCCACGCTGCCGCCGTCGTCACCGCCGCACGCGGCGAGCGTCACGGCTGCCACGAGCGCGGGTAGCCATGCGCGACGCGATCCTCTGAAATGAATTTGCATTGCCGACCTCGTTCTTTTGATTGTGTATGGACGACCGGTCCGCGAAACGCCCCCTGCGGGCCGGGCCGATTACTGCATGCGACGAAGAGGAAACTGCACCATCGGGAAAACGCCGGGCGCGACCCCGGCCGGAAAGCGGCGGCAGCGCACTGCAAGTCATGAAGGACTGCAAATCAAATGTGCGCATGCCGCGCGTCCTTCCAGATGAAACGGAACGACATCATTCGATGAGACGGGGATGTTGCGAGCTGCGGTGCTGCGCTGCGGAAAAACACGACGCGACGCGCGTGCGGCGACGGAGTGAAACGGATCGGCGGTTTCGGCCGCGCCGCGCATCGTGATGGCTTGCCGGTTCGCGTTTGCTTTCCGGAAGCTTGCGCAAAAGTTATCTCAGTGAAAACGGCGTGTCAAACTTTTTTAACCACAGGTAAAAAAATTTTGAAACGATGCCGAGGCGTCGCGCGTGGTGCGATGGCGTCGCGCATGTTCGGCGGCACGCCGACCATCGCTTCGTGCCGCATCGCCCCATGCAAAACGGGCGGTGACGAATCGTATTCGCCACCGCCCGCCCGCGGGGTGCTTTCAGTCTTCCTTCCATGCATGAACGCCTGCGCGCCGTCATCCGTCGTCGGCCTTCGCCTGCAGATCCTTCAATCCCTGAATCACGACCAGCAGCGCGCGCCCGTGCTCGTCGGAGCCGTCCCAGGCGTCGACGATCGCGTCGCGCAGCAGGTCGTTGTAGCGGCGGCGCGCCGGGCCGGTATCGACGCCGTAGAAACTGCATAGCTTGTTGAATGGCACGCTGCGCCGCAGCCGATGCCCGTTCGACAGCCGCAGGCGCGACACGGTCGGCTGGCTGACGCCGGAAAGTCGCGCTATTTCGCTGGACGAGCGCGTGTCCGCCATCAGGCGGCGTAACAGGTCTTGTACAGGAAAATCGTGATCCGGGGCTTCCATGCGATGCATTATACCTATACAGTTACGGTTGTTGAATGGGCTTGCTGTCACCAGCGAGGCTGTATCCCGAGAAAGTTGATGACACTGAAACACCTCCCTCCCACGTTCTGCTGGACGAAGATCGGTACCGAGTCCGGCGAGGAACTGCCGACCGTCGTGCTCCGCAAGGAATGGGAGCGCCGGCTCGGAGGCGGGCGTTTTCTGTGGGGCATCAACCAGCCGCTCGGCAGCGGCGCGCAAGTCGCCGCGCATCGCACGGGCTCGCTGCTCGCGCTGTTTTCGCCGGTCGCGTCGCGCCCGCGGCCGGGCGAGCGCAAGCGCGAGGACGCGCTGCTGTGGAATGCCTGGGTCGACGCAAGCGGCCAGGTGCGGCCGCTGCCGCCGCACACGTTCATCGCGAGCCGTTCGACGCTGCCGTCGGGCCGGCGTCGCGAGCAGCACTACGCGCTCGTCTGCGCATCGTCCACCGCGCTGACGGTCGGCACGCAACTGCGCGTGTTCCCCGATCACCTGCGCAGCGTGAGCACGGGCAAGCCGCTCGGCGTCGCGCAGGGCGCGGCCGTGGTCGACTGCCTCGGGCGCGCGAAGGAACAAACCGGCAAGAGCTATCCGCTCGCGCTGTCGGTCGAACTCGAGGCGCCGTATTTCGTGCGGCTCGCGCAGCCGTGCGTGCTGAAGGCGCGCGATCTCGCCGAGGTGAACAAGGCGACGCGCGCCGGCGATTTCGATCGCTTCGTCGAGCTGGTCGCGCGCTTGCGCGGCCGTTCGCCGACGGATGCCGTGCGCGGCGTCACGCGCGACCTGTTCGACGTGCCGCCGATCGAGACGGCGGCTGCCTACGTCGCGCCCGCGCATGTCGCGCGGCTGCGCAGCCGGCCCGCGGCCGAACATCCGCGCGAGCCCACCGGCGATCTGTTCGATCTGTCGCCCGGCGAAGCGGCCGCATTCGCCGGTCTCGCGCATCCGCGCATCGGGCGCGCATGACGTTCGCGCCGCCGATGCGCGGCGCGTGACGAGCGGCAGGGCAGCTGAATGCGCGTGCAACGACACGCATGAGTGTGGCCGCCGTCGCGGCGCGCGGAAGAATTTGTTGCAATCTCGCCGTAGCGGATCGGCGAGCGCGGAGCGACAATCGCCACGAAGCGTGCCGCGCGGTGGCCGTGCGTCGACAGGCGGCTTGCCGTCGTTCACGCCGCCGACATGCACACCACGCACACTGGGCGTCGGCCTGCTTCACACAGCAACCCTGAGGGAGAAGTGTCGATGTCGACCCACATCTGTTCGCGGGAAGCCCGGGCCGCGCAACGCTTCGTCGAAGCGACGCGCAACGTCGATCAGGCGTTTCGCGCCGTGCGCGGCGAGAGCGACGACGACATCTCGTCGGCCGAATATGCACTTGCGATGTCGCGCCTCGATCGCGCGCTCGACGAACTGGCGCGTGCGCAGGAGTTTTTCGATCGCGTGGTGAGTGCCGACGCGGCGCACGGCAACTGAATTCGCGGCTTCTGCGTTCGCTTCCGCCGCTGTCGTCCTCTGTTTTTCGTTATTGTTTTTCGCCGTGTCACCGTGCCGACGACATACCCGCTTGTCGGACGATAGCGTCCGGCATGCCAGTCGTTCATCCTCCGCCAACCCGCCATCGCACGCGTCGCATCGTGCCGGCAGGCAGCGTGTATCCCGCTTCAGCCGACGAACATCACACCTTCCGCCCTTCGACCGGATAGCCGGGATCCGTATAACCGTGCGTCGACGCATGCCCCGGCGGCACCAGCGAATCGACGAAGCGTTCGTCGTCGGGGCCGAGTTCGAGCGTCAGCGCGTCGATGTAGCTGTCCCAGTGCGCCTCGGTGCGCGGGCCGGCGATCGTCGAGCTGACGATCCGGTTCTTCATCACCCACGCGAGCGCGAACGCGACCGAAGTCGTGCCGCGCGCGGCCGCGTGCTCGGCCACCTGCCGCGCGATGTGCAGCGACTCGGGCCGCCATTCCGTCTGCTGGATACGCCGGTCGCCGCGGCCCGCGCGCGAATCGGCGGGCGGCTGCGCGCCCGGCGCGTACTTGCCGGTCAGCACGCCGCGCGCGAGCGGGCTGTACGGGACGACGCCGATGCCGTAATGCGCGGCCGCCGGCAGTTGTTCGACTTCGGCCGTGCGATCGACGAGGTTGTACAGCGGTTCGCTCGCCACCGGACGATCGATGCCGAGCTGGTCGGCGAGGCGCACGATTTCGGCGATGCGCCAGCCCTTGAAGTTCGACAGCCCGACGTAGCGCACCTTGCCTTGCCGGATCAGGTCGGCCACCGCGCGCATCCCTTCGTCGAGCGGCGCATCGGTCAGCGTGCGATGGAAATACAGGATGTCGAGGTAATCGGTGCCGAGCCGTTTCAGGCTCGCGTCGACCGATGCGTAGATCCATTTGCGCGACTGGCCCTGACAGTTCGGCCCCGCGTCCGGTCCGGCCGGAAAGCCGAACTTCGTCGCGACGACCCAGCTGTCGCGATGCCGCGCGATCGCACGGCCGACGATTTCTTCCGAGCGTCCGGCGTGATACACGTCGGCCGTGTCGATGAAGTTGATGCCCTGGTCGAATGCCTTGTCGATGATGCGTGTCGACGTCGCTTCGTCGGTTTCGCCGCCGAACATCATCGCGCCGAGACACAGCGGCGACACTTTCAGCGCACTGCGCCCGAGATAGCGGTAATCCATGGTGAGGCTCCATGCGGGCGAGCGCCCGCGTCGGTTGAAGTCGGTCGAGTGAACGTGCCGGTCGGATGCGGCGTTCACACGCCCGCTTCGTCGAACACGCGCTTCGCGATCGGCAGCGCCGAGCTGGCGGTCGGCCAGCCCGAATAGAACGCGAGATGCGTGATCGCTTCGATCAGCTCGTCGCGCGTGATGCCGTTGTCGAGCGCCTTCTTCAGATGGAACGGCAGTTCGTTCACGCGATACAGCGCGACGAGGCTCGCGACCGTGATCAGGCTGCGATCGCGCGGCGACAGGCCGGGGCGCTGCCACACGTCGCCGAACAGCACGTTGTCGGTGTAGTCGGCGAGGGCTGGCGCGATCGCGCCGAAGGCCTGGCGCGCGGCGGAAGTCGGTTCGGACATCGAGGGCTCCGGAGGACGTGGAAGACATCGACGATGGTAGCCACCGACGCGCTTATCGATAATCCCCAGGAATGCGCATGCACTTATCGATCCGGTTCATGAATGGCCGGGATGGCGCAGCGCGTCGACGATCAGCGCGAAGGCGCGCGACGATTGCCGCCGGCTCGCGTAGTACAGGTGGTGGCCGGGAAACGTCGGACACCAGTCGTCGAGCACGCTGACGAGCCTGCCGGCGGCGACGTGCGGCGCCGCGAGTTCGGCCGGCACGTAGGCCAGGCCGTAGCCGGCGAGCGCCGCGTCGAGCATTTCGTAGGTGCCGTTGAACGTGACCTGGCCGTCGACACGCACCTGCAGCGTGTCGTCGCCGCGCGCGAGTTCCCACGCGTACAGCGCGCCGTGCGTCGGCAGGCGCAGGTTGATGCAGTCGTGCGCGACGAGATCCTGCGGCGTCGCGGGCCGCTCGCGTTCCGCGAAATACGCGGGCGCGCCGACGATCGCCATTTTCAGGTCGGGCGAGATGCGGACCGCGATCATGTCCTTCGCGACCTGGTCGCCGAGCCGCACGCCGATGTCGAAGCGTTCCGCGACGATGTCGGACAGCCCGTAGTCGGTGACGAACTCGACCTTCAGGTCGCGGTAGTCGCGCAGGATCGGCGCGAGTTTCGGCCACAGCAGCGTGCGGATCACGAAGTCGGTCGCGTTGATGCGCACGGTGCCGGCCGGCTTGTCGCGCAGCTCGGCGAGCGCGGACAGCTCGGCCTCGATTTCGTCGAAGCGCGGCGCGAGGTTGAGCAACAGGCGCTCGCCGGCTTCGGTCGGCGCCACGCTGCGCGTCGTGCGGGTGAGCAGCCGCACGCCGAGACGTGTCTCGAGCGAGCGGATCGTATGGCTGAGGGCGGATTGCGACACGCCGAGCCGGGCGGCCGCGCGTGTGAAGCTGCGCTCGCGCGCGACGGCGATGAAGGCGAGCAGGTCCGCAAAGTTGTCGCGCGGCATGGTGGAAGTCGGATGGTCGATGCCTGCGCATCCTACCATCGGGCCCGCCGTACGATGCGGCGGCGCACGGGCGCGGCGGTGCAGCGTGCGTCAGGTTGCCCGCGTCACGCCGGCCGGATGACGTGCGATGCGAGTGTGCGGATCCTACGCGTAGCCGCCGTGCTGGAACGACGTCGCGAAGAACTGCATCTGGTAGCGGATCGCATGCGCCCAGTAGTCCCACGTGTGACCGCCCGGACGCTCCGCATAGTCGTGCGGCACGCCGAGTGCGACGAGTCGTTGATGCAGCGTGCGGTTCGAGCTGACGAACGAGTCGTCGCGGCCGCAGTCGATCGTCAGGTCGAGATGCGCACGGACGAACGCGCGCGCGCTTTCGACGATGGCGTTGCGGTTCCAGAACGACGGATGGCGGCCGGGATCGCCGAACACGTGGTCGATGCCGGGCTCGTCCTCGCAGCAGCGCGGATCGACCGCGCCGCTGATGCTGCCGACCGCGCCGAACGTGTCGGGCCGGTCGAGCGCGATGCGCAGCGCGCCGAAGCCGCCCATGCTGAGCCCGGTGATCGCGCGCGCGCCTTTCGCCGCGATCGTTCTGAAATGACCGTCGACATAGGACACGACTTCGTCGCCGACGAAAGTTTCGTAGCGGCTGCCCGAGTCGAACGGGCTGTCGATGTACCAGCTTTCGTGTCCGCCGTCGGGCATCACCAGGATCACGTGATAGCGATCGGCCAGCGCGGCGATGCGCGTGTTCGCGGTCCAGTCGGTGTGGTCGCCGCCGGAGCCGTGCAGCAGGTAGACGACCGGAAAGCGTTCGACGGCGCGTTCAGGCCCGTGGTGCAGGCGCGCGTAGTCGTCCGGCAGCACGACGGTCGCCTTCAGCGTCTCGTTCATCGCCATGCTCGGGATCGCGACGACCCGCGCCTGATAGGCGAGGGCCGGGCCCGCGACGGCGAGCAGCAGCAGTAGCCAGAACGTGCGTACCAGGTTCATGGAGCCTCGCATGTGTCGTTTCCGTTCGGCAGTCGGGCATCGGGAAAACCCTGTATGGCGACTCTAGCAACCGCGCCTTTCAGCCAAATTTCGACGAATCCTACGAGTTGTCAGGTGGCCGGCGCGCCGCCGGGCAGCCGCTCGCGTCACCCGAGACAGCGCGCGAGCGTCTCCCGGAACGCGGCGGGCTGCTCGGCCGGTATCAGGTGTCCGCAGCCGCCGATCGTCTCGAAGCCGGCCGCGCGCGCGAGCGCCCAGTCCGGCACATGCCAGCCCGCGCGCGAGCGTTCGCCCGCGACGAGCCACACCGGATGGCGCTCGAAAACGTCGGAGAGCGCCTGCAGATAACCGGGTTCGCCCGTGGTCGCGACGACCGAGCGTCCCATCGCGCGCAGCGTCGATGCCGGCTGATGCGCGAGCCAGCGGTGCGCGTCGCCGAGCTGGCGCGGCGACGGATCGTCGATCGCGCCGCGCAGCCAGCCGGCCGGATCCCCGCGCAGGCCGTCGAGCATCGCGTCGGCCTGCGCGGGCGACAGGCGGCCGACCGACGCCGACCAGAACGCGTCGTCGAGCGTGAAGTTGCCTTCGAGGTTGACGATCCGGCGCACGCGCGCCGGATGGGCATGGGCGAACAGCATCGCGATCGCGCCGCCGACCGAGTGACCGACGAGATCGACCGGCTGCGTGCCGTAGTGCGTGGCGACGGCCTGCCGCACATGCTCGACCTGCGCGGCAAGCGTGATCGCGTCGACCGGCGCGCCGCGATGGATGCCGTAGCCGAGCAGGTCGGGTGCGAGATGCGGGCCGGGCCATTCGGGCACGTCGAACGTGCCGATGAAACCGTGGATGAAGACGACGGGCGGGGTGGGCTGGCTCATTGGGCGGTCGACGAGGAAAGGGGCGGCAATTCGAGTTCGGCGAGCAGTTCGTCGAGTTCGAGCACGTGCGTGCGATCGTGGTCGAGCAGTTCGCGCACGAGTTCGTCGAGCGACATCCGGCGGATGCCGTCGCGCAATCCGCAACGCGTGAGTTCCGACGGTTGCAGCGCGGCGGCGGTCGCGCACAGCGCGGCGCGCCCGATGCGGAATGCGCCAAGCGCGCGGTCGAGCGGCTGTGCCAGGTAATCGCGCTGCGCGGCCAGCGCCGTGCCGTCGACGGACGCGATCACCGGGTGTTCGTGCGTGCGCACGACCGCGATGCGTTCGGCGAACACCGCGTCGAGGTCGCGCAGGTGGCACGCATGTTCGACGAGCGAGAAGCCCGTGCCGGCGGGGCGGCGCGTGACGAGCGCGGCGGGAATGTGCGCGGCATACGCGGCGATCCGCACCGGCAGTGCGGCCAGTGCCGCGACGACGTCCGGGAACGGCAGCACCTGCGGATACGCGCTGAATACGGCGCCATAGCTGAACAGCGCGCCGGCGATCCGGCCGCGCGCCTGCACGACGTCGTGCCCGTGGCGGCGCATCACGTCGGCGACCATCGCGCCGCAGAACTGCCGGGCGGTCGTATCGGCTTCGATTTCGGGGAATTTGCGCGCGATCTCGTGCTGGATCGCGCCGATCGCGGCGACGCCGACCCGCGACAGCGCCGCGAATTCGACATAGCGCTCGGGCTGCGCGATCAGCGCTTCGAGCTGCGCGCCGAGCGGCGTCGCGCGAAAACGGTCGAAACGGGAATGCATGACGACAAGGCCTCGCCGAGTAACGTGACAAAACGATACGTTACTCGGCGACGCGGCGTCAAACCATTTGTTCGGAGGATTCGGCCGGGGCGCGCGCGTCGATCCCGCGGCGGCACCCGGCCGGGCCGGCTCATGCGTCGTGCTTGCCGTCCATCTCCGCGCGCAGCCGCGCTTCCTGTTCCTGCAGCTCCGGCGTGAATGCCTCGCCGAAGTCCTCGGGCGAGAAGACCTGGCGGATCTCGATGTCCGATTCGGTCGGCATCGGGTTCGGGCAGCGCTTGACCCATTCGACGGCTTCTTCCATCGAATTCACCTGCCACAGCCAGTAGCCGGCGATCAGTTCCTTGGTCTCGGCGAACGGACCGTCGATGACGGTCCGGTCCTTGCCGGAGAAATGCACGCGCTTGCCGCGCGAACTCGGGTGCAGCCCTTCGCCGGCGAGCATCACGCCGGCCTTCACGAGTGCCTCGTTGTACTGACCCATCGCGGTCAGCAGTTCGGTATCGGGCATCGTGCCCGATTCGGAAAAGGCCGTGGCCTTGACGATCACCATGACGCGCATTGTTGCGACTCCTTGAACGGGACAGGGGAAATCCGCGATCGGCCGGCCGTGCGGACGGCAAATCGATCGGTTACGACACTACGACGCGTGACGATTGCGCGAATCGACATCGCGCGCAAAGAATTTCGATGACCGATTCCAGTGCAGGCCGATCGTGCGGCGGCGCGCCGGAGCCGCCGGTCAAAACTGGTATGCTGATCAGCATTACGTTCATGTGGAGGGCGCCATGGCAACGAAGGAAATCTCGAAGAAAAAGTACCTGAAGATTCTGAACAAGCGCCTGCGAGCCGAGCCGGATGCGCCGGCCGGCGCGTCGTTCGTGTTCTTTCCGCTCGGCGCGAAGGCCAAGCATGCGACGGGCGTCGTGTCCGGCGAGCCGCGCAGCAAGCGCGAACTCGCGGTGATGGCGGCGATCCAGAGCAAGGCGTCCGCCGAATTCGTCGTGACCGGCGCCTGACCGGCGACGGGCAGCCGGCGGCGCGCACGCGGTAGCGCGTGCGCTACGCCGCGGCCGCTTCGCAATGAGCGATCACACCGGCGATCACACGCGGAATGTCGTGCGTGATCGCCGGGCCGTGCATCGGCAGGATGATGTCGAGATCGAGCGCCTGGATGCGGCGCAGCGCGCTCGCGAAGTGCGCGAGCGACGGCAGGTAGTCCGAGCGCGTGATCGCGTCGAGGATCGCCGGCAGCGGGTCGTCGGTCTCCTCCCTGCCGAAGCGCATCAGGATGTCCGACGACAGCAGTGCCTTGTACGCCGGCAGATACACGACGAGCGCATCCCACTGATGCACGTGCTTCGTGAAGACCGGCACGACGTCAATGCCCGACAGCGTCGCCGGCTCGCCGTCCTTCAGTGGAACCGCGCGCACGCCGAACAGGTCGGCAAGCCCCCATGTACACATCGGATGTCCGTACGCGACGAGCGCCGGGTTGGCCGCGAGGAAATCGGGCAGCGCGCCCATTTCGTCGGCCTCGAAGTGCGGGACGATCACGCTGCCGACCATCGACGGCGCGATGCCGACGGTGTCGAGCGCCGCGCTCAGTTGCGTGAAATTGGAACGGGTGCCCGTTTCGACGCACAGCACGCTGCCGTGCGGCGATCGTACGAAGAACTGGCTGAAGCTCAGGTTCAGCGTGTCGACGTAGGACGTGGCGCGAAACAGGCCGTCGCGGACGACGTCGATTCGGGAGGCGCTCATCGGGGATCCTCGCGCAGGGAAGGGAGCGGGCGCCGCGCCGCCCGCGCACCGCGCGTTGCAGTGCGGCAGACGGCGGCAGTCGATCTTCCGGTTCAGTCTAGCAGCGCTGCCCCGGATCCGCGAACCGGGGCGCCCCCGCGGCGCGCGGCGCGTCAGTTCTTCAGCTTGTAGCCGGTGCGGAACATCCACGCGACGATCGCGAGCAGGATCGCGAGAAACAGCGAGGTCGCCGCGAGGCTGATCCCCACGTGCACGTCGGCCAGCCCGTAGAACGACCAGCGGAAGCCGCTGATCAGGTAGACGATCGGGTTGAACAGCGTGACGATGCGCCACGCGGGCGGCAGCATGTCGACCGAATAGAAGCTGCCGCCGAGGAACGTGAGCGGCGTGATGATCAGCAGCGGCACGAGCTGCAGCTTCTCGAAGCTGTCGGCCCAGATGCCGATCACGAAGCCGAACAGGCTGAAGGTGATCGACGTCAGCACGAGGAACAGCACCATCCAGAACGGATGCAGGATGTGCAGCGGCACGAACAGGCCGGCCGTCGCGAGGATGATCAGCCCGAGCAGCAATGACTTCGACGCGGCCGCGCCCACATACGCGATCACGATCTCCCAGTACGACACGGGCGCGGACAGGATCTCGTAGATCGTGCCCGTGAAGCGCGGGAAATAGATGCCGAACGACGCGTTCGAGATGCTCTGCGACAGCAGCGACAGCATCACGAGGCCCGGCACGATGAATGACCCGTAGCCGATCCCGTTGACGTCGCTGATGCGCGAGCCGATCGCCGAACCGAACACGACGAAGTACAGCGACGTCGAGATCACCGGCGCGATGATGCTCTGCATCAGCGTGCGGCGCGTGCGGGCCATTTCGGCGCGGTAGATCGCGCGGATGCCGTGGAAATTCCAGTTCGCCATGTGCGTTACGCCCCTTGTACGCCGTTGCGGCGGTTGTCGATCAGGCTGACGAAAATGTCCTCGAGCGAGCTCTGCGTCGTATGCAGGTCGCGAAAGCCGATGCCGGCCGAGCCGAGCGCGTTGATCAGCTTCGCGATGCTCGCGTCGTCGCGCTGCGAGTCGTAGGTGTAGACGAGCGCGGCGCCGTCGTCCGCGCGTTCGAGCCCGAACGCGGCGAGATCGGACGGCACGGTCGCGAGCGGATGGTCGAGCTGCACGGTCAGCTGCTTCTTGCCGAGCTTGCGCATCAGTTCGCGCTTCTCTTCGACGAGCACGAGCTCGCCGCCGAGGATGATGCCGATCCGGTCGGCCATTTCCTCGGCTTCCTCGATGTAGTGCGTGGTCAGCAGGATCGTCACGCCGCTTTCGCGCAGCGAGTCGACCAGCTTCCACATGTCGCGGCGCAGTTCGACGTCGACGCCGGCCGTCGGCTCGTCGAGGAACAGGATGCGCGGCTCGTGCGACAGCGCCTTCGCGATCATCACGCGGCGCTTCATGCCGCCCGACAGCGTCATCAGCTTGTTGTCGCGCTTGTCCCACAGCGACAGTGCCTTCAGCGTCTTCTCGATGTGCGCGGGATCGGGCGCCTTGCCGAACAGGCCGCGGCTGAACGACACGGTCGCCCAGACGGTTTCGAACGCATCGGTCGTCAGTTCCTGCGGCACGAGGCCGATCATTTCGCGGGCCGCGCGGTATTGATCGCGGATATCGTGGCCGCCGACCGTCACGCGGCCTTCGGTTGGCGTGACGATGCCGCAGATCGAGCCGATCAGCGTGGTCTTGCCCGCGCCGTTCGGCCCGAGCAGCGCGAAGATCTCGCCGGGGCGGATGTCGAGGGTCACGTGCTTCAGCGCCTGGAAGCCGGACGCGTAAGTCTTGGAGAGGTCGGAGACGGAAAGGATCGGTTGCATGCTCACGGATGGCACGGCCGGTCGGTCCGACGCCGCGCGCCGCGCGTGCCCGGTGCCGCCGCGGCGAAGCGGCCGGTGTCGGGTGCGGCATGGCGAACGGGCGTCATGTCGAACGGCGTTGTGGTGCGGGATCGCAGGACCGCCATATTAGCAATCGGAAGATGGAAATGCATTTCGAAGGAAAGGAGATGTGATGCCGGCGCCGGATTTGCATGAAATGCGTGCGATCGATTCAATAAAGTGGTGCTTTATTGGAATCGGTTGAACAATGCGCGCGGTTTTCGGGCGATCGGACGGCGATCGCGCTTGCGCGTCACGGCGGGGCGGGCGGCCGGCGACTGTGCTGCCCGATCGGCGCCGCGCCGCGCCGTACCGGGACGGCGTGCGCCGCGCTCGCGATAATGCGTTCCTCTCACGTTCCCGGAGCGGTGCGCATGTCTTTGATCGATTTCAAGTCCGTCGCGGCCGCGCAGGCCGTTGCATGGCAATCCACGATCGTCGGCGAAGTCGGGCCGGCCCGCATCAAGGTGCTGCGCATGGACGCGCAGCCGTACGAAGCGGAAGTGCACGACTACAACGAAGGGCTGCTGGTGCTCGACGGCAGGCTGATGCTCGAAGTCGACGCGCGGACGGTGGTGGTGGAGGCCGGGCAGATGTATCTCGCGGCCGCCGGCACGCGCCACGCGGTGCTGCCGGGCAGCCACGGCACGCTCGCGATCATCGACGTGTAAGGTTGCGCCGCGGCATGCGTGTGGCCGCCGGCGGCCTGTCCGCCGGGCCGCGCGCGGGTTGACCGCCGTCATTCAAACGCGCGTCATACAGCTCGGGTATTTGTCTGAGCAAATAAATTGAAGGCTGTTTGAAAAACTGTCAAACATCATGCACGCACTAGGATCGCGCGGTTCGGCGCGTTTGGAACTCTGCATCCATTTACTTGTGCGTATCGTCCGATCATAGTCTCGACAAACGACGCATCACGATAACGAATCAAGCGTACGTATGGAGACCACACCATGAGACGCCCATCCGAGGGGCCAGCCGGACTGCCGTTTCCCTGCTTTTCGCCGGACGCGGGCGCGACGCGAGTCGCGTGCCTGCGTCATCGCATCGCGTTGCCGCTGTAGCGACGCTCCCCATTCCGTTTCGATTGCTCCGATGGCGCCGTGCCGCATGACGGCGCTGCCGGATGGCGCTTGCCTGCCGCGGCGGTCCTGATCGCATTTGCCTGACCGGCAACGCGGCGCGCATTGCGCGCATCGTCATGCGCCGCGCGTCGTCGCGACGGCGCGATACCAACCGGCGGGCCACGCAGCCCGTCCGGGCGAGACTTGTCGTACCTCAAAAGGAGGGGTTGATGTTTTGCATTCCTGAATGGCGGAAGGCGATCCTGTCGTGCGCCGTGCTGGCGCTGCCGTTCGTCGCCGGTTGCGGCGGCGGCGACGATCCGGGCCCGATCAACGTGCCGCAGTGCTCGGGCAGCGCATGCGGGCCGAGCGGCGCCGAAACGACGCCGCCCGTCGTGACGAAGCTGTGTCCGGATTCGCTCGACTACACGACGACCTACACGGGCGGTTCCGGCAGCGGCGAATACGTGAAGGTGAAGTTCGATACGACGAAGCTCACCTACCAGATGCAGTTCATCGAGTCGTCGGTGCCGACGTCGGCGGGGCAGGTCAACAACACGCGTGCGGGCCTGACGATCAGCGGCGCGTTCCACCATCCGGCCAATCTGCCGACCGCCGAGCAGAACCGCTGCGCGTTCGTGCTCGACAGCGGCGCGACGAGCGACGGCGCGTATGCGGTGACGATCAATCGCGCGGACCCGCCGATGCTGTTCGTCGGCAATGGAGTGGTCGGCGGCGGGATTCCGGGCGCGACGATCGCGTTCGCCGGTCTCGAGCCGTTCCCGGGTCTCGTGCTCGGCACCGTACCGTCGCGTACCTTCGATTTCTATCCGTTCATCGGCTTCACCGACACCGAAACCGACTTCACGAAAGTCGCGGGCAACTACACCGAACTCGGCATCCACCTGTCGCCGGTCGGCGGCAGCGCACAGAGCAGCACGGGGGCCGTCGGCTGGCAACCCGATGTCGTCAACTGGAACCAGACGTTCAATGCCGATGGCTCGTGCACCATCACGGCAGGCAGCGACTACTCGTGTCAGACGACCGGGACGCCGTGGGCGTTGCGCAAGAACACGGACGGTTCGTCCGACAACGTGTTCGTGAGCAACGCGGTGGCGAACGCGGGCGGCACCGTCGTGTATCCGTTCGCGGGGCAGGGCTCGGCGATCGTGATTGCGGCGCCGAGCCAGGCGAAGGGCATCATGATCGTCGGCAAGCTGAACGGCGTGCTGGTGCCGATCGTGATCCGCGTGGGCTACACGCATATCGACGCGAGCAACCTGCTGGCGTCGGTCGCCGATGCCGAAGTGGGGATCTCGATGCTGTCTCGGACCACGGCCGTCGGGGCCAATTCGCTGAAAGGCGGCTTCATCGGTGCAACGAGCGCGTCGGCGTGCGGTGTCGTGGCACCCAGCACCGCGACGTTCGCGATCGCGACGTCGGGGCCGAGCTTCAACAACAACATCCCGCATCCGGATCTGCCCGGCACCTTCGACGGCACCTTCTTCCTGGCACAGGCCGGCAGTTGCAACGACGGCACCGCCGTGTCGACGATGGCCGCGAACTACACGTCGACGCTGTTCCAGGGCGCCACCGCGGCGTTCATCGACCCGCAGACGTCGTCCGTCACGTCGCAGTTCGCGCTCGACTACACGCAGGCCACGCCCGGCAAGATCAAGGTCACGGCCTCGCAGGATTTCAACGCGAAGGGGGCGAACGGCAACGTGGCGATCTTCGGCAAGGGCGACACGGGCTGGCTCGTGACGGCCGGGAACGTCTACGCGATGGTCGTCAACAACAACAAGGTCAACCCGTTCTTCACGGTCGGCGCGTTCGTCCAGTAACGGCGGACTGAACCCGGAACACCGGCGGCGCACGCGTCGCCGCCGGCGAAGCGAAATTCAAGAGGATTCCTATGAATGTGAAGCATTGGATGGCCGCGGCGTCGCTCGCGCCCGTGCTGGTTGCCTGCGGCGGCGACGGCGACCCGCCGCCCGCGCCGGTGGTCCGGCTGTGCCCGCAAGCCATCGACTACAACACGGTGTTCATCGGCGGGTCCGGTTCGGGCGAGCTCGTGAAGGTGCAGCTCGACACGACGAAGATGACGTACCGGATGACCTACCTCGCGTCGCCGGTGCCGACCACCGCCGGCACCGTGCAGCCGACGCGCGACACGGCGCCGGCCAACGTCGTCGACGGCACGCTGACCGACGAGACGGGCCTGCCGACCGTGAAGCTGAACCAGTGCACGTTCCGGATGCAGAACGCGAGCCTCGACCCGAGCCGGCCGGCTCGCCTGTTCCTCGGCGAAGGCGTGCTGGGCGGCGCGATTCCCGGCGCGACGATCCAGTTCGACGGCGTGATCGGCGTCGGCAGGATTCCGAAGACGACGTTCCCGTACTACCCGTTCATCAGCTTCTCGTCGCTCGAAACCGATCTGTCGAAGATCGCCGGCACGTACAACCAGCTCGGCTACCACCAGGTGCCGTCGCAGAACTTCCAGCCGGTGGCGCTCGACCAGCAGGTGACGATCCACGCGGACGGCAGCTACGTCGAGACCGACAACTTCGGCAAGAAGAACGGCGGGCAGCCGCTCGCGTCGAGCGCGACCGTGAACCAGCCGTTCACGCTGCGCCCGGATGCGCCGGCGTTCCAGTCGCTGAACTACCAGCCGCAGATTCCGCCGACGCTTGCCGCGCTCGATCCGGCGAAAGCCGGCAAGGGAATCATGATCGTCGGCAAGCTGCGCAACCAGCTCGTGCCGGTCTTCATCCGCACCGGTGCCGCGAACGCGGACCTCACGCAGGGCCCGCCGAGCGCCGACGACGAGTCCGGCATCTCGTTCCTGGGCCCGCAGGCGGCGATCGCGCCGGGCTCGCAGAACGGCGAGTACACGGGCGTCGACAGCGCATTCAACTACCGCGCGACCGCACTGGTCGGCGCGCAGGCGACGCTGCTCGATCCGTTCAACGCGTCGCAGGCCGCGCTCACGCGTGCGCTGAACCTCGATTACACGCAGAAGGTGCCGGGTGTCGTGACGACCGTGCATGCCGATGCGGCGTCGGGGCCGGCGACCGGCAAGTTCGTGTTCACCGGCGGCGTGTTCGGGTTCCTCGACATGGCCGATACGAGCAATCCGTACTTCACGGTCGGCGCGTACGTGCAGTGACCGCGCGTGGATGGAGACACGGCGGCGCCGCGTGCAGGTGCGCGGCGCCCGGACAGAATGAGGGGGAGACTCGATGAAGAAGCTGATTGTCGCGGGAGTCGTCGCAGGCGTGTCGACGCTCGCATCGGCCCAGCAGGCGGGCGACAACGTCGCGACGCTGGGCTGGCTGCACATCATGCCGCAGGATTCGACCAACGGGCTGACGACGAATCTCGCCAGCATGCCGATCAACGGGCCGCTGCGGCTGCCCGGATCGTTCACGTCGCCGGGCACGAGCCTGACGGTCAACAACGCCGATACGGTCGGCCTCACGCTCACGCACTTCTTCACCGACCATATCGCGGTGACGTCGGTGCTCGGCGTGCCGCCCGAGTTCACGCTGACCGGGCACGGCGTGATCCGGCCGCCGGGCCCGGCCGGCTCGCTCGGCAGCGTCAACATGGACAACCCGTCGAACCAGCCGGCCGTGAAGAACGCACGGCAATGGAGTCCGACGATCATTCTGCAGTACTACTTCAATGCCCCGACCGCGAAGTTCCGGCCGTTCGTCGGGATCGGCGTGGCCTACAGCTGGTTCAGCAACATCGAACTGAACGGCAACTTCGCGAAGGACATCAACGAGAACCTCGGCAGCGTGCTCGCGGCCGGCGCCGGCAAGCCGGGGCCGACGTCGGTGGAGGGCAAGGCATCGTCGTCGTTCACGCCGGTCTACAACGTCGGCGCGAGCTATGCGATCGACAAGCACTGGGGGCTCACGGCGACGCTGACCTACATGCCGCTGAAGACCTACTCGTCGCTCGTGATCAAGGCCGCCGACGGTTCGACGCTCGCGACCACGCGCACGCGGCTGAAGGCGGATCCGCTGATCACGTTCGTCGGGATTTCCTACAAGTTCTGAGCCGTCCGGCGCGCAGCACGCGCGCCGGCGGCTTCCTGCGACCGAGCGGCCGGGCCAAGCCGGCCGGGGCGTCGCGTTCCTGGCGGGGTACCGCCATTTGTGAAGAGAGAGGGGGCAGTTCAAATGAGCATTCGCAAAATCGTATCGCTTGTTGCTGCAGTGGCATTCACCGCGGTGTCGGCCGCGCCTGCTTTCGCCGTGACCGTTTCGCGTGCCGACGGGCACGCCATGAACCCGAATGGGGAGCCGTTCTCCGCGACGGGCCTCACGGTCCTGGCCAAGGGGACGATCAACGCGACGTGCAACGCGACGTTCAACGGCACGATCTCCTCGACGGGTATCGTCAACATCACGTCGACGACGTTCACGGGCGGCGCGACGTGCGGCCTGATCAGCGGCAGCGCGACCAGCGCGGCGCCGTGGACGGGGCAGGCCGACAGCATGACGCAGTTGTCGATCAACAACGTGAAGGTGAACGTCACGCTGCTCGGCACCTGCGGCCCGAGCAAGGTCGTGACGACGTGGAGCGATCCGAACTCGTCGCTGACGTTCAACAACTCGGTGCTGACGCCGGACTGTACGGTCAGCGGCACGGTCGCCACGTCGCCGAAGTTCCACGTGCAGTAAGCGTCGTGTGATCGAGGCCGGGCGCCCGCCATGGACGAGGGCCGTGCAAGGATGCGCGGCGGGCGTTCCGGTTTCGCGATGCATTCGCGTCGTCGCGCGTATCGGCGTGACGACCGGCTGGCCGCCTGCTTCGCGATCCGGGGCGGGCGGCCATGCAGGGGGCCGGTGCGACGCACCGTGCCGCCTGATCAGGACGACACAAGACAATCATTACGGACCACCCATGCTCACCGACCCAGCGAAGTATGGCGATGCCCGCGGTGCGACGCCTGACCGGCTGCGCACGGCCGCGTGGCTGCAGTACCTGATCGAACATCTGAACGAAGCGTCTTGCGTGGCGACCGACGACGCCGGTGCAACGGTGGTCCTGCCGTCGCGCGCGGCACGCGTGCGAGCCGGCGTGAACCTGTCGCACGAAGCGATCGCCGTGCTGCACGAACTCGCGCCGTGGCTTGCTACGGACGGCGGCGGTTGCGCGTGCGATGCGACGGATCCGCTCGGCGCCTGCACGCACGTTCCCGACACCCGGCAGCTCGCGCACGCCGAGTGGCGCTGCCCGGGGTCACGCGCGGTATTCGACGCGGCGCACGGCTTCATCGATGCGTGGGCCTTCGACGATCCGAACGACGGCTGGACCGCGCTCGAGCGGATTGCCGGCGGCGTCGCACCCGGCGGCGAAGAGGCCGACGCGCCCGAAGGGCGAGAACCGCCCGAGAACGACGAAGCGCCGCTTGCGAAGAACCTGAGAGAACGACACGCGGCCGTCGTGGCGGCCTGCGTGGCGCCGTCGGCCCGCCCCGGGGCGATCATCGACGCGATCGTGCTGCGCGTCTGCGGGCCGCGCGACGATGCCGCGCGCCTCGACGAGATGGCCGCGCTCGCGATGTTCTGCGCGGAGCTGGCCGCCGGGAAGGGGATTTCCTTCGCCGCGTACGGCGGCCGGCACAATCTCGTTGCGCGCGCGATTCGCGAACGACGCACCGATCTCGCGTCGGTGGACGGCCTGCTGGCGGCGGTGTCCGTGTGCCGGCTCGACCGGCTCGTCGGCGCGGGCAGCTTCTGGGCGTATTACCTGCTGGCGGGCATCGTGATCGCGGCGCCGGACAGGGTGCGCGAATTCGCACGCTGCTTTCACGGCGACGCGTGGCAGGCGTGGCTCGATGAAGCGCTCGCGTGGCCGGCGGTCGGCCGCTTCGGGATGAAGGAGGACAGCGCGTTCGAGCGTCTGCGCGGTGCGATGAGCCTGACGTCGCGATCGAATCCGATCGTGCGCGCAAAGCGCGTGCGGCCGAGCGTGGCGGCGATCACGCGCTTCAGTACGGGCGGCGAAAGCGTCCGCTGAAATGAAAGACGGCTCGCGGCGAAACCGCCGCGAGCCGTGCAGGGTGCTGCTGCCGCGCCCGGGGAAGGGCGCTGGCGCGGTTACGCCGTTTCCGGCTGCCGCACCGCCTTCGCGATATTCCGCGCCATCGCGCCGTTCGCGACGAAGTAAGGCACGTCCACGCGCGCAAGCGGCTTGCGGCCGCGGATCTTGTCGGCGATCTTCTCCGCGATCATGATCGTCGGCGCGTTCAGGTTGCCGGTCGTGATGATCGGCATGATCGACGCATCGACGACACGCAGCCCTTCCAGCCCGTGCACGCGGCCTTCCTCGTCGACCACGGCCATATCGTCATAGCCCATCTTGCACGAGCACGACGGATGGAACGCGGTTTCCGCGCGGGCCCGCACGAACGCGTCGAGTTCCTTGTCGCTCTTGCAGTCGGCGCCCGGGTTCAGCTCGCGGCCACGATAGCGGTCGAGCGCGGGCTGCCGCATGATCTCGCGCGTCGCGCGGATCGCATCGCGGAACTCGCGCCAGTCGAGCGCTTCGGCCATGTAGTTGAACAGGATGCTCGGATGATCGTTCGGATCGCGCGAGCGCAGTTTCACGCGGCCGCGGCTCGGCGATCGCATCGACCCGACGTGCGCCTGGAAGCCGTGCATCTCGATCGCGTTCGAGCCGTTGTAGTTGATCGCCACCGGCAGGAAGTGATACTGGATGTTCGGCCAGGGATCGTCGTCGCGCGTGCGGATGAAGCCGCCCGCCTCGAAGTGGTTGCTCGCGCCGAGGCCGGTGCCGTTCAGCATCCATTCGAGACCGATCTTCGGCTGGTTCCACCACTTGAGCGCCGGATACAGCGACACCGGCTCCTTGCACTCGTACTGGATGTACATCTCCAGGTGATCCTGCAGGTTCTGGCCGACGCCGGGCAGGTCGAGCACGATCGGGATGTCGAGTGCCTTCAGCCATGCGCCGGGGCCGACGCCCGAGCGCTGCAGCAGTTGCGGCGATGCGATCGCGCCGCTGCACACGAGCACTTCGCGGCGCGCATGCGCGGTCGCGCGCTCGCTGCCGCGCAGGTACGTGACGCCCGACGCGCGCTTGCCGTCGAACAGGATGCGGTCGGCGAGCGCGTGCGTGACGATCTCGAGGTTCGGCCGCACCTTCGCCTGATCGAGGTAGCCGCGCGCGGTGCTCGCGCGGCGGCCCTTCGGCGTGACGGTGCGATCCATCGGGCCGAAGCCTTCCTGCTGATAGCCGTTCAGGTCGTCGGTGCGCGGATAGCCGGCCTCCACACCTGCATCGACCATCGCCTCGAACAGCGGATTCACGCCCGGCTTGCTGGTCGTGACCGACACGGGGCCGTCGCCGCCGTGATAGTCGTTCGGGCCGACGTCGCGCGTCTCGGCCTTCTTGAAGTACGGCAGGCAGTCGAGATACGTCCAGTTCTCGAGCCCCTTGTGCGTCGACCAGTTGTCGTAGTCGAGCGCGTTGCCGCGGATGTAGCACATCCCGTTGATCAGCGACGAGCCGCCGAGCCCCTTGCCGCGGCCGCATTCCATCCGGCGGTTGTCCATGTGCGGCTCGGGGTCGGTCTCGTAGGCCCAGTTGTAGCGACGGCCCTGCAGCGGATAGGCGAGTGCCGCCGGCATCTGCGTACGGAAGTCGAAGCGGTAGTCGGGGCCGCCCGCTTCGAGCAGCAGCACCGTGACATTCGGATCTTCCGTCAGGCGCGTCGCGAGCACGTTGCCCGCGGAACCGGCGCCGCAGATGATGTAGTCGTATTCGCGTGTCGTCATGACGGGGTATCTCCTATCGTTCTCAAAACACCGGGTTGTAGCGGCCGAGCTCGACCTGTACCGACTTGATTCGAGTGTAGTGTTCGAGCGTCGTGATGCCGTTCTCGCGTCCGACACCGGATTGCTTGTATCCGCCAACCGGCATCTCGGCCGGCGATTCGCCCCACGTGTTGATCCAGCAGATGCCGGCTTCGAGGCGGTGGATCGTGCGGTGCGCGCGCGACAGGTTCTCGGTGACGACCCCGGCCGCGAGGCCGTAGTGCGTGTCGTTCGCGCGGGCGATCACTTCGTCCTCCGATTCGAAATCGAGGATGCTCATCACCGGTCCGAAAATCTCCTCGCGAACGATCTTCATGTCGTCGCGGCAGTCGCCGAACACGGTCGGCGCGACGTACTGGCCGTTGCCGAAGTGGCCGTCGGTCAGGCGCGTGCCGCCCGCGAGCAGCTTCGCGCCTTCGGCCTTGCCGCTGTCGATGAAGCCGAGCACCTTGTCGAGCTGCGCGGCCGACACGAGCGGGCCGAAGTTGGTGTCGGCATCGGTCGGCTTGCCGACGCGAATCCGCTTCACGCGTTCGAGCACGCGCTGCGTGAACGCGTCCTTGACCGAGCGGTGCACGAACACGCGCGTGCCGTTGGTGCAGACCTGGCCCGAGCTGAAGAAGTTGGCGGTGACCGCGATGTCGGCGGCGCGGTCGAGGTCGGCATCCTCGAACACGATCAGCGGCGACTTGCCGCCGAGCTCCATCGTCACTTCCTTCAGCGACGATGCGCCGGCCAGCGACATCACCTTCTTGCCGGTTTCGACGCCGCCCGTGAACGATACCTTCGCGATGTCCGGATGGCCCGTCAGCAGCGCCCCGACCGAGCCGTCGCCCTGCACGACGTTGAACACGCCGGCCGGCACGCCGGCTTCCGTATAGATTTCCGCGAGCTTCAGCGCGGTGAGCGGCGTGACTTCGCTCGGCTTGAACACCATCGCGTTGCCGGCCGCGAGTGCGGGTGCCGTCTTCCAGCAGGCGATCTGGATCGGGTAGTTCCATGCGCCGATGCCCGCGCACACGCCGAGCGGCTCGCGGCGCGTATAGACGAACGACTCGGCGCGCAGCGGCACCTGCAGCCCTTCGATCGCGGTCGCGAGGCCCGCGTAGTACTCGATCACGTCCGCGCCGGTGACGATGTCGACCGCGAGCGTCTCGCCGATCGGCTTGCCGGTGTCGCGCGTCTCGATCGCCGCGAGCTCGTCGTTGCGTTCGCGCAGCAGGTCGACCGCGCGCCGGAGGATGCGCGAGCGCTGCATCGCGGTCATCGCGGCCCATTCGCGCTGGCCTTCCCGCGCCGATGCGACCGCGCGGTCGACGTCGGCCGCGCTCGCCTGCTGCACCTGCGCGAGCAGTTCGCCGGTGGCGGGATCGAAGGTGTCGAAAGTCTTGCCGCTGGTGGCGTCGACGTAACCGCCGCCGATGTAGAGGCGCTGCAAACCGTATACGGACATGAGGATCTCCTTGAGGGCGACTGCGTGACGCGTCAATCGGACGCGAGCAGCAGGTCGATGTAATCGTGGGCGAGCTTCGTTGCAGCCCGGGTGTCGATCGGGCCGCCGGCGAGTGCGCCGCGCAGCCACAGGCCGTCGATCAGCGCGGCCAGGCCGCTGGCGGCTTCCCGTGCTTTCGCGCGCGGCAGCGCCTTGGCGAATTCCGCGCACAGGTTCGAATGGAGGCGCCGCGTGTTGACGTGCTGCAGGCGCTTGAGCATCGCGTCGTGCATGCTCTGCGACCAGAACGCGAGCCAGGTCTTCATCACCGGCGCGCTGACCTGCGTGTCGTCGAAGTTCGCGGCGACGATCGCGCGCAGCCGGGAACGCGGGTCCTTGCGTGCCGCGACGCGGCGGCGCGTGGTGGCCGTCCACAGATCGCGCAGCACGTGCCGCATCGTGGCTTCGAGCAGGCCGTCCTTGTCGCCGAAGTAGTGGCTGACGATGCCCGTCGAGATCTTCGCGCGCTGCGCGACCGATGCGAGCGTCGTGCCGGGCAGGCCGGCTTCGTCGATCGAGCGCAGCGTCGCGTCGATCAACTGTGCGCGACGAATCTCCCGCATTCCGACTTTCGGCATCGCGACTCCTTCGCCCGGACGGGCCGTTCCTGGAAGTCGAGAGCTTAGCGGTTTTTTATTGATCGTTCAATCAACAAAAAACAGGGGTCCGACGGTAAATGGAGATGCCGTGGACCGCAACCGATGTTGCGGCTGAGATTGTGCAGGTGCGGAAAATGGAATTGAAAGGAGGTTAAATAATTTTAAGTTTGTTTAAAACGATTTCGATAAAGGCGACGCAATGGTCGCGAAAGTTTCCCGATTCGATTTATTACACGACGAAAGAATGTCGAGCTATGTGACATTCTTGAAAATCCGGGAATTCGAATGTCGGGCGCCGGCCTCGGTAATTTCCGGAAATACGTTTAAATCGGTCGACTGAATCTTTTTATCATATTGAATTTAAAGGAAAATATTGTATTTCTTCGCTGATCCGAGACTCGCGCGCAAACGATTGCGGTCGCCTTTCATTCGATTCCGCTTACCATAAAAAATGCCAAAAAAATTTGAATCGGGCGTATTTCCAGATGGAGTAGAGGGGATCGTTGGAATGACTTGAGCAAGTAATACCTACCGTATTAGTATGGCGCCGCACCACAAGGAATGAATCGGCGCCGCGGGTATTTCCCGCGGTGCGTCGGCAATGGGCGCGGCCAACGGCCGCGACACGTCCGGCGCCCGCCATTGCGCACCTGCAGCATGCCGCGACGCCGAGACGCCGCATCCACCGGAGAACGACGATGCCGACCGAAAAACACGTGGTCCCGCTACCGAATGGTCTGAAGGTCTACGTCGAACGGAACGTGTTCGATCCGTCGTTCGACACGGCGATGCTCGTCAACGGCGCGCTCGCGACGACCGCCTCGTTCGGACAGACCGTCCAGTATCTCGGCGAGCGGATGAACACGATCTGCTTCGACTTGCCGTATGCGGGGCAGTCGCGCCAGCACAACCCCGGCTGCTTCATCCTGACCAAGGACGACGAGGCCGCGATCCTCCAGCATCTGGTCGAGCGCTTCGCGCCCGCGTTTCTCGTGTCGGTGTCGTGGGGCGGCGTGGCGTCGCTGTTCGCGCTCGCGCGCGGCTGCCCGAGCGTGCGGCGCGCGGCGATCTGCTCGTTTTCGCCGTTCCTGAACGACGCGATGGTCGACTACGTGACGCGCGCCCGCGACCACATCGCGGCCGGCGAGAACCTGAAAGCCGCGCAACTGCTGAACGATACGGTCGGCCGCTACCTGCCGCGCATCATGAAGCTGTACAACTACCGGTATCTGACGCGCCTGCCGCGCGACGAGCAGGACCAGGTCGCGTTCCACGTCGACCAGATCCTGTCGCTGCAGCCGGAGCGCTACCTGAGCGAGTTCTCGAACATCGGCTGCGAACTGCTGTTCCTGAACGGCGAGCGCGACGAGTACACGACGCCGGCCGATGTCCGCCAGCTGGCCGCGCACGTGCCGCGCGCGCGCTTCGCGACGATTCCCGACGCCGGCCATTTCCTCGACATCGAAGGCCGTGCGCAGCGCGAGACCACGCGGGCGGCGCTGCTCGACTTCTTCTGCGACGCGCCGTCCGTTGCCGCGGGCATCGCGCGCGGCGCCGCGCACGCGTGCGTGTCCGCGCCGATGCCGGCCCTGTCGTCGTGACGCGGCACGCCGCGCACCGGGCACACCGGGCACACCGGGCACATCCGAATTCTCATCCACACGAGGCAGGCCAGCCGTGAATATCGTTCAGACCATCGCCATCGTCGTTCCGTGGGCCGTATGGCTCGCCTACTGGATCGCGACGTCGCAGGCCGTGAAGACGACCGTGCGCAAGGAGGCGTCGCGCTCGCGCACGCTGCAGTCGATTCCGTTGATCGTCGGCGGCGCGCTGATCATCCTGCCCGATCCGTCGTGGCAGGCGCTCGTGCCCGACTGGCAGCGCTTCGGCCTGCCGGCCCAATGCGGGCTCGCGGTGCTCGTCGCGGGGCTGCTGTTTTCCGTATGGGCGCGGCTGCATCTCGGCACGAACTGGAGCGTGTCCGTCACGCTGAAGGAAAACCACGAACTCGTTCGCACCGGCCCGTACGGCCTCGTGCGTCATCCGATCTACACCGGCTGCCTGATCGCGCTGGTCGGCGCCGCGCTGATCGGCGGCGAATGGCGCGGCGCGCTCGGCGTCGCGCTCGTGTTCGCGTCGCTCGCGTACAAGGTGCGCGTCGAGGAGAGCTGGCTGACCGGCCATTTCGGCCCGGCGTATGCGCAGTACCGCCGCGAGGTCGCGGCGCTGATCCCCGGCTTCTACTGATCCCCGCGAGGCGCGCGATGGCGAAGGTGATCGTGACCGCGATCGGCTCGGCCGGCGATGTGCATCCGCTGCTCGGCGTCGCGCGTGCGCTCGCGATGCGCGGCCACGACGTCGTGTTCTGCACGCATCCGCCGTTCGAGGCGGCCGCGCGCCGCTGCGGCTTCGGGTTCGTGCCGGTCGGCACCGCGGCCGAGTACGAGGCCGCGATGGCGAACCCGGCGCTGTGGGATCCGCGCACGTCGTTTCGCACGCTGTGGCAGGTGATCGCACCCGTGCTGCGTCCGCACTACGACGCGCTGCGCGCGCTGACCGATCGCGACACGGTGCTGGTGGGTACGCTGTGGGCGTTTTCCGCGCGCTTCATGCAGGAGCTGCACGGCACGCCATACGTGTCGGTGCAGGTGTCGCCGTCGACGCTGTTGTCCGCGCACGTGCCGCCGACGCATCCGCGCCTGACGATTCCCGCGCGCTGGCCGCTGCCGGTGAAGGCGGCGCTGATGACGCTGATCGAGCGGCAGGTGCTCGACCGCGTGTGCGGGCCGGCGCTCAATGCGGTGCGCCGCGATCTCGGGCTCGCGCCCGCGCGGCGCGTGCTCGGCCGCTGGCTGCATTCGACCGACGGCGTGCTGTGCCTGTTTCCCGACTGGTTCGCACCCGCGCAGCGCGACTGGCCGACGCATTTTCTGCAAAGCGGCTTTCCGCTCTTCAACGACATCGCGGCACCTGACGACGATCCCGCGCTCGACGCGTTTCTCGCGGCCGGCGAGCCGCCCGTGGTCTTCACCGCCGGGTCGACGCGGGTCGATCACGCCGCGTATGCGCGCGCGGTCGCGGATGCGCTGCGCGCGACCGGCGCACGCGGGATCCTGCTGGGCCCGCACGATGCGGCAACGGACGGCGACCGGCTGCGGGTGCGCCGCTTCGTGCCGATGCGCACGCTGCTGCCGCGTTGCCGCGCGCTCGTGCATCACGGCGGGATCGGCACCGCGGCGCTCGCGTTCGAAGCCGGAATTCCGCAGGTCGTGACGCCGTTCGCGCACGACCAGTTCGACAATGCGCAGCGCGTCGCGACGAGCGGCTGCGGCGTGCGGGTCGACGGCCCCGTCGACGGCGCGCGTCTCGGTGCGGCCCTCGCGCGCGTGCTCGGCGAACCCGATTTCGCGGTGCGTGCGGCACGCACCCGTGCGCGGGTACAGGCGGCGCCGGACGGTTGCGAGACGGCCGCCGATTTCATCGAGCGCTTCGCGCCGAACCACGGCCGGGACGTCATGCCGGCCGACGCCGCGACGGTGGGCACATGAGCACGGCGTCGCCGCTTCAGGACACGCCGGCCGCCCTCGATGCGCGCGAGCCCGCCCCCGCCGCGCCGCCGGTGCGCGGCGCGCGGCTCGCGCTGCTGACGTTCGCGCTGTCGCTCGCGACCTTCATCGAAGTGCTCGACTCGACCGTGACCAACGTCGCGGTGCCGGCGATCTCCGGCAGTCTCGGCGTCTCGAACAGCCAAGGCACGTGGGTGATCAGCTCGTATTCGGTCGCGGCCGCGATCGCGGTGCCGCTGACCGGCTGGCTCGCGCGGCGCGTCGGCGAACTGCGGCTGTTCGTCGGCGCGGTGCTGCTGTTCACGCTGACGTCGCTGCTGTGCGGGCTCGCGCGCGACCTGCACGTGCTGGTGGTCTGCCGCGCGCTGCAGGGGCTGTGCTCGGGGCCGATGGTGCCGCTGTCGCAGACGATCCTGCTGCGCACGTTCCCGCCGGACAAGCGCACGGTCGCGCTTGCGCTGTGGGCGATGACGGTGCTGCTCGCGCCGATCTTCGGGCCGGTGGTCGGCGGCTGGATCGTCGACAGCTTCTCGTGGCCGTGGATCTTCCTGATCAACTTGCCGATCGGGCTGTTCTCGTTCGCGGTCTGCACCGCGATGCTGCGCCCCGATGCGCAGCGCGGCGCGGCCGGCCCGATCGACGTGCCGGGCATCGTGCTGCTCGTGATCGGCGTCGGCTCGCTGCAGGCGATGCTCGATCTCGGCCACGACAAGGGCTGGTTCGATTCGCCGCTGATCGTCACGCTGGCGGTGGTCGCGGGGCTCGCGATCGTGTCGCTGCTGATCTGGGAGGCGGGCGAGGCGCATCCGGTCGTCGACCTGAGCCTGTTTCGCGATCGCACATTCTCGTTCTGCGTGCTGATCATCTCGCTCGGGATGATGAGCTTCTCGGTGGTGGGCGTCGTGTTCCCGTTGTGGATGCAGGCGGTGATGGGCTACAACGCGTTCCACGCGGGGCTCGCCACCGCGTCGCTCGGGGTGCTCGCGCTGGTGTTCTCGATCCTCGTCGGCCTGCACGCGCATCGCTTCGATGCACGCGTGCTCGCGACGTTCGGCTTCCTCGTGTTCGCGGCCGTGCTCGCCTGGGACGCGCATTTCACGCTGAAGATGACGTTCGCGCAGATCGCCGCGCCCGGGCTGATCCAGGGAATCGGGCTGCCGTGCTTCTTCATTCCGCTGACGGCCGCGACGCTGTCGCGCATTCCGGACGACCGGCTCGCGGCCGCGTCGAGCCTGTCGAACTTCCTGCGCACGCTGTCCGCCGCATTCGGCACCGCGATGAGCGTGACGCTGTGGGACAACCGCGCGACCTATCACTACGACGTCGTGTCGCAATCGGTCACGCATGCGTCGGCCAACACGCAGCGCTTCGTGCACACGCTGAACGCGATGGGCGTGGACGGCGTGCGCGAGCTGTCCACGCTGCACCAGGTCGTGATGCAGCAGGCATACATGATGGCGACGGGCGACATGTTCTGGATGGCGAGCATGACCTGCCTCGGGCTCGCCGCGATGATGTGGCTGACGCGGCCGAAGCGCGGCGCGGCGGCTTCGTTCGGACATTGAGGAGAGCGGCATGACGACACTCGGCGCACTCGTGATCCTGTATCACCCGACCGACGCGCAGCTCGCGGCGCTCGGCGCGTGGCGGCACGCGTGCGATGCGCTGCTCGTCGTCGACAACACGCCGCAGCCCGATGCGCGGGCAAGCGACATGTGCGCGCGCGACGGCATCGCGCTGCTGCATCACGGCAATCGCGGCGGAATCGCGGGCGCATACAACGCGGGGCTCGCGGCGCTGTTTCGCGACAACGTCGATGCGGTCGCGCTGTTCGATCAGGATTCGTCGGTGCCGGCCGGCTATTTCGCGACGATGCGCGATGCGTGTGCAGGGCTCGCCGGGCGCGCGTTTCTCGCCGGCCCGCGCATCTTCGACGAGAATGCGCGCAGCTTCCTGCCCGAGCTCGCGACCAACGGGATCGCGTTGCGCCGGCTGCGTCTCGTGCCCGACGCGCCGCCGCAGCGCTGCGCGTTCCTGATCTCGTCGGGCTGCGTCGTGTCGCGCGCCGCGTTCGACGTGCTCGGCCGCTTCGACGAGACGCTGTTCATCGATCACGTCGACACCGAGTACAGCTTCCGCGCGCTCGCGCGCAACGTGCCGCTCTACGTCGTGCCGTCGCTGGTGCTGCCGCACCGGATCGGCGCGAAGCAGCGTCACGCGTTCGGTCCATTCGAAATGACGTCGATGAATCACTCGTGGCAACGGCGCTACTACAGCGCACGCAATGCGGTGCAGCTCGGGATGCAGTACGGGTTGCGCTTTCCGGTGGCGATCGTGCCGAACCTGCTGACCGTGTGGCAGGTCGTGCAGATCGCGCTCGTCGAGCGTGACAAGCGCGACAAGCTCGCCGGCATCCTGTTCGGCATCGCGGACGGCCTGTTCGGCCGGCTCGGTCCGCTCGAGCGCACGCGGCCGCGTCTGGCTGCCCGCGCGCAGCGCGTGCAGCAGGGATGAGGGCGGCGATGGAACGCATCACGAAAGCGGCGCGACCGGCGAGCGGCGGGCGACGCGGCTGGACGATCCTCGCGGCGGCCGCGCTGCTGGCGCTGGGCGGCTGCGTGCCGTCGGGGTTCCTGCCGTCGCTGTCGCTGCGCGCGCCGGCGGGCGACGCGCTCGCGCATACCGCGGGGCCCGGTGCGGACGGCGCGTGGCCCGCGCCCGACTGGGTGAAGCAACTGCAGGATCCGCAGCTCGACGATCTGGTCGCGGAGGCGTCGCGCAACAATCCGGATCTGCAGGTCGCGCAGGCGCGGCTGCGGATCGCGCAGGCACAGCTGCGCCAATTCGATTCGCTGACCGGCTTGACCGGCACGGCCGGCGCGACGGTCAGCCGCGCGCGGATGCCGAAGCCGGGCGACATCGCCGACGTGACGGCCGGTGGTTATCGCGTGCCGGTCGAGATTTTCGGCGATCCGGTCGTGTCGCCGTCGTCGGTGTTCGTCGGGCTGAACTATCAGCTCGACCTGTGGGGCAAGAACCGCGCGGCGACGAAGAGCCTGATGTCGCTGCGCGACGCGGCGGGTGTCGAGGCCGAGCAGGTGCGGCTCACGCTCGCGGTCGCGATCGTCACCGTGTATTGCCAGCTCGACCAGGCGTACGCGGCGCGCGACCTGCTGCAGCAGAAGCTGAAGATCAGCCAGCGCGTGACGGCCGTGCTGCGCGAGCGCACCGCGCGCGGCCTCGACAACGCATACGACGCGAGCGACGCGTCGATCAAGCGCAGCCGGCTGCTCGAACAGATCGCACTGAACGACGAGCAGATCAAGCTCGCACAATTGCAGCTCGGCGTGCTGTCCGGACGGGGCCCCGAGCGCGGGCTCGCGCTGCAGCGGCCGCGCGTCGGCGCGTTCCCCGGCGGCGCGTTGCCCGCCCGGCTGCCGGCCGATCTGCTCGGCCGCCGGCCCGACATCGTCGCCGCGCGATTGCGCGTCGAAGCCGCGTTCGCGAATGCCGATTCGACGCGCGCGCAGTTCTATCCGGACGTGAACCTCGTCGCGCTCGGCGGCGTGTTCGCGCTGACGCCCGCGTCGCTGTTCTCGCGCGACGCGCTCGCCGGCTCCGTCGGCCCGGCGATCTCGCTGCCGGTGTTCGACCGCGGCCGGTTGAAGGCGAAGCTCGGCGCGGACGTCGCGCAGGCCGACGTCGCGATCGGGCTGTACAACAAGACCGTCGACGACGCGCTCGGTCAGGTCGCGCAGCTCGTCACGTCGTTGCAGACCGCGCAGACGCTCGTCATGCAGCAGCAGGACGCCGTCGCCGCCGCGCAGAAGATCGTGCAGATCGCGGCCGACCGCCATCGGCGCGGCGTGCTGATGCAGAAGGACGTCGATGTCGCGGACTTGACGCTGATCGACGAGCGCGCGCAGCTGATCGCGTTGCTCGGGCGGCAGCGGACGCTGCGCGTCGGGCTGGTCGGCGCGCTCGGCGGCGGGTTCGATGCGAGCGCAACGATGGCATCCGCTTCGTCATCGGCGCCTGCCGCGCGCGCCGCGCAAGGCACGCGGACGAAGCGTGGCGCGACGGCGAACGCCGCGGCCCGCGGCAACGCGCCGGACACCGGTACGGAAGCGCATCGCGCGGCCGCGTCAGGTAACGGTAACGCGCCGCGTGCCGCGCGGATCGACCCGCCTGCACCGATCGTGACGCCGCGCGGTGCGTCTGCCGGCACCACAGGCGTGAACGTCGGTGCGCGCAGCGCGGTACCGACGATCGCCACCGATGCGCGCGCGACCGCGATCCCCCTGTTCCAGCATGACCGCCTGATCGTTACGCAAAGCGACTGATGCACCACGACAACCTTCATACCGCCGCGCAGCCGGCCGCCCTGAACGACCCCGCACTCGACGCGCGCCGGGCGACGCGCCGCAAGCGCTTCACGCTGTTCTTCGCGGTCGTGCTGCTGGCCGCGCTCGTCTGGATCGCGTTCTGGCTGTTGCGCGACCGCTATTACGAGGACACCGACGACGCGTACGTCGCGGGCAGCATCGTGCAGGTCGCCGCGCAGATCCCGGGCGCCGTGACCGACGTGCTGGTCGCCGATACGCAGGCCGTGCGCGCCGGACAGACGCTCGTGCGGCTCGACGACACGGAAGCGTCCGTCGCGTTCGCGCAGGCGAAGGCGCAGCTCGTGCAGGCCGTGCGGCAGGTCGCGAACGCGAAGATCTCGAACACGATGTACGTGGCAGCCGTGAACGCACGCCAGGCCGACCTGTCGCTCGCGCAGCGCGCGCTCGTCGCGCGTTCGGGTGCCTCGGTCGAGATCGTCGCGCCGGAGGAGCTGGCACGCGCCCGCGCGGCGGTCGCCGGCGCGCAGGCGAACCTCGCGGCCGCGCAGGCGCAGCTCGACGCGGCGCGGGCGCTCGGCAGCAAGCTGCCGGTCGACGAGAGTCCGGCCGTCGTGCAGGCCGCCGCGCAGTTCAAGCTCGCTTACCGGAACCTGAAGCGCACGATGATCGTCGCGCCGGTCGACGGCACGATCGGCCAGCGGTCGGTGCAGGCCGGCCAGCAGGTCGGGCCCGGCGTGCCGCTGATGTCGATCGTGCAGCTCAACCGGCTGTGGATCGAGGCGAATTTCAAGGAAGGGCAGATCCGTCACATGCGCGTGGGCCAGCCGGTCGACGTGGTGTCGGACCTGTACGGGTCGCGTGTCGTCTATCGCGGCCGCGTGCAGGGCTTCTCGGCCGGCACCGGCAGCGCGTTCTCGATGCTGCCGTCGCAGAATGCGGCCGGCAACTGGATCAAGGTCGTGCAGCGCGTGCCGGTCGTGATCGCGATCGATCCCCGCGACCTGGCCGCGCATCCGCTGCGGGTCGGGCTGTCGATGCGCGCGACGGTCGATACGCGCAACCGCGACGGCCATGCGCTCGACAGCGAGCCGCCGACGCCCGCCGTCAGCACGCGCATGCACGACGGGGTGGCGAGCGACGCGGAAGCGGCCGCCGCGGCGATCGTTCGCGAGAATCAGGGCGGGTAACGCGCGCCCGACCGGCGGGGCGGGCCGATCGCGACGCTCGGCCGGGCCCCGCGCCCGCGCGTTCGGCGGTGCCACTTTCCCGCCTTCCGACCGCATTCCCGCCGCCTTCCCGGCCCGACTTTCGTGTTTCCGCCATCGATGTCGGCACCGATCAAACGCATGTCGCGTTTGAGACATCGGTGCCCCCGCCTCCGGGACTACTCTCGAACAGCACGTTGCGAGTGCGCCGCATCCGCCCGGCGCGCCGCAGCGCCATCCAACGAGACATGGAGACAATACGATGAGCAGCAATCGAGGTGTCGTCTATCTTGGGCCGGGCCAGGTCGAAGTTCAGAAGATCGATTATCCGAAGATGGTCGATCCGACCGGCCGCGCGATCGGCCACGGCGTGATCCTGAAAGTGGTGAGCACGAACATCTGCGGCTCCGACCAGCACATGGTGCGCGGCCGCACGACCGCCCCGGTGGGCCTCGTGCTCGGTCACGAGATCACGGGCGAAGTGGTCGAGGTGGGCCGCGACGTCGAGACGCTGAAGCTCGGCGATCTCGTGTCGGTGCCGTTCAACGTCGCGTGCGGCCGCTGCGCGATGTGCAAGGACACGCATACGGGCGTGTGCCTGAACGTGAACCCGTCGCGTGCCGGCGGCGCGTACGGCTACGTCGACATGGGCGGCTGGATCGGCGGCCAGGCCGAGTACGTGCTCGTGCCGTACGCGGACTTCAACCTGCTGAAATTCCCGGATCGCGACCAGGCAATGGCGAAGATCCGCGACCTGACCTGCCTGTCCGACATTCTGCCGACCGGTTATCACGGCGCGGTGAGCGCGGGCGTGAAGCCGGGCTCGACGGTCTACATCGCGGGCGCGGGCCCGGTCGGGATGGCGGCGGCCGCATCGGCGCGCCTGCTCGGCGCGGCGGTGACGATCGTCGGCGACATGAACGCGGAACGCCTCGCGCACGCGCGGGCGATGGGCTTCGAGACGGTCGACCTGTCGAAGGACGCGTCGCTCGGCGAGCAGATCGAGCAGATCCTCGGCGTGCCGGAGATCGACTGCGCGGTCGACTGCGTCGGCTTCGAGGCGCACGGCCACGGTTCGTCGGGCCATTCCGAGGAAGCGCCCGCGACGGTGCTGAACTCGCTGATGGAAATCACGCGACCGGCCGGCGCGATCGGCATTCCGGGCCTGTACGTGACGGACGATCCGGGCGCGAAGGACAAGGCCGCGCAGCACGGCAGCCTGAGCATCCGCTTCGGTCTCGGCTGGGCGAAGTCGCATTCGTTCTTCACGGGCCAGACGCCGGTGCTCAAGTACAACCGCAACCTGATGCAGGCCATCCTGTTCGACCGTCTGCCGATCGCGAAGATCGTCAACGTCGAGGTGATCTCGCTCGACCAGGCGCCGGAAGGCTACAAGAAGTTCGACGGCGGCGCGCCGCGCAAATTCGTGATCGACCCGCACGGTTTGCTGGCGGCCTGACGCACGAACGGGCGGAAAATGAAACGGGCGGCGCCGGAGACGGTGCCGCCCGTTTTTGCTGTGGCCGTGCGCGGCGGGCGCTGGCGAACCCCGATCGCTGCGGCCCGTGATTGCTGCGATAATCATCGCCCGTTCCCGACCCTTTACCGCCGTCCGGCGGCGACCCACGGATGGCCAAAGCACTCCCTCTCGCCGCGCTGCACACGTTCGTCGAAGTGGCGCGATGCGGCAGCATGAAGCAGGCGGCCGACCTGCTCTGCATCTCTCCCGGCGCGGTGAGCCAGCATGTCCGCAATCTCGAGGATCGCCTCGCCGTGCGCCTGTTCGAGCGTACCGGCCGCGAACTCGAGCTGACCGGCACGGGCCGCGCGCTGTTCGACCAGCTCGCCGGCGGGTTCAACGAGATCGAGGCAGCGTGGGAGAACGTGCACGGCGCGAACCGGCGCATCGTGCGCCTCGCGGTGACGACCACCGCGTCCTTCGCGAACACGTGGCTCGTGCAGCGCCTCGGCTCGTTCAACGCCGCATACCCTGAAATCGAGATCACCGTCGAGACCCGTGCGCAACTGGTCGACCTGCGGCGCGACTACGTCGACGTCGCGATCCGGCACGGGTTGGGCCGTTATCCGGGGCACGCATCGTTCCGTATCTGGACACCCGAGCTGTGGCCGGTCTGCAGCCCGCACCTGCTCGATCCGGCCCGCCCGATCGACGCGCCGGCCGACTGCCTGTCGTATCCGCTGCTGCAGGACGCGGACCGCGCCGACTGGGTGCTGTGGCTGCGCGCGCAGGGCATCGAGGATGCGCGTGCGCCGCGCGGCGCGAGCTTCAGCGAGGATGCGCTGCTGATCAAGGCGGCGGTGGCCGGGCAGGGCATCGCGCTCGTGCGCGACATCTACGCGCGCGACGAAGTCGCGGCCGGGCGGCTGGTGCGTGTGCTCGCGCGGCCCTGGCCGACCGAGCTGTCCTATTACGTCGTCTGCAGCGACGCGCGTCGTGACGAATGGAAGATCGCGGCGTTCCGCGACTGGCTCGCGCGCGAGATCGGCGGCGACGACTGCCCGCGCGACCTACTGGCGTGATCCGCGCACCGCGCCGGTCGCGAACCCCTTGAGCTTGCCGGTCGCGAGCGCGGTGCCGAACAGGATGATCGCGCACCCGGCGATCGTTTGTGCGGTGATCGTCTCGTGCAGGAAGATCGCGCCCCACACCACGCCGAAGATCGGGATCAGGAACGTGACCGACGCCGCGTATTGCGCGCCGGCGTTGCGGATCAGCCCGAAATACAGCAGGTACGCGACGGCCGTGCAGATCGCGCCGAGCAGGATCACGGCGATCCAGGCGGACCCGTGAACCGGGCTTGGCGGCCACATCGGCACGGCAAGCGGCACGAGCACGATCGCCGCGAACAACTGGCTGCCGAACGCCGACACGAACGGCCGGACGCTCGCCAGCTTGCGCTTCGAGTAATGCGCGGCAAACCCGTACGACAGTGTCGCGAGCATCGCGGCCGCGATTGCGCGCGGCGCGCCGGGCGTGCCGGCGCCGATCGCCGACCCGGCGAGCACGACGACGCCGGCGAACCCCACGGCGAGGCCGAGCGTCTGCGGCTTCGTCAGCGGCGTGCGCAGCCACAGGTATGCGACGAGCGCGGTCCATAGCGGGGTCGTCGCGTTCAGGATCGAATCGGTGCCGGCCGACACGTACAAGGCCGCATAGGTCAGCAGGCAAAACGGCAGCGCCGAGTTGAAGACGCCGACGACGAACAGCGGCACCGCGTGCGTGCGGAATTCGCGTCGTGCGTCCGCGCCGCGAAGCACCGGCAACAGCAGCACGGCCGCGATCGCGACGCGCAGCGCGATCAGCGGGATCGCGCCGAATTCCGGCGCGCCCATGCGCATGAACAGAAAGGACGCACCCCAGATTGCAGCGAGGGTGACGAGTTGCAGTGCATTCATCGACGGGCTCCGTTCCGTGGGTGGGTCAGGCCACCCATTGAACGTCACGCGTCCGTCGCGATGCAAACCCGATTTCGTGAGGGCCGGTTTAGAAAACTGAAGCGGTGCGCCTGGCGCTCAGTGTCCGCGATAGACCATCGCCAGTTGGGTCTCGCTCGCCAACGCGCGTCGACCGTGGCGCGTATGCAGGCTCACGCGGCGGATCGCGTGCCCGCGTCGCGGCGCGGCGGCACCGCCTTTCCAGTCGGCGACGCGCATGCCGCCGCGTGCGCGTACCGGCTCGCGCACCGCCGGTGCATGCCGTGCGAGCGTCGTTGCCATGCGTCCGGTCGCGTGTCGGCTCGTGCCGGCAAGGTCCGGTTGATCGGCTTCGCTCGGCTGGCCGGCGTCGGCGAGCCGAGCGGTGTCGACCGCCGCGCGGTCGGCCGGATGAAACGCATAGGCGGGGGCGGGCGCGACCGGCAACGTCGGCGCGTCGGCTGCATGCAGACCGGCATCGGCCGCCGCCGGGCCCGGCGCACCCTGGCCGTGACAGACGGGGTCGGCCCTGCAGGTCCGGTCGAACGTCACATAGCCGCCGACCAGCAGCACGAGGGTCAGGATGCTCAGCAGCGGCGCGCTCGACGCGCGCGGCTGCCGGACCGCCGCGCTGCGCACCGCGGCGGCGACGCGCGACGACCACGTCGGGACGGGTGGCGCGTCGTGCCGGGGCGCCGCCTGCGCGGGATGCACATCGTCGTCTTGCTCGCTTCGGTCGCGCGGTTCGCGCAGCGGCGCGAACGGCCGGTCCCCCAATCCGCAGACGGGGCACTGCTCGGCGGCGCGCAATGCCATGAAGCCGCAGTGCCGGCAACGCTGGCGGACGGCATCGCGCGGCTCGGCGCGCAGGTTCAGTGCGCCGCGCAGCGTGTCGCGCGTGCGGACTGTCCGGTTGGGCAGGACTTGCATGATCGTTGCTACCTCGTCTGTCGCTGCCGCCCCGCGAGCGTCCCGATGGTCTGCATCGCGTCCTCGACGGCAGGGGTCCACGGCCGGCCGTAGTTCAGCCGGACGTAGCGGTGAAAGGCGCCCGTCATGGAAAAGATCGGCCCGGGCGCGAGGCTGACGCCGTTCTCCATCGCGTCGCCGAACAACTGCATCGCATCCACGTGCGGCGGCAATTCGATCCACAGGAAATACCCGCCGCGTGGTGCATACACCTCCGTGTCGGGCGGGAAGTACGCGCGGACGGCCGCCAGCATCTGCGCCTGGTGCGCGGCCAGGTTGCGGCGGAGCCTGCGCAGGAAGCGGTCGTACGCGCCGTTGCGCAAGTAGCTGGATACGGCCATCTGCGCGGGCACGTCGGCCGCCGGCGCGCTCGCGTTCTTCACCTGGCTGATCTGCTTCACGTAGCGTCCTGCCGCGACCCAGCCGACCCGGAAACCGGGGGCGAGGCACTTCGAGAACGAACCGCAATGCAGTACCAGCCCGCTTTCGTCGTACAGCTTCGCGGGCCGCGTGGGCGTCGGGCCGAAGTGCAGTTCGCCGAACACGTCGTCCTCGATCAGCGGCACGCGGTGCGACGCGAGCAGGTCGATCAGCGCGCGCTTGCGCTCGTCGGGCAGCGTCGCGCCGGTCGGGTTGTGGAACGAGGTCATGAACCAGCAGGCGCGCACCGGATGCGTGTCGAGCGCGTCGGCGAGCGCATCGAGATCGAGGCCGGTGCGCGGATCCACCGGAATTTCGATGGCCTTCAGATGCAGCCGCCGCACGGCCTGCAGTACCGCGTGGTAGGCCGGGCGTTCGATCGCGACGAGGTCGCCGGGGCGCGTGAGCGCCTGCAGGCTCAGCGTCAGCGCTTCGGCCGCGCCGGTCGTGATGACGATCTCTTCCAGCGGCAATGACGCGCCCGCGTTCAGGTAGCGCAGCGCGATCTGGCGGCGCAGCGCTTCGTGGCCGGGCGGCAGTCCGGCCAGCAGTTTCGCGCGGTCCATGTTGCGGGCCGCCGTCGCCGCAGACCGCCACAGGCTGCTCATCGGAAACAGCGAATAGCTGGCGAACGCGGAACCCAGCGGCACGATGTCGTCGCACTTGAGCGAGTCGAGCAAGCGGAGCAGCGCATCGTCGCCGCCGGTCTGTGTCGCGGCCGGTTTGCGCGGCGTGTCGTGACTCGCGCGCACACGTTTGTCATCGAGGTTCGCAACGAAATATCCGGAGCGCGCACGCGCGGTGATCAGGCCCTCGCTTTCGAGCGTGTAGTACGCACGAAACACGGTGGAAGGACTTACACGGTAAGCGCGGCACGCCGCGCGCACGGTCGGGATGCGCGCGCCGGCTCCGAGGTCGCCACGCCGGATCGCGTCGGCAATCGTCTGTGCAAGCGCCGCATATCGCTTCATGCCTGCCCTCCGGCCGATCGCGGCCGTCGTGAAAAAAAGAGTAGCACGGCATCCGCCGCGTTCAATCCCGCCCTCAAACGCTGATTCGCCTGTCGCTGATCCGGTTGTTTTCGAATCGCTCTGATCCTTTTCATCAGACGAGCGAACAGGCATGCTGCGCAATCCTCATTCCCGATGCGTGATCGCTATGGCGTTCACGCTGCCCGATGGCCGACCGTGACCCCCGCGCACCGTGCGCGGGACCTTGTCCGCAGCCTCCTTACCTTACCCGGAAGCAACCAGCGTGAAATCGAAGTTCCTCGTCGCCGGCCTCGTGGCCGGCATCGCCCTCGACCTGTTCAGCGGCACCGCCGCAGCGGCCTGCATCAACAATCCCCCGGCGCAGTCCAACGCGTCGTTTCCTGCCGCACTGACCGGCAAGCTGGTCTATCACAGCTACGTCAAATACGGCGACGGCACGAGCCAGCTGTTCCTGTACGACTTTTCCGCCCATACGCTCACGCAACTGAGCAAGAGCAGCTGGGGCATCACCGATCCGATGAACGGCGTGTTCAGCCCCGACGGCAAGTGGCTCGCGTTCATGGGCATCAGCAACGGCGCATGGAACGTGTTCATGCTGCAGCTCGGCGCCGGCACGCCGCCCGTCAACCTGACGAACAGCACGGGTGCGACGCGCAACGAGGATCCGAAGTTCAGCGCGGACGGCAAGACGCTCGTGTTCAAGCAGAACGGCGACGTGAAGCAGGGCACGCTGTCGTACACCAGCGCGGGCCCGGTGTTCACGTCGGTCGTGAGCCTCACCAACGCACCGGCCGGCGCCGAATATTCGATGCCGTTCCTCGCGCCGGACGCGAGCGCCGTCTACTACGCGACGGGCACCGGCTCGAACATGGGGCTGATGAAGCGCACGATCGCGACCGGTACGACCGCCACGTTCGATCATCCGGCCGGTCTGCAGACCTACTATCCGGTCGTGCGCGGCGACGGCACGGTGTTCTACGCGCGCTGGAAGGACACGGGCGGCGCCGACCAGATCTATACGAAGACCGCGGATCCGGCATCGACGCCGAACGCGCTGTCGATCAACGATTGCATGAGCAACAACTCGGACCCGGCGCCGGTGAGCGGCACGAACTACGTGTTCTTTTCGTCGACGACGGCGGGCGGCTACCAGCTCTACGTCGGCGATGTGACGACCGGTCAGCGCTGGAGCCTGTCGCAGTTCGGCGTGAACGCGGATTCGACCCGCGCGAAGCTCGGCGCGAGCTACTACGGCGGCCCGGCCGCCGCGCAGCCGACGCTATTGTCGCAAGGACGTCCGGCCGCGGCCTCGGCGAGCTACAACGCGTCGCTGACGCCGGACAAGGCGTTCGACGGCAACACGACCAGCACGCGCTGGGATTCGCCGGAAGGCGCGGGCGTCGATCCGCAATGGCTCTCCGTCGATCTCGGCGCGGTGAAGAAGATCAGCAGCGTCGATCTCTACTGGGACGCGGGCGCGCTCGTGTACCAGATCCAGACGTCGACCGACAACGCGAACTGGACGACGGTCTACTCGACGAACAACGGCGTGTCGTACGGTCACGTCACGCTGCCGAACCTGAACGCGCAGGGGCGCTACGTGCGGATGCTCGGCACGAAGCGGGCGACGCAGTGGGGGTACTCGCTCGACGAAATGCAGGTGTGGGGATCGTAAGCACCAATAAAAAAGCGGCCGCGACGGCCGCTTTTTTACTGCGCCACGCGCGCATCACGCATGAATCACGTGCGCCGGAAACGCCGGCGCGGCAGCCGTCGCGCCCTGCGCGAGCGGTGCGACCTGCTTGCGGCGCTCGCGCGTCGGCGCGACGCCGAACGCGTCGCGATAGCTCTTGCTGAAGTGGCATGCCGACTGGAAGCCGCACGCCATCGTGATGTGCATGATCGACATGTCGGTCTGCAGCAGCAGCTCGCGCGCGCGGCGCAGCCGCAGCGTCAGGTAATAGTGCGTGGGCGTCATCCCGAGATGCTCGCGGAACAGGCGCTGCAGCTGACGCTGCGACATGTTCGCGAGTCGCGCGAGTTCCTCGCGCGACAGCGGCTCCTCGATGTTGTTCTCCATCAGCGAGATCACTTCGAACAGCGACTTGTTCGCCGAGCCGAGCCGCGCGACGAGCGGCATCCGCTGTTGCGCGCTCGTGTCGCGCACGTGTTCGACGATGAACTGCTCGGCGATCTGCGTGACGCGCGCGGTGCCCACGCGCGCGGCGATCAGGTTCAGCATCATGTCGAGCGGCGCGACGCCGCCCGTGCACGTGATGCGGTCGCGGTCGACCACGAACAGTTCCTTCAGGAAGCGCGTGTCCGGAAACTCTTCCTTCAGCGCCGACATGTTTTCCCAGTGAATCGCGCACGCGTAGCCCGCGAGCAGCCCCGACTTCGCCAGGGCATAGGTGCCCGTGCACAGGCTGCCGAGCGGTAGCCCCAAGCGCGCGAAGCGGCGCAGTGTCGACAGATGAGCGGGCGTGGTCGCGCGCTGCACGTCGACGCCGCCGCACACGAACACGATATCCGGTTGCCCCACGCACTCGGCCGGCCCCGTGTCGACCGTGAGTCCGTTGCTCGCCGTGACCGGGCCGCCTTCCGAGCTGATCACCGACCAGCGGTAGAGTGGCTGGCCGCTCAGGTAGTTCGCCATCCGAAGCACCTCGATCGCATTCGTGAACGCGATCATCGTGAAATTCGGCAAGGGCATGAACGCGAAGTGGGAAAGCGACGCTGTGCGGTCGGGCGACATGGGGAGCGTTCCTTGAATCTCTAATAGCTTTTCGCCCGAGGGGCACGGGTCGGGCTGCCGTATTGTGTGAGCGAGCGCAACAAGCGTGCCATACGGCTAAACCCTAGCTCCATACGTTGTATGGGCGTCAGGCGGATGCTGCACTGCACCGTAAACGGGCTGCGCTGCACCCCGGATGCGCAGCACAGGCACCGGCGAAGTGCCTGTGCATAGGTGAACCGCACACGCCGGTTTGCTTGGTCATCCGAAAAAGCACGACCGGTCACTTGTACAAAACGGACGTGCATGGCGGAAAAGGCAAAGAACGCGTCTAAATTCATCAATCCGCCGAAAATCCGAACGACAAGAATAGAGCCGTCGGCAGCCTTGCACTGGATGCGCTGGAAACCCAGGTAGGGCGGGCCTCGAGCTTCGGTTTCACGCCCTTTATTCTTCGTCACGGACGCACTATGTCGAACACCCAGCCTTTCTTCTCGCAGCCCCTTGCCGAGCGCGACGCGCCGGTGCGCAGCGCCATCCTGAAGGAACTCGAGCGCCAGCAGTCGCAGGTCGAGCTGATCGCGTCGGAAAACATCGTGTCGCGCGCGGTGCTGGAGGCCCAGGGTTCGGTGCTGACCAACAAGTATGCGGAAGGCTATCCGGGCAAGCGTTACTACGGCGGCTGCGAATTCGCGGACGAGGTGGAGGCGCTGGCGATCGAGCGCGTGAAGCAGATCTTCAACGCCGGCTACGCGAACGTGCAGCCGCACTCGGGCGCGCAGGCGAACGGTTCGGTGATGCTCGCGCTCGCGAAGCCGGGCGACACGGTGCTCGGCATGTCGCTGGACGCCGGCGGCCACCTGACGCACGGCGCGAAGCCGGCACTGTCGGGCAAGTGGTTCAACGCGGTGCAGTACGGCGTGAACCGCGACACGATGCGGATCGACTACGACCAGGTCGAGGAACTCGCGCAGCAGCACAAGCCGAGCCTGATCATCGCCGGCTTCTCGGCCTACCCGCGCGCGCTGGACTTCGCACGTTTCCGCGCGATCGCCGACAGCGTCGGCGCGAAGCTGATGGTCGACATGGCGCACATCGCGGGCGTGATCGCCGCCGGCCGCCATGCGAACCCGGTCGAGCATGCGCACGTCGTCACGTCGACCACCCACAAGACGCTGCGCGGCCCGCGCGGCGGCTTCGTGCTGACCAACGACGAAGAGATCGCGAAGAAGATCAACTCGGCCGTGTTCCCCGGCCTGCAGGGCGGCCCGCTGATGCACGTGATCGCGGGCAAGGCCGTCGCGTTCGGCGAAGTGCTGCACGCGGACTTCAAGACCTACATCGACAACGTGCTCGCGAACGCGCAGGCGCTCGGCGAAGTGCTGAAGGCGGGCGGCGTGGACCTCGTCACCGGCGGCACCGACAACCACCTGCTGCTGGTCGACCTGCGCCCGAAGGGCCTGAAGGGCGCACCGGTCGAACAGGCGCTGGAACGCGCGGGCATCACCTGCAACAAGAACGGCATTCCGTTCGACACCGAGAAGCCGACCGTCACGTCGGGCATCCGCCTCGGCACGCCGGCCGGCACGACGCGCGGCTTCGGCGTCGCGGAGTTCCGCGAAGTCGGCCGTCTGATTCTCGAAGTGTTCGACGCGCTGCGCGCGAACCCGGAAGGCGACCACGCGACCGAACAGCGCGTGCGCCGCGAGATTTTCGCGCTCTGCGAGCGCTTCCCGATTTACTGATCGACGACCCCCACAAAAGCAGAGACTGGAGCGAGAGGCAGATATGAGCACGCTGCATCAGGACAGCATCATCATCGACGGACTCAACATCTCGAAGTTCGAGAAGCCGGTGTTCGAGGACATGCGCCGTGGCGGCATCACCGCCGCGAACTGCACGGTGTCGGTGTGGGAGAACTTCACCAAGACCGTCGACAACATCGGCGTGATGAAGAAGAAGATCCGCGACAACGGCGAGTTGCTGACGCTGGTGCGCACGACCGACGACATCTTCCGCGCGAAGCAGGAAGGCAAGACGGGGATCATCCTCGGCTTCCAGAACGCGCATGCGTTCGAGGACAACCTCGGCTACATCGAGGCGTTCGCCGACATGGGCGTGCGCGTCGTGCAGCTTTGCTACAACACGCAGAACCTGGTCGGCACCGGCTGCTACGAGCGTGACGGCGGCCTGTCGGACTTCGGCCGCGAAGTGATCACCGAGATGAACCGCGTCGGCATCATGGTCGACCTGTCGCATGTGGGCGGCAACACGTCGTCGGAAGCGATCGCATTCTCGAAGAAGCCGGTGTGCTACTCGCACTGCCTGCCGTCGGGCCTGAAGGAACATCCGCGCAACAAGAGCGACGCGCAGCTGAAGGAAATCGCCGACGCCGGCGGCTTCGTCGGCGTGACGATGTTCGCGCCGTTCCTGAAGCGCGGGATCGAGGCGAACATCGACGACTACATCGAGGCGATCGACTACGTCGTGAACCTGATCGGCGAAGACGCGGTCGGCATCGGCACGGACTTCACGCAGGATTTCGCGAAGGAATTCTTCGACATGCTGACGCATGACAAGGGCCGCTATCGCCAGCTGACGAACTTCGGCAAGGTGATCAACCCGGACGGCATCCGCACGATCGGCGAATTCCCGAACCTGACCGCGGCGATGGAACGTCACGGCTGGAAGGAGTCGCGCATCCGCAAGATCATGGGCGAAAACTGGGTGCGCGTGTTCAAGGACGTGTGGGGCGCGTAAGCACCCGCCGAGCCGAACCGCTACCCGCGATTCAACACTAGAAAAATCGGGACGTGCCAGCGCTTGCCGCGCGGGCGCGCGGACGATGTCGTGCCTGCGCCTGAGCCGCGCGGCCAATTTTCCTCACGGAGTCACCACGATGCAACCGCAACTGCCGATCAACGTCGATCCCGATACCGGCGTCTGGACCACCGACGCGCTGCCGATGCTGTACGTGCCGCGCCACTTCTTCACGAACAACCACGTCGCCGTCGAGGAAGCGCTCGGCGTCGAGGCGTATGCCGAGATCCTCTACAAGGCCGGCTACAAGTCCGCATACCACTGGTGCGACAAGGAAGCGAAGCTGCACGGTCTGACCGGCATGGCGGTGTTCGAGCACTACCTGAAGCGCCTGTCGCAACGCGGCTGGGGCCTGTTCTCGATCATCGAGGCCGACCCGGCGAGCGCACGCGCGAAGATCGAGCTGCGCCATTCGTCGTTCGTGCTCCAGCAGCCGGGCAAGGAAGGCAAGCTCTGCTACATGTTCGCGGGCTGGTTCGCCGGCGCGATGGACTGGGTCAACGACACGACGCCGGAAGGCAAGGGCGCGCCGCGCGCGCAATCGAAGGAAGTGCAGTGTGCGGCCGAGCACCACGACCATTGCGTCTTCGAAGTGTCGCCGATCGCGCACTGACGCGCTGACCTCACGACACAGCAACACAACAACACCCGCAACACGAGACATTCGAACGCCAGAGGTCGCCTGCGATGCGTTATCCCCACCTGTTCAAACCCATGCAGCTGAACCAGCTGACGCTGCGCAACCGGATCGTCAGCACCGCGCACGCGGAGGTGTATGCCGAGCCGGGCGGCCTGCCGGGCGACCGCTACATCCGCTATTACGAAGAGAAGGCGAAGGGTGGCGTCGGCCTCGCGATCTGCGGCGGCTCGAGCCCCGTGTCGATCGACAGCCCGCAGGGCTGGTGGAAGTCGGTGAACCTGTCGAACGACAAGATCATCGACCCGCTCACGCGTCTCGCCGACACGATGCACAAGCACGGCGCGAAGATCATGATCCAGGCGACGCACATGGGCCGCCGCTCGTCGTTCCACGGCGAACACTGGCCGCACCTGATGTCGCCGTCGGGCGTGCGCGAGCCGGTGCACCGCGGTAACGCGAAGATCATCGAGATCGAGGAAATCCGCCGCATCATCGGCGACTTCGCGGCCGCCGCGAAGCGCGTGAAGGCGGCCGGCATGGACGGCATCGAAATCTCCGCCGCGCACCAGCACCTGATCGACCAGTTCTGGAGCAAGCGTTCGAACCATCGCACCGACGAATGGGGCGGCAGCCTCGAGAACCGCCTGCGCTTCGGCATCGAGGTGCTGACGGCGGTGCGCGAGGCGGTCGGCAAGGACTTCTGCGTCGGCCTGCGGATGTGCGGCGACGAATTCCACGAGGACGGCCTCGATCACGAAGCGCTGAAGGAAATCGCGCAGGCGATGTCGGAGACGGGCCTGATCGACTACCTGAGCGTGGTCGGCTCGGGCGGCGACACGCACAACACGATCGCCAACTGCATGCCGCCGATGGCGCTGCCGCCGGAGCCGTTCGTGCACCTCGCGGCCGGCATCAAGTCGGTGGTGAAGATTCCGGTGATGCACGCGCAGAGCATCCGCGATGCGGGCCAGGCCGAGCGCCTGCTCGCGAACGGCATGATCGACCTGGTCGGCATGACGCGCGCGCAGATCGCCGATCCGCACATGGTGATCAAGATCCGCGACGGCCGCGAGGACGAAATCAAGCAGTGCGTCGGCGCGAACTACTGCATCGACCGCCAGTACAACGGCCTCGACGTGCTCTGCATCCAGAACGCCGCGACGTCGCGCGAAGCGACGATGCCGCACATCATCGAGAAGTCGCGCGGCCCGAAGCGCAAGGTGGTGGTGGTGGGCGCCGGCCCGGCGGGCCTCGAGGCGGCGCGCGTCGCGAAGCTGCGCGGCCACGACGTGGTGCTGTTCGAGAAGAACACCGAAGTGGGCGGCCAGGTGATGATCGCCGCGAAGGCGCCGCAGCGCGAACAGATGTCGGGGATCATCCGCTGGTTCGACATGGAGACCAAGCGCCTCGGCGTCGATCGCCGCCTCGGCGTCGCCGCCGACGAGAAGATGATCATGGCCGAGAAGCCGGACATCGTCGTGCTCGCCACGGGCGGTTCGAGCTTCACGTGGCAGGTGCCGGCCTGGGGCGTGGCCGAAGGCCTCGCCGTCAGCTCGTGGGACATCCTGACCGGCAAGGTCGAGCCGAAGCAGAACGTGCTGCTGTTCGACGGCGTGAGCACCCATGCGGGCGCCGGCGTGGCCGACTTCATGGCGAGCCGCGGCTCGAAGGTCGAGGTGGTGACGCCCGACGTCAAGGTGGCCGACGATTGCGGCGGCACGACGTTCCCGATCTTCTATCGCCGCCTGTATGCGCTCGGCGTGATCCCGACACCGAACACCATGCTCGATCGCGTGTACGAGGAAGACGGCAAGAAGATCGCCGTGCTGCGCAACGAATACACGGAAGAACTGGAAGAGCGCGCGGTCGACCAGGTGGTGATCGAGAACGGCTCGTCGCCGAACGACGAGCTGTACTGGAAGCTCAAGCCGGAGTCGGTGAACCGCGGCCAGATCGATCCGCACACGCTGTTCGCGGCCGAGCCGCAGCCGTGCCTGTCGGAAGAACTGGGCAACGGCCGCTTCCTGCTGTTCCGTGTCGGTGACTGCATCTCGATGCACAACGTCCACGGTGCGATCTACGACTCGCTGCGTCTCGTCAAGGATTTCTAAAGATGAATCCGGCTTTCCTCATTACCGCACTGCTGTGGCTGTCGGTGGCGGGGCTCGCGTTCGCGGTCGCGAAGCGCTCGTCCTACTGGCGTCTCGGGCGCGCCACCGCGCCCGGCTCGTTCGGCGTCGCGAACCTGTTCGCGATTCCGAAGCGCTACTTCGTCGACCTGCACCACGTGGTCGCCCGCGATCCGTACATCGCGAAGACCCACGTCGCGACCGCCGGCGGCGCGATCGCCGCGCTCGCGCTGGTGTTCGTCAACTACGGCCTCGCGATCTACTCGCCGTGGCTCGACAAGCTGATCTTCCTCGCGGCGCTCGCGATGCTCGTCGGCGTGGTGTTCGTCTGGCGCCGCCGCGCGGCGAAGGACGTGCCGGCCCGCCTGTCGCGCGGCCCGTGGAACGCGCTGCCCTGGCTGCTCGGCTCGTTCGCGCTCGGCCTCGTGCTGTTCATGGTCGTGCCGACCGCTGCGATGTCGGGCGGGTTCGCGGTGCTCTGCGCGCTGCTGATCGGCGCCGGCGCCTTCACGATGACCGTCGGCGCCGCGAAGGGCGGCCCGATGAAGCATGCGATCGCCGGTCTCCTGCACCTCGCGTTCCACCCGCGGCAGGAGCGTTTCGCGGCCACCCGTGAATCGTTCACGGGCAACGGCACGGCCACGCCGCCGACCGCGCTGAAGCTGCCGGACATCGAGCACGAGGAGTACGGCGTCGCGAAGCCGGTCGAATTCCGCTGGAACCAGTTGCTGAGCTTCGACGCATGCGTGCAGTGCGGCAAGTGCGAAGCCGCATGCCCCGCGTTCGCATCGGGCCAGCCGCTGAACCCGAAGAAACTGATCCAGGATCTCGTCGTCGGGATGGCGGGCGGCACCGATGCCGCGTACGCCGGCAGCCCGACGCCGGGCCTCGCGGTCGGCCAGCATCGCGGCGAGCCGAACGGCCCGATCGTGTCCGGCCTGATCGAGGAGCAGACGCTGTGGTCGTGCACCACCTGCCGCGCGTGCGTGCAGGAGTGCCCGATGCTGATCGAGCACGTCGACGCGATCGTCGACATGCGCCGCAACCGCACGCTGGTGCACGGCACGGTGCCGGGCAAGGGCCAGGAAGTGCTCGCGAACCTGCGCGAGACCGGCACGATGGGCGGCTACGACAAGGCCGCACGTTACGACTGGTCGGTCGACCTGAACGCGCCCGTCGCGCAGCCGGCCAAGCCGGTCGACGTGCTGTTCGTCGCGGGTGAAGGCGCGTTCGACATGCGTTACCAGCGCACGCTGCGCGCCTTCGTCAAGGTGCTGAACAAGGCGGGCGTCGACTACGCGGTGCTCGGCGGGACCGAGACCGACACGGGCGACGTCGCACGCCGCCTCGGCGACGAAGCCACGTTCCAGCAGATGGCAAAGCGCCTGATCGGCACGCTCGGCACGCTGTCGTACAAGCAGATCGTGACGGCCGACCCGCACGTGATGCACAGCCTGCGCAACGAATACCGTGCGCTCGGGCTGCGCGTGACGGTCAAGCATCACACGACCTACCTCGCGGAGCTGGCCGACAGCGGCAAGATCGCGCCGAAGGCCATCGAGGCGCTGCGCGAGAAGCGCACCACGTATCACGATCCGTGCTACCTCGGCCGCTACAACGGCGAGACGGAATCGCCGCGCAAGCTGCTGAAGACGATCGGCATCCAGGTCGTCGAGATGGAGCGCAACGGCATGCGCGGCCGCTGCTGCGGCGGTGGCGGCGGTGCGCCGCTGACCGACATCCCGGGCAAGCAGCGCATTCCCGACATCCGCATCGCCGACGCGCGCGCGATCGGCGCGGACGTGGTCGCGGTCGGTTGCCCGAACTGCACGGCGATGCTCGAAGGCGTCGTGGGCCCGCGCCCCGACGTGCTCGACGTGGCCGAACTCGTTGCCGCCTCGCTGGAGTGAATCGATGAACACGATCAAACGAATCGATCCGCGCCGGCCGTTCATCATCACGGCCGCGGGCCTGAAGCGCATCACGCTCGGCGAGGCAGGCAGCGCCGACACGAGCGCCGCGCAGTGGTCCGCGCACGGGCATGGCGCCGCGGCCGCGAAGCCGCGCCGCGCGATGCAGGACCCGAAGCACGTGATGCTGGTGGTGGCGCACACCGAGCGCGGCGCGCTCGACGACCATGCGCGGCAGGCGCTCGCCGCCGCCGCGGTGCTGGCCGACGCGCAGACGGAAGTCGCGCTGCTGGCATTCGGCGAACTGAAGGATGACGCCGCCGAACTCGGCGTCGACAAGCTGATCGAGCTGGCCGACTTCGACCGTCGCGCCTTTGCGCCCGAAAGCGAATTGCAAGCCTTGCTGGCATGCGCCGCGGCGCTCGCGCCGAAGCACGTGTTCGTGCCCGACAACGCGACCGGCGACGGCGATCTCGGCCGGCGTTACGCGGCGGCCGCCGGCGCGAGCGTCGCGACCCACGTGGTCGAGCTGGACGCGAAGCATGTGGGCGCGTATGCGCAGGCCGGCCGTGCGTTCGCGACGCGCGGACTGCCCGACGTGATCCTGCTCGCGCAGAACGCGGTCGAGGCGAAACTGCCGTTCGTCGGTGCCGGCGATCGCCTGGCCGCCGACTTCATCCGCCCGGCCGGCGACGCGGCGCAGCCGTACCGCGATCTCGGCCTCGAGGAAATCGACGCGGCGCAGGTCGCGCTGGAGGAAGCCGACTTCATCGTGTCGGCCGGCAACGGCGTGTCCGACATCGGCGCGTTCGAGCAACTGGCCGGCGCGTTCGGCGCGGCGATCGGCGCGAGCCGCGTCGCGGTCGACAACGGCCACTTCACGCGCGACAAGCAGGTGGGCGCGACCGGCAAGACGGTCGAGGCGAGCGTGTACATCGCGTTCGGCATCTCGGGCGCGGTTCAGCATTTGCAGGGGATCAAGGACTGCCGCCACGTGATCGCGGTGAACCTCGACGGCAGCGCGCCGATCGCGAAGCGCGCGAACCTGACGGTGGTGGGCGACGCGCAGGCGACGATCGCCGCGCTGATCGAACAGGTGCAGGCCGCGCGCGCGTCGCGCGGGCAATCGCCGGCCGCGGTCGGCTCGCGTGAAACCGAAGGAGTCGCAGCATGAACGCCCCCCGCCAGTTGCAACGCATCGCGGTGCTCGTGTCCGTGGGCCGGCACCCGGTCAGCGGCACCGCGCGCTACAGCCGCAACGACGCGGCCGCGCTCGAGGTCGGCCGCCAGCTCGCGGAGCGGCATCGCGCGCAGCTCGACGTGATCCATGCGGGCGATCCCGCGAATGAAGCGCTTGCCGAATACCTCGCGCTCGGCGCACGGCAGGTCGAGGTGCTGGCCTGCCGCGACGGCGACGATGCCGCGCAGGCGCTCGCCGCGCGCGTCGAAGGCTACGACCTCGTGCTGACCGGCACCCGCGCCGAGGGCGCGTACGACACCGGGATGCTGCCGTATCGCGTCGCCGCGGCGCTCGGCTATCCGCTCGTCGGCTCGGCCGTCGACGTGACGGTCGACGGCGGCCGCGCGGCGGTCCGGCAATTCTTGCCGAAAGGGTTGCGGCGGCGCGTCGACGCGGCGCTGCCGGCCGTCGTCGCGGTCCATCCGCTCGCCAACGTGGCGCCGCGCTATGCGTATGCGCGGCTGCGGGCCGGCGCGATCCGCCCGGCGCTGACGTCGACCGGCGCGGATGCCGATGCGGCCGCATGGAAGGTCGGCCCGATCGAGCGTAAACCCGTAAAGCTGGTCGCGGCCGAGAAGCGCTCCGGGCATGCCCGGATGCTGTCCGCGACGACGACCGAAAGCCGCGGCGGCAACGTCGTAAATGAAGGGAGTTCAGTCGAAAAAGCACAAGTGATCCTCGCGTATTTGCGCGAGCATCAGCTCATCGACTACTGATTTTGATGCCTGTCGGCAAGAACCCAGGGATGCAAGGAATCCGGAGCAAACGATGAAAGTATCGGCAGACATTCGTGCACTGATCGAGCGACGTAAGGAAGGCCACAGCCTCGAGGCGCCGTTCTACACGAGCGAGGACATCTTCGCTCTCGACATGGAGGCGATTTTCCGCCAGCACTGGATCCAGGTCGCGGTCGAACCGGACATTCCCGAGCCGGGCGACTACGTGACCGTGGAACTGGGCAGCGACTCGATCCTGATCGTGCGCGACGACGACATGGAAATTCGCGCGTTCCACAACGTGTGCCGCCACCGCGGCGCGCGCCTGTGCAACGAGGACAAGGGCTCGGTCGGCAACATCGTGTGCCCGTACCACAGCTGGACCTACAACCTGACGGGCCAGCTGATGTTCGCCGAGCACATGGGCGAGAAGTTCGACCGCTGCAAGCACAGCCTGAAGTCGGTGCACGTGCAGAACCTCGCGGGCCTGATCTTCATCTGCCTCGCCGAGGAGCCGCCGGTCGACTTCGCGGCGTTGCGCGCCCAGATGGCGCCGTACCTGCTGCCGCACGATCTGCCGAACACGAAGATCGCCGCGCAGATCGACATCATCGAGGAAGGCAACTGGAAGCTCACGATGGAGAACAACCGCGAGTGCTATCACTGCGTCGCGAACCATCCTGAACTGACGATCTCGCTGTACGAATACGGCTTCGGCTACCAGCGCTCCGACGCGAACGCCGAAGGCATGGACGCGTTCGCGGAAACCTGCGTGCGCCGCGGCAAGGAGTGGGCCGAGATGGGCCTGCCGTCCGCCGAAATCGAGAAGCTGCTCGACGTGACGGGCTTCCGCACGCAGCGCCTGCCGCTCGACCGCCACGGCGAATCGCAGACGCTCGACGCGAAGGTCGCATCGAAGAAGCTGCTCGGGCAGTTCGACCAGGCCGACCTCGGCGGCCTGTCGTTCTGGACCCAGCCGAACTCGTGGCATCACTTCATGAGCGATCACATCGTGACGTTCTCGGTGATTCCGCTGTCGGCCGGCAAGACGCTCGTGCGCACCAAGTGGCTCGTCCACAAGGATGCGAAGGAAGGCATCGACTACGACGTGAAGAACCTGACGGCCGTGTGGAACGCGACCAACGACCAGGATCGCGCGCTCGTCGAATTCTCGCAGCGCGGCGCGACCAGCAGCGCGTACGAGCCGGGCCCGTACTCGCCGTACACGGAAGGTCTCGTCGAAAAATTCTCGGCCTGGTACATCGGCCGGCTCGCCGAAAAAATCGGCGCGTAGTCGTCAGCAGATAGCAAGTGGAGTTACACATGATGCGAGATGCGGCCAATTTCGAGCCGGCGGACAGCCGGGTAACACACCCGGCGTTCTGGAACGCGCTTCCGGAGCGCTGGACGAGCGACGTCGAGGAAACGCTGGTGTGCTGCCACGTGCGGCAGGAAACCCACGACGTGAAGAGCTTCTTCTTCCGTTCGCCGCAAGGCCGTGCGTTCTCGTTCGAGCCGGGGCAGTTCATCACGCTCGAGCTCGACATCGAAGGCGAGACGATCAACCGCTGCTACACGATTTCGTCGTCGCCCGCGCGGCCGCACACGATCTCGATCACGGTGAAGCGCGTGCCGGGCGGCAAGGTGTCGAACTGGCTGCACGACAACCTGCAGCCGGGTGCGTCGGTTCGCGTGCTCGGCCCGGCCGGCGAGTTCACGTGCGCACGGCATCCGGCACGCAAGTACCTGTTCCTGTCGGCTGGTTCGGGTGTCACGCCGCTGATGTCGATGAGCCGCGCGCATCATGATCTCGCCGAGGATCGCGACATCCTGTTCGTGCACAGCGCCCGCACGCCGGACGACATCATCTTCGCGCGTGAGCTCGACCTGATCGCGTCGAACCATACGAACTTCCGCACGTCGTTCGTCGTCGAGCGCGTCGGTGCGCGCACCAACTGGCCGGGCGTCACGGGCTTTCTCACGCTGCCGCTGCTGAAGCTGATCGCACCGGACTTCATGGAGCGCGAAATCTTCACGTGCGGCCCCGCGCCGTACATGAAGGCCGTGCGCGACCTGCTCGACGAAGCCGGCTTCGACCGCAAGCAGTATCACGAGGAAAGCTTCTCGTTCGAGACGCTCGCGCAGACCGCGAGCGACGACGTGCTCGCCGAACTCGTGCCGGCCGCCAACGACGGCGACGTCGCGACGAAGCAGTACACGGTCAGCTTCGCGAAGAGCAATCGCGAGATCGCGTGCGGTTCGGAGCAGCACGTGCTCGACGCGGCGCGCCAGTCCGGCGTGCGGCTGCCGGCGTCGTGCACGCAGGGCATGTGCGGCACCTGCAAGGTGAAGCTCGTGTCGGGGCAGGTCGAGATGAAGCACAACGGCGGCATCCGCCAGCGCGAGATCGATCAGGGGATGGTGCTGCTGTGTTGCAGCAAGCCGCTGTCGGATCTCGTGATCGACAAGTAGTCGAAACAAGCCATGGGCTGTCCGGGTGCGTCGCGCCCGGACAAGCATCCGTCGGAAAACAACGATACCGCGGAATTGTGGTTGAAGAACCTAGAGAGACAACGCGCACGGTGCGCATTTCAAGGAGATCGACCATGAAGTTGTTCGGAAAACTGTTGTGGACCGGCGCACTGTCGGCGATGGTGGCACTGAGCGCGTCGGCGCTCGCCGATACCAAGCCGACGCTGAAGATCGGTTACGTCGAAGGCTGGGACGACAGCGTCGCGACGTCGAACGTCGCGGCCCGCGTGATCGAGAAGAAGCTCGGCTACCAGGTCCAGCTCGTACCGGTGGCTGCCGGGATCATGTGGCAGGGCGTGGCGCGCGGCGACCTCGACGCGACGCTGTCCGCATGGCTGCCCGTCACGCACGGCTCTTACTGGGGCGAATACAAGACGAAGGTCGTCGACCTCGGCGCGAACTTTCCCGACGCGAAGATCGGCCTGATCGTTCCCGACTACGTGAAGGCGAAGAGTATCGACGATCTGAATGCCGAGAAAAGCAGCTTCGGCGGCCGGATCGTCGGCATCGACGCGGGCGCGGGCGTGATGCGCAAGACCGACGAAGCGATCAAGAGCTACGGCCTGAACTACACGCTGATGCCGAGTTCGGGCAGCGCGATGACGGCCGAGCTGTCGCGCTCCGTCGGTGCGAACAAGCCGGTGATCGTGACCGGCTGGGCGCCGCACTGGATGTTCGCGAAGTGGAAGCTGCGCTTCCTCGAGGATCCGAAGAAGGTGTTCGGCGGCGCGGAGCACGTCGACAGCGTCGTGAATCCGCAGCTCGAAACGAAGGCCAAGCCGGTCGTCGCGTTCCTGAAGAAATTCCAGTGGAAGCCGGGCGAGATCGACAGCGTGATGCTCGCGATCCAGAACGGCTCGAAGCCGGAAGCGGCCGCCGATGCATGGATCGCGGCGCATGCGGACCGCGTGAATTCGTGGACTGAAGGCGCGCAGTAAGCCCGCGACGATTCGTCGCGCGAATCATCATAAAAACATGCCGGGACTGGCATGCAGGAATCCGAAATAATCGTGAATTCATGCGGCCATATCCCGGTTTTCTTTTGCTGATTCTGCAAAAAAGCCCGTAAGTTGTTACACTACGGCCCTTGTGCGGAGTCATCTGCTTTGCATCGGACCAGAGTAAGCGCTGAAGCGCTAACTCTGATCGAGAGGAGGAATTGGATGAGTCAGGCAGGACTGCGTGCGAATCGCACCAGTGATGTTGAGGCAACCATCTCACATGATTCGACGGGCCACACGCTGCATCGTGGCCTGACTTGGAAAGACGCATTCTGGGTGACGAGCGGCGTGCCGGCAGGCGTGCTGTTCACGATCGGCGGCGTATGCGCGACGATCGGCCAGCCCGCGTGGGCGATCTGGATCGCCGCGATCACGATGGGGCTGATCCAAAGCGCGACTTATGCGGAAATATCGGGGCTATTTCCCCATAAATCGGGCGGTGCGTCGGTGTATGGCGCGATCGGCTGGGTCCGCTACAGCAAGCTGATTGCCCCGGTTTCCGTGTGGTGCAACTGGCTCGCGTGGTCGCCGATGCTCGCGCTCGGCTGCGGTCTCGCGGCGAGCTACGCGCTCACGAGTCTCTTTCCCGCCGATGCGGCGGTGCTGCACTGGCAGCTCAAGATCGCGGATCTCGGTTTCATCAAGCCGGGTCTGTCCCTGCGAATCAACGCGACGTTCATCATCGCGACGATTCTGCTTCTCATCACGTTCAAGCTTCAGCACAGCGGCGCGTCGAAGGCGGCACGCACGCAGCGCATTCTCGGCATTGCATCGCTCACGCCGCTGCTGATCGTCGGCATCGTGCCGTTCGTCACCGGCGACGTGCCGATGTCGAACCTGCTCCCGCTGCTGCCGCTCGGTCACGACGCGCAGGGCAACCTCACGACCGCGACGTTCGGATCGTGGAACGGGCAGGGCGTGACGATGGCGCTCGGCGCGATGTTCATGGCCGGCTGGGCGTCGTACGGCTTCGAGACGGCCGTCTGCTACACGCGTGAATTCCGCGATCCGCGTCGCGACACCGCGAAGGCGATCTTCTGGTCGGGCGCGCTGTGTCTCGTCGTGATGACGCTCGTGTCGATGGCGTTCCAGGGCGCGCTCGGCACGCAGGCGATGCTCGATCCGGCGATCGGCGACGGCACCGGCGTCGCGGCCGCGATGGCGAAGATCGTCGGCGGCGGCGCATGGGTCGCGAATGCGGTGGTCGTGATGCTGATGCTGTCGATCCTTCTGATCGTGATGACGTCGATGATGGGCTCGTCGCGCACGCTGTACCAGGCATCGGTCGACGGCTGGCTGCCGAAGTACCTGTCGCACGTGAACGAGCACGGCTCGCCCACGCGCGCGATGTGGACCGATCTCGGCTTCAACCTCGTGTTGCTGATGATGTCGGACTACATGACGGTGCTGTCGATCTCGAACGTCTGCTACATGTTGTTCGTATTCCTGAACCTTCAGTCGGGCTGGATCCACCGGATGGACCGCGGCAACTGGGATCGGCCGTTCCGCTGCCCGACCTGGCTGCTCGTCGCCGGTTCGATCTGCGGCTACGCGAACCTCGTCTATGTCGGCGCGGGCGCGAACCTGCAGGGCGAAGGCACGCTGCGCAACGGGCTGATCGCGATGCTGCTGATCGTGCCGGTGTTTCTCTATCGGCACTACTGGCAGGATCGCGGGCGTTTCCCCGCGCAGATGCAGCGCGACATGGAACTCGAAGTGCCGAAGCGCGCGATGTGGCTGAACCTGATGCCGTATGCGGCGCTGATCGGCGCGGGGCTCACGATCTGGCTGTCGTATTACTTCGCGTGGGTGAAGTAAGCGTCTGACCGCGGCACGCGCGAAGCGTTGAACGTCAGGCGACAAAAAAACCCGACCGGCATCTGCCGGTCGGGTTTTTTGTTGACTGCTCGCCGAACGGCTGCGCTTACGGAAACACCACCGTCCGATCGCCGTTCAGGAACACGCGGCGCTCGATGAACGCCTTCACCGCGCGCGCGAGCGTGATGCATTCGACGTCGCGGCCCACCGCGAGCAGTTGCTCGGGACGCAGCGCATGATCGACGCGTTCGACCACCTGCTCGATGATCGGACCTTCGTCGAGATCGTCGGTCACGAAGTGCGCGGTCGCGCCGATCAGTTTCACGCCGCGCGCATGCGCCTGGTGATACGGTTTCGCGCCCTTGAAGCCGGGCAGGAACGAGTGATGGATGTTGATCGCGCGGTGCGCGAGCTTCGCGCTGGTTTCCTGCGACAGCACCTGCATGTAGCGCGCGAGGATCACGAGTTCGGCGCCGCTCGATTCGAAGAAGTCGAGCCACTGCGCTTCCTGCTGCGCCTTGGTGTCGGCCGTGATCGGGAAGTGGCGGAACGGCAACCCGTGCTGCGTGGCGAGCGGCTCGAAGTCCGGATGGTTCGACACGATGCCGACGATATCCATCTTCAGCTCGCCCATCCGCCAGCGGAACAGCAGGTCCGCGAGGCAGTGCTCGAGCTTCGACACCATGATCAGCACCTTCGGACGCGCGTTCACGTCGTGGATCGCCCATTGCGTGTCGCCGTCACCGCCGCCGGCGAGCGCGGCCGCGATCGGCCCGAACTCCTGGCGCAGCGCGTCGATCTGCAGCGTCTCATCCGTTGGATGAAACACGCAGCGCACGAAGAAGTGGTTGCTGAGATCGTCGTCGAACACGTTCAGCGCATCGACATAGCAGCGATGGCGTTCGAGAAAGCCGACGACGGCGGCGACCTGGCCGGCCGCGCTCGGGCACGACAGCGTCAGGACGAATTGATCGGGGCGTGAGTCGGCGGTCATGAGATTCCTCGGAGGTCATGGGGCGCGAACCCGCGCGGCGGCGCACCGGGGCGCCACGCTGCGCGGGTAGCGGGAGGCTCAAGTAAATCAGGACGATTTTGGCGCGGATAGAACCAACCCGCCGTGTGGCTGGTATCGGCACGCCAGCAGGCCGGGCGGGCGCGGGATGTCGGGTGGCCGGTCCGAAGGGCGTCAGGCGGGCATTCAGCGGGCCGCCAGACCGCCGGCCGGAGGGGCGCTCAGGCAGGCGCGCACGCGTCGAGCAGCCAGCGCCGGAACACGTGGGTCGCGTCCGGCTCGGGCCGCTGCGGCGGCCGCACGAGGAAGTAGCCGCGCGACGTGACGACGGGCGCGTCGACGAGTTTCACGAGCTGCCCGGACGCGACGAGCTCGTCGACGAGCGGCGACCAGCCGAGCGCGACGCCTTCGCCGAGCAGCGCCGCATGGATCACCAGCGCATAGCTGTTGAAGGTGACGCCGCGCGCGGCGGCCGGCGCGTCGAGGCCGTGCGCGTCGAACCAGCCGGCCCACGACAGCCAGCGTTCGGGGCGCGTCGGCTGCACGTGCAGCAGCGGCAGCGCGTGCAGGTGGTCGGGCCGCACGACGTGCGGGTGCGCGGCGCGGAACGCGGGCGAGCAGACGGGCGTGACGGATTCCGGAAAGAGGCGGGCTGCCGTGCACGACGGCCAGTGGCCGTCGCCGAACAGGATCGCGATGTCGGCGTGGTCGCGCTGCGCGTCGTAGTCCTGCGACGTGACGACCCGCACGTCGACGTCCGGCATCACGCGCTTCAGGCCCGCGAGGCGCGGCATCAGCCAGTAGGTCGCGAAACCGAAATCCGTGACGATCGTGAGCGCGCCGTGCTCGCGGCGCGCGCGCAGCGTCGCGGTGGCGCCGCGCAGCGTGTCGAGGCTGACCCGCACCGCTTCGTACAGGCACTGGCCGTCGCTCGTCAGCGTGACGCCGCGCGGGCTGCGCTCGAACAGCGGCACGCCGAGTTCCGCTTCCAGCTGGAACACCTGCTGGCTCACGGCCGGCTGCGTCGAGCCGAGCTCGCGCGCGGCGGCCGTGAAGCTCTGGAGACGGGCGGCCGATTCGAACGCGCGCAGCGCCTGCATCGACGGTAACGGTTCGGATTTCGACATAAGTCTCTCTAATGCCCTCATAAGGGCCGGACGCCTTCCCGCGCGAATTCGGGCGGGGGATAGTGCTTCGGACGGCACGGCGCCGCGCCGGGCCTTCCGCGATTCTAGCCAGTCGCGGCCGGCGCGCGCGGCACTTTCTTCAGGCTGCGTCCGTCATGCCGGCCGCGTCGCTGCCCGAGCGTCGCGCCGTTCCGTTCGAACACCGATTTCCCACGACCGCCGATGACGAACCCGACTCCCAACCTCCTGATCCTGATGGCCGACCAGCTGACGCCGTTCGCGTTGCCGGCCTACGGCAACCGCGTCGCGCGCACGCCGACGCTCGACCGTCTCGCCGCGCAAGGCGTGGTGTTCGACGCCGCCTATTGCGCGAGCCCGCTGTGCGCGCCGTCGCGTTTCTCGCTGCTGACCGGCAAGCTGCCGTCGGGTATCGGCGCCTACGATAACGCCGCCGAATTGCCGGCGCAAACGCTGACCTTCGCGCACTACCTGCGCGCGGGCGGCTACCGCACGATGCTGTCCGGCAAGATGCATTTCTGCGGCCCCGACCAGCTGCACGGCTTCGAGGAGCGGCTCACGACCGACATCTATCCGGCCGACTTCGGCTGGGTGCCCGACTGGGACCGCCCGACCGAGCGGCCGAGCTGGTATCACAACATGAGCTCGGTGCTGGAGGCCGGCCCGTGCGTGCGCACGAACCAGCTCGACTTCGACGACGAAGTCACGTTCGCGGCGAAGCAGAAGCTGTACGACGTCGCGCGCGAGCGGGCGGCCGGGCACGACGCGCGGCCGTTCTGCATGGTCGTGTCGCTGACGCATCCGCACGATCCGTACGCGATCACACGCGAATACTGGGATCTGTACAGCGACGACGAGATCGACATGCCGGCCGTGCGGCTCGACGCGGCGCAGAGCGATCCGCATTCGCAGCGGCTGCGCTTCGTGTGCGAGAACGACCGCACGCCGCCGACCGACGCGCAGATCCGCGCCGCGCGCCGTGCGTACTACGGTGCGACGTCCTACGTCGACGCGCAGTTCGGCAGCGTGCTGGCCGCGCTCGAGCAATGCGGGTTCGCCGACGACACGATCGTGATCGTCACGTCGGACCACGGCGACATGCTCGGCGAGCGCGGGCTCTGGTACAAGATGACGTTCTTCGAGGGCGGCTGCCGCGTGCCGCTGATCGTTCACGCGCCGCGCCGTTTCGACGCCGCGCGCGTGCGCGGGCCCGTGTCGCACGTCGACCTGCTGCCGACGCTCGTCGACCTGGCCGGCGCGGCCCCGGCCGGCGGCTGGCCGGACCCGGTCGACGGCGCGAGCCTCGTGCCGCATCTGCAGGGCGCGCCCGCGCACGACGTCGCGCTGGGCGAATACCTCGCGGAAGGGGCGGTCGCGCCGGTCGTGATGATCCGCCGCGGCGACTGGAAGTACGTGCATTGCCCGGCCGACCCCGACCAGCTCTACAACCTCGCCGACGATCCGCGCGAGCGCACGAACCTCGCCGGTCTGCCCGAAGCCGCCGACGTGCTCGCCGCGTTCCGCGAGGAGGCGGCACGGCGCTGGAACCTGCCGGAACTCGACGCGCAGGTGCGCGCGAGCCAGCGGCGGCGGCGCTTCCATTACGCGGCGACGACGCAGGGCCGCATCCAGGCATGGGACTGGCAGCCGTTCACCGACGCGAGCCAGCGCTACATGCGCAATCACATCGAACTCGACACGCTCGAAGCGATGGCGCGCTTTCCGCGCGTCGGGCACTGAACGCACCGCAGCGGACATTGACGAACGACGGAGGAAGCGAATCATGAAACGGCAATGCAATGCAGCAATCCGGAGTCTGGGTACCGCGCTCGCCGCAGCCGCGTGCGTGGCGGCGATGCAGCAGGCCGCGCACGCCGCCGATCCGCAGACGTGCCGCGACGTGAAGATGGCGGCGCCCGGCTGGACCGACATCGACGCGACGAACGCGATGGCCGGTGTCGTGCTGAAGGCGCTCGGCTATCGGCAGGACGTCGCGAACCTGTCGGTGCCGATCACGTACCAGGGCTTGAAGAAAGGGCAGGTCGACGTGTTCCTCGGCAACTGGATGCCCGCGCAGGCGCCGCTCGTGAAGCCGTTCGTCGACGAAAAGTCGATCGACGTGCTGCACGCGAACCTGAGCGGCGCGAAGTTCACGCTGGCGGTGCCCGACTACGTCGCGGCCGCGGGCGTGCACACGTTCGCCGACCTCGCGCGCTACGCGGACCGCTTCGGCGGCAAGATCTACGGGATCGAGCCCGGCGCGCCCGCGAACCAGAACATCAAGCGGATGCTGTCCGACCAGGCGCTCGGCGCGGCGAACTGGTCGCTGGTCGAATCGAGCGAGACGGGGATGCTCACGCAGGTCGAGCGCGCGGTGCGCGACAAGCGCTGGATTGTATTTCTGGCGTGGGAGCCGCACCTGATGAACACGAAGTTCAAACTGACCTACCTGTCGGGCGGCGACGCGTATTTCGGCCCGAACTACGGCGGCGCGACCGTCAACACGGTGACGCGCCCGGGCTTTGCCGGCCAGTGCGCGAACCTCGCGCGGCTGTTCCGGCAGATGACGTTCTCGGTCGACGTCGAAAACCGGATGATCGCCGACATGCTCGACCACAAGACCTCGCCCGCGCTCGCGGCGCAGCACGTGCTGAAGGCCGATCCGGCGCTCGTCCAGGGCTGGCTGGACGGCGTGACGACCGCATCCGGCACGCCGGCGCTGCCGGCCGTGCGCGCGGCGCTCGACGCCCGCTGACCCGCCTCCGGGCGGCCGGTTTTTACCGCGCCGCCCGTCTCCGTGTTTTCCCGACCCGTCGCATCGAGACCATTTGGTGTCGCCTTCAGACGGGTGGCTTGAAATATGGGTTTGTATTTTTCGCCAATGGCTGCGTTATTGCGGAAAACGAAATGCCGAAGCCAGCAGACGTACCGAATACGAATCAGCCGGCGTATTGCATCGCGCGCCAGGCCACGGTTCTTTCCATCGAACGGTTCAGGGAGGGTGGTCGACAATGAAGCAAAAGAAAGTTGCCGTAGCCGCCGCGCTGGCATGCGCGGCCTGTATTCCCGCCATCGGCCACGCGCAGAGCAGCGTGACGCTGTACGGGATTCTCGACGCGGGCATCACGTACGTGAATAACACGGGCGGTTCGCACGTGGTCAAGTTCGACGACGGCGTCGCGTACGGGAACCGCTTCGGCCTGAAAGGCACGGAAGATCTCGGCGGCGGCCTGAAGGCCGTGTTCGCGCTCGAGAGCGGCTTCCACCTCGGCAACGGGCAGCTCGGCTTCGGCGGGTCGGAGTTCGGGCGGCAGGCTTACGTCGGTCTCCAGAACGACTGGGGCACGCTGTCGTTCGGCAACCAGCTCGACATCACCAACGAGCTCGTGTCGATCTACAACATCTCGGCATGGGGCAGCGGCTACGCGATCCACCAGGGCGACTTCGACCGCTTCAACGGCGACCGCCTGCCGAACTCGGTCAAGTTCCTGTCGAACGACCTGAGCGGCTTCAAGTTCGGCGCGATGTACTCGTTCGGCAACGTCGCCGGCAACTTCCACCGCAACAGCGCCTGGAGCGCTGGCGCGAGCTACACGAAGGGCGACTTCTCGATCGGCGCGGCGTACACGCGCCTGAACAACCCGAACGGCATCTATGCGTTCGACCCGTACGCGATGATCGGCACGCATACGTTCCTCGGCCAGCAGACCGTCACCGTCGATCCGGCGACCGGCGCGCGCACCGACCTGTTCGCGAACACCGCGATGGACGTCGACAGCCAGGGCACGTTCGGCATCGGCACGAGCTACACGATCGGCAATCTGTCGCTCGACGCGAACTTCTCGTACACGACGATCAAGGGCTTCGGCCAGTCGTCGCACATGCAGGTGTACGAAGGCGGCGGCATGTACCAGTTCACGCCGGCGCTGAGCTTCATCGCGGGCTACCAGCATACGCGCTTCGAAGGCCACCACTGGAACCAGGGCACGGCCGGCCTGCACTACCTGCTGTCGAAGCGCACCGACGTGTATATCTCCGGCGACTATCTGCGTGCTTCGCAGGGCGTCGATGCGGTGATCGGCTACAGCTTCACGCCGTCGACGACGCAGACGCAGGCCGACGTGCGGATCGGGATGCGGCATTCGTTCTGAGCGGGGTGGTTGGGTTCTTTCGACGTCTTCAGCGAGGTCTCTCTTTGGCGCGAACCGCGGTTCGCGCTTTTTTTTTGTGCGGTGCGGTGCGGTGCGGCGCCGCGCGCGAGGCGGGTTTCCGGCGGTTGGCGATATCATCGCGGTTTGACACGCCCCGTGTCGCCCCGTGTTCCGCCCATCGCCTGCCGCCACACATTCCTTCGATGACCGCCCCGTTACCTGAATCCAGTTCGTCGTCGCCGTTACCCGCCAACCTGTTCCGCCACGCACCGTTCCAGCGCTTCTGGGGCACGCGCGTGATGTCGTCGCTGGCATTTCAGATCCTGTCGGTCGCGATCGGCTGGCATGTCTATGCGCTCACGCACAGCGCGTTCGCGCTCGGTCTCGTCGGGCTCGCGCAGTTCGTGCCGATGTTCGCGCTGACGCTCGTCGTCGGGCAGGTGGCCGACCGCTACGACCGCCGGCGCATCGCGACGATTTGCCAGAGCGTCGAAGCCCTCGCCGCCGGCGTGTTCCTGCTCGGCGCGGCGAAAGGGTGGCTCACCGCACCGGGCGTGTATGCGCTCGCGGCGCTCGTCGGCACCGCGCGCGCGTTCGAATCGCCGTCGGTGTCGTCGCTGCTGCCGGCCGTCGTGCCGCGCGGCGACCTGCCGCGCGCGACCGCGCTGTCGACATCCGCGAACCAGGCCGCGCAGATTCTCGGGCCGGCGTTCGGCGGGCTGCTGTATGGCGTCGGCGCGCCCGTCGCGTTCGGCACGAGCGTCGTCGCGTTCGCGATCGCGGCGCTGTTGAGCGGCACGATTCCGCTGCGCAGCGCGCCGCCTGCACGCGAACCGGTCACGCTGCGTTCGGTGTTTTCGGGGATCGCGTTCATCCGGCGCGAACCGGCGATCCTCGGTGCGTTGTCGCTCGACCTGTTCGCGGTGCTGTTCGGCGGCGCGACCGCGCTGCTGCCGATCTATGCGCGCGACATCCTGCAGGTCGGGCCGTGGGGGCTCGGCGCGTTGCGCGCGGCGCCCGCGGTCGGTGCGCTCGCGGGTACGCTGTGGCTCACGCGTTTTCCGTTGAAGGGGCGGCCGGGCCGCGCGATGTTCGGCGGCGTGATCGCGTTCGGCATCGCGACGATCGTGTTCGGGATGTCGAGGCATTTTGCCGTGTCGCTTGTCGCGCTGGCGGCGCTGGGTGCGTCGGACGTGGTGAGCGTCGTCGTGCGCCTGTCGCTCGTGCAACTGCGCACGCCCGACGACATGCTCGGGCGCGTGAGCGCCGTCAACTCGCTGTTCATCGGTACATCGAACCAGCTCGGCGAATTCGAATCGGGCGTGACGGCCGCGTGGTGGGGTGCGCCGGCCGCGATCGTCGTCGGCGGCGCGGCGACGATTGCCGTCGCGCTGACCTGGATGAAGCTGTTTCCTCAGCTGACCGACATGAAGTCGCTCGAACGCGACGTGTGATGCGCGTCACGCATCCTGCGTCACGCGCACGGCCGTGCCGTAGCAGATGACTTCCGTGACGCCCGATCCGATCTCGGTCGAGTCGTAGCGCATCGCGACGATCGCATTCGCGCCGAGCTTGCGCGCATCGGCGAGCATCTTGTCGAACGCCTGCTGGCGCGCCTTCTCGCACAGCGATGTATAGAGCGTGATGTTGCCGCCGAAGAGGGTCTGCAGCGACGCGCCGAACGAGCCGACGATCGAGCGCGAACGCACGATGATGCCCTGCGCGACGCCCAGCGAGCGGACGGTCGTGTGGCCGGGCAGGTCGAACGCGGTCGTGACGCGCTCGGGCAAGAGATCGTCGGCGGAGCGGGAGTAGTCGGTCATGGCGGTGCACCGTGGTGCGGAAGTGATCGAACGACGATTCTATCCGGAACGGAAAACGCGCCCGGGCGGGCGCGCATGACGCGCACGCCCGATGCGGCTCGAGCCGGCCGAGACCCGCTCAGTGCTTGACGGTCGCGCTGCCGTCGCCGCCGAGATCGACTGCATACGCGAGCGCCAGCTTGCCGAACTTCAGCGCGTGGTACGCCTGTCGGTCGGAATTCTCCAGCGTGTCGTTCACGGTATGGATATACGGACTGTCGTTCTGGTCGGCCTCGAACGGGAACGACGCCGGATAGCCCTGCGCATTCCACGACGCGTGATCCGAACACGCATACCCGCACTGCGACGTGCCGATGGCGAGTTCCGGCAGGTAGGTCTTCGCCAGGGTCGTCAGGTAGGTGTTCTGCGCGGCGTTCGTGTAGTCGGTGATCAGGTAGATGTCTTTCGGATCGCCCTTGTAGTTCGTCATGTCGAGCTGCAGCACGCCGACCACGTTCGCGTTCTGCGTGCGGAACTGCTTCGCGATCGCCTTCGACCCGAGCAGGCCGGCTTCCTCGGCCGCGTAGCCGACGAACTTGATCGTCCGCTTCGGCCGATAGTCGTTCGCGAGCAGCACGCGCAGCGCTTCGGTCAGGCTGGCGATGCCGGATGCATCGTCGTCCGCGCCGGGCGAGCGGGTGTTTTCCGTCGTGCGGCCGACCGTCGAATCGAGGTGACCGCCCAGCACGACCGTGCCCGCGGCCGGATCGCTGCCGCGGATCGTCAGGATCACGGATTTCTGTGGGAAGCCCGTATGCGTGAACTGTTCGACCGCGATGTCGGTACGCGCGCCGGCCAGTTGCTTCCACTGCAGTGCGAGCCAGTCCGACGCGGCGACGCCGTGCGACGTCGTGTAGTAGCGATTCGTGAAGCCGGACAGCGACGTGATCGTGCCGACGATGTTGCTGGCCTGCAGTTGCTGGATCCAGGTCTTGATCTGCGGCGCGTTCGACACCTTGTACGCAGGTGCGGCCGCCTGTTTCGCGAACGCCGCGGGTACCGGCTGCAATGCCTGGCGTGCGTCGTCGAACGAGTCGTGCACGATGTAGCCGGGCCCGTGGCCGCGCGCATGGTGTACTGCATGGCCGAGTTCGCCGAGCCGCGCATCGTCGATCTCGACGATATGCACGGTCTCGCGGCGCACGGCGCCGTCGGCCGCCTTGCCGGCGTCGACCGTCGTGCTGTACTGCGCGGTTGCGCTTGCATCGATGCGTTGAAGCTGGCGGAACGCGGTGTCGCCGAGCGTGATCCAGACCGGCGTCGCCTGTGCGGCGGCGGTCAGCAGCATGCCGCCCAGCGCGGCGCTCAGGCGGGTCAAAGTCAGAGTAGGCATGTTCGATCTCGTGAGGATGGCGATGTCGAGGAAGAGGGCGCGCAGCAGGTCGTGCGACGCGCCCCCGCCTGCTGCGGAATTACGACTTCTGCGGCACGGTCACGCCGTACGTGCAGCTCTTGTTGTACGCATTGCCGATCGCCGTGAGCTGCGCGCTGCTGTAGCCGAGCGCCGCGGCGGCCGTCAGCACCGCTTGCGCGGCGGCCTTCTGGTTCGTCGAGCCGTTGGTCATCGACAGCCCCTTCAGGAACGCTTTGTCCATCGCCTGCGCGCCGATCGCGTCGCGCGCGACGAGGTTGCACGACGCCCAGTACTGGCCGGCCGTGTGGATCTCCGCGCCGCGTGCCTGCGCGTAGGTGCGCCCGACGTTCCAGTTCGTCACGCGGCCGCCCCAGTATTCGTTGTGGCCGTCCCAGTTGTAGACCCAGTGATACTGCGCGTCGGACGGGCTCCACTGGTTGAAGTCGCGGCTGTACGCGGCGGCGAGATAGTCGCCGGTGCCTTCCGACAGGCCTTCCTGTTGCGACAGGCCGCCGTTGGTCACCCAGTCGTGGATGCCGTGGCCGAGCTCGTGGATCACGACGTCCGCATCTTCCGCGTCGTCGACGCCGCCCTGCCCGAAGGTCAGCCGGCCGCTGCTCGACGAGTACGACGAGTTGTCGTCGCCCGATTCGCCGTGCGGGTCGTACCGCACGCCGCCCGTGTACTGGTACGGCAGCGCCTTGATGCCGAGCGTCTGGTTCACGTAACGGAGGAACGTGTCGATGTGGTAGTAGACGTTCACCGCTTCGAAATACAGATTGCCGCGCGCGAACTCGAACGCGGGCGTCGCCTGCGCCGGGCACGCGTTGTCGAGCGGCGCATCGAAATCGACGCACGACGCATACGGGCCCGACAGCACGTAGCGCGAGCCCGACTGCGCGAGATCCTTCAGCGTCACGCGCACGCGCGCGGCCGTGAGCTGGGTGGAATCGGCGTCGTTGCTGTCCTTGTAGCCCGTGCTGCCGTAGCTGCTCTTCGTCGACGAAAGCGGATCGGGCCGGAACACGAAACCGGTGCCGTCGGTCGCATAGAACGCCTTGTCCTCGGCGCGCAGCACTTCGCCGCTGCCCGCGTCGATCAACAGTTCCCAGTCGCCCTTCGGGCCGTCCTGCGGGCGGCCGCGCACCTTCCATGCGGTATGCGTGCCGGCCTTGTCGACGAACGCGACGAGCTGTGCGTCGAGGTTCGTGAAGCCGCTGACGCCGAGATACGAACGCGCGCGGTCGAGCGCCTGCTGCTGGTCGACGGCCTGCGCCTTGCGCGCGGTGGCGACCACGCCGTTGATCGTGTTGCTCGCGACGTACAGGATGCGGCCGTCCTTCGCGACCGTCACCGCGATGTCGCTGCCATATACGGGCAACCCGGCCGCCTGCTGCTGGAAGCGCACGACGGTGAAATCCGCGTCGTTGCGCTCCGACGTCACCGCGAGGCTCGCGAGCGCGGCCGCGTCGAGCCCGAGCTGCGTCGCCTGCGACGCGACGAAATCGCGCGCGGTGGCGGCGGGCGTGGCGGCCGCCTTCTTCGCGCGATACGCGGGGTTGTACAGCGTGACGGCGACACCGTCGGCGCGGAATTGCCCCGCGGCGGTATCGGCCTTGGCCGCGGCCGGTGCCACGCCGCGCGTCAGGCTTTCGCGCAGGCTCGAGGCCTGCGGGTTCGCGACCTTGGTATCGGCCGCGCTGCCGCCGACGATGCCGAAACCGAGCGCGAGACCCAGGGCGAGCGGCAATGCTTTGCGTGATGTCTGCATACGTGATCCTCATCTCAACGGTTGGACACGCCCGCGCGCTTGTGGCGAGCAGGCACGACACGGCCCGCGCGCCGGCTCGATGGAACCGGTGCGGCGAAGCGGTGCTGGGAGATTCGACTGACCAGGAACGGATAAGGATGACTAAGCGTCAGGTCGAAACGAATCGGAAAGGAAAGGCGGCACGGAAGCGAACGGCGGGGAAGCGAACGGCAGGCAGGTGCGGCGACGGCGAAGCGAGCATCGTCATGTCATACCCCTCGGATCGGCATTGATATCGGTTCGGCAGCCTGCGTGGCGCGACGTGCGTCGGGCCCGGGCTCTCATCTCCTTAGGGCTGCCTATCTAATTGCGAGGTATGTTACAGAATATTTTCGGCGACATTGCAATTTATTTTCGAAGGCCGCTTCGGTCCGTCGATCAATCGCCGGCATTGTTCAGCGAATGGCGGGAAACGCTGCCGGAGCGTGCAATAGCACGCCGGATTGTACGCAAAAGGCGGCGCCGTTCAGCGCGTCGCGCGACGATCGCTGCGCGGGCTCACGCCGAAACGCGCGCGATAGGTGCGCGAGAAATGCGACGGCGATTCGAATCCGCATGCGACGCAGACCGACGTGATGCTCATGTCGGTCTGCTGCAGCAGCTCGCGTGCGCGATCGAGGCGCAGGTTCAGGTAGAAGCGCGTCGGCGTGTCGTTCAGCGTCGCGCTGAACAGCCGTTCGAGCTGGCGCCGCGTGATCGACACGTCCTGCGCGAGCGCGTCGGAGCCGAGCGGGGTTTCCATGTGCTGCTGCATCGTGTCGATCACCTGGATCAGCTTGCGGTTGTGCACGCCGTAGCGCGCGGCGATCTCGAGTCGCTGGCTGTCCGAGCGTTGCCGGATGCGGCTGACGACGAACTGCTCGGAGATCGCCGCCGCGAGATCGGCGCCGTGCCGCCGGCCGATCAGGTCGAGCATCATGTCGATCGACGCGGTGCCGCCCGCACAGGTGATGCGCCGGTCGTCGATCTCGAACAGTTCCTGCGTCGCGTTCAGGCCCGGGTAGCGTTCGCGGAACGCGGCGAGTGCCTCCCAGTGCAGCGTGAGCGTTTGCGATGGGTCGAACAGCCCGGCCTCCGCGAGCACGAAGCTGCCGGTGTCGATGCCGCCGAGCGTCGCGCCGTGCCGGTTCTGGCGGCGCAGCCAGTCGCCGAGCGCGCGGTCGTAGCACACGAGCGGATCGAAGCCGGCGACGACGAACACCGTCTCGACCTGCGCGACGTCCGCGTACGCGGCTTCGGCCGCCACCGGGATGCCGTTGCTCGCGGCGACGGGCGCGCCGTCCGCGCTGATCACGTGCCAGCGGTACAGCTCGGTGCGAAAGCGGTTCGCGACGCGCAGCGGTTCGACCGCCGACATGAAGCCGAGCGCGGAGAAGCCGGGCAGCAACAGGAAGTGGAAATCCTCTGGCATCGGGGCGTGGGGTGGAATCGGGTGGTCGTCGCGCAGCGAGCGGGCAAGCGCACACCGCGCCCGGCGCGCGGACGCGGAATGTTCAACGCACGATTATCGCGGTTTTTGCCGGCGCTCAGCGCGTTTTTGCGCCGCGCACCGTCCGGCGCGCCGTCGTCGAAGGCAGTTCGCCGAACTGGGCCTTGTACGCGTTCGCGAAATGCCCGAGGTGGATGAAGCCCCAGCGCGCGGCCGCTTCGTTGATCGGCAGGTCCGACTGCCGCGTGTCAAGCAGCAGGCGTCGCACCTGCGCGAGGCGCAGCGAGCGTGTGTAGTTCAATGGGCCGGTTTGCGCGACCGACTGGAAGCTGTTCTGCATCGTGCGCCGGCTCACGCGCAGTTGCGTGCACAGGCTCAGGATGTCGACGGGTGCCTCCGGGTTCTGGATCACGTAGTCGTGCACGCGCCGCACGATGGCGGCGTGGCACGCATGCGTGAGGCGGTTCGGCGGCTCGGGCATCCGGTAGGTGAGGAGATCGACGAGCACGTTGGCGACATCGCCGCGCAGCTCGGACTGCGCACGCGCCGCGTCGAACGAAGCGGGTGCCGACAGCACGCGTTCGAGCAGTGTCGCGAACTGCAGGCTCGCGCGTTCGCGCGCGGCGACCGCCACATCGACCACGCCGCGCCGCAGCGCGCGCTCGTCGAGCCGGACGTCGGCGGCATCCTCGATCTGCTGCATCAGCTCGGGATCGACGACCACGCCGATCAGCGACATGTCGTCGGGTGAATGCAGTTCGAAAGGTGAGCCGCCGCGCGCCATCACGATCGTGCCGCGCTCGATGCGTGCATCGCCGAAGGCGAAGGTGCCCGAGCCGGTGAGCGGCATCCCGAACACCGTATGGCCGGGCGGCAGGCGCCCGCGCTGGATGATCCGCACGTTCGCCGCTTCCTGGAACAGCTGCACGCCGTCGAGTTCCACGTGCTTGACCGCGCTGCGATACGAGCCGGAGCCGATCTGGTCGTAGCGCTGATCCCAGCCGCGCAGCGCCTCGGCATGCCGGTCTGCATCGTCGAACATCTGGTGAAACACGAGCACGGCGCCTCCGGCGGTCGTTCGGACCGCGCAAGATTAAACCGACCGCCCGGTCGGCGCAATACGGATGAGCGCTATTCCACCGGGGGTTTTTGAGGGGTCGGAAGGGGGTGACGGCAAGTGCCTTTCAGGCGGTTTTCCAATATCCCGAATCGGCACGCACGCGTTGCCGGTCCGGGTGCTGAGCGGATTTATTGTCGAACTACAGTCGCCCCACATAACGTGATTCCCAACTGGAGGCGACATGAGAACAAGGCGACGCACCGCGGCTTTCGCGGCGACGCTGGCGTTCGCGGCGGCGTGGGCCGGCACCGCGGACGCGACGGAAAAGCCCGAGGAACTGGTCGTGCAGAAGATGCCGCCGTGGCATCCGCACAAGGTGTACGTCGTCGACATCGCGATGCCGACGATGACCGACGGGCGCATCTTCGTGTACGACGCCGACGCGACGAAGCTGCTCGGCCAGATCGACGGCGGCTTCGCGCCCGGCCTCGCGATCTCGCCCGACCACAAGACGAGCTTCATCGCGACGACCTATTTCTCGCGCGGCTCGCACGGCACGCGCACCGACGTCGTCGAGATGACCGACAACACGACGCTCGATCATGCGGGCGAGATCGTGATTCCCGCGAAGCACGGGCAACACGTGCCGTCGCCGTACAACACCGCGTTCAGCGCGGACGGCAAGCGGCTGTACGTCGCGAACATCACGCCGGCCGCATCGGTGACGGTGATCGACGCGGTGTCGAAGAAGGTGCTGTCCGAGATCGACACCGCGGCATGCGTGCTCGCGTATCCGTCGGGGAACGACCGCTTCACCGCGCTGTGCGAAAGCGGCAAGGCGCTCACCGTCACGCTCGACGCGAACGGCAAGGAGGCGAAGCGCACGATGTCCGATGCGTTCATCGACGTCGACAACGATCCGGCCTTCATCAATGCGTCGCGCTACCGCGGCAGCTATCTGTTCACGACGTATCACGGCAACGTGCGCAGCGCCGATTTCAGCGGCGACCAGCCCGCGTTCGGCAAGTCGTGGTCGTTGCTGACCGACGCCGAGCGCGCCGAAGGCTGGCGCCCGGGCGGCATGCAGCAGACGGCCGTGCAGGTGAAGCAGAACCGCTACTACGTGCTGATGCACAAGGGCGGCGACGGCACGCACAAGGATCCCGGCACGCAGGTTTGGGTGTACGACCTGAAGACGAAACAGCGTGTCGCGCGCTGGGATCTCGCGCAGCAGAAGGTCGATCCGCTCGTGTCGATCCAGGTCAGCGAGGATGACAAGCCGCTGTTCTACGGGCTGACGGGCACGTCCGATCTCGTCGTGATGGACGCGCACACCGGCAAGCCGCGGCACGTCGAGAAGCTGATCGGCAGTACGCCGACGCTGCTCGTGAACCCGTGAGGCCGCGATGACGCTCGATCCCGTACTCGCCACCAGCGCGCAGGCCGGCGCCGCCGTCGTCGTGCTGCTCGGCGCCTTCGCGAAGATGCGCCGGCCCGCCGCGTTCCGGCAGGCGCTCGCCGGCTATCGCCTGTTGCCCGATGCGCTGGCCGCGCCCACCGCGTTTGCGATTCCGCTCGCGGAAGTCGTGTGCGCCGCGGCGCTGTTGTTTCGCGATACGCGCCTGACCGGCGCGCTCGGCCTGATCGCGTTGCTGCTCGTGTTCGCGGCCGGCATCACGATCAACATCCTGCGCGGCCACACCGACATCGACTGCGGCTGTTCCGGTTTTACCGCCGCGCGCGCGGATGCGCCGCGCGGCATCGGCTGGCTGCATGTCGCACGCGTGCTGCTGCTCGTCGCGCTGGCCGCCACCGCGCTCGTCGAGCCGGGCAGCCGCGCGGTCGTGTGGTTCGACTACCTGACGCTGTTCTCTTCCGTGCTGCTGATCGTCTGCGCGCTGCTCACCGTCGACGTGCTGCTCGCCAACGTACCGCGCCTTTCCCACCTGAGGAATTCATGATGCAAACCGCTCTCACCGTTTCCACCGCCTTGCTGTGGATCGCCGTTCTCGCGCTCGGCGCGATCTGCCTCGCGCTCGTGCGCCAGATCGGCATCCTGTACGAACGCATCATGCCCGCCGGCGCATTGATGATCGACAAGGGGCCGGCGGTCGGCGCGATCGCGCCGATGTTCGAGCTGACCGACATTCGCGGCTCGCAGGTGAAGGTGGGCGGCATCGATGCGTCGGGCAAGGCGACGCTGCTGTTCTTCCTGTCGCCGACGTGCCCGGTCTGCAAGAAGCTGCTGCCGCTGTTGCCGTCGCTGCAGGCGAGCGAATCGACGCCGGTGAACATCGTGCTCGCCAGCGACGGCGATCTCGACGAACACACGCGCTTCGCGCGGAAGCACGACCTCGCGCGTTTCCCGTACGTGCTGTCGCAGGAGCTCGGCCTCGCGTACCAGATCGGCAAGCTGCCGTACGCGGTGCTGCTCGACGACACCGGCACCGTGCGCGCGAAGGGGCTCGTCAACACCCGCGAGCATCTCGAGAGCCTGTTCGAAGCGAAGGAGCGTGGCGTCGCATCGCTGCAGCAGTTCGTGCACGGCGATCACGACCACGGCGGTCACGCAGAGCACGCGCAGCACGCGTGATCGGCCGCCCCTCTTTCAACGTCAACGGAGAACAACGACATGGGCGTGTTTGATTCATGGTTCGAGCGCTCGGCGCGCGGTGTCGCGCAGCATAGTTCGCGGCGCAGTGCGATGGCGAAGCTCGGCAAGGTGCTGGTGGGGTCGGCGATGCTGCCGCTCCTGCCGGTCGATCGCACCGCGTATGCAGCGGATGCGGCGTCCGGCGCATCGGCGGCTTCAGGTGCTGCCGCGTCGGCCGCAAGCGACGATCCGCTGAGCTGCGACTACTGGAAATACTGCGCGATCGACGGCTGGCTGTGCAGTTGCTGCGGCGGCACGTCGAGCAGTTGCCCGCCGGGCACGACGCCGTCGCCGATCACGTGGATCGGCACCTGCCGCAATCCGCACGACGGGTCGGACTACATCGTGTCGTACAACGACTGCTGCGGCAAGACGTCGTGCGGCAAATGCTTCTGCAACCGCAACGAGCGCGAGAAGCCGCTGTACAAGCTGTCGCTGAACAACGACATCAACTGGTGCATGGCGAACGGCAATTCGAATTACCACTGTTCGGTTTCGGTCCTGCTGGGGGCGGCAAAGCAATGAAAGTGAAGCAAGCTGGAAAGATCGTTGTCGCGTGCGTGGCGGTTGTCGCGGCTGTCGCGGGTCTTGCGGTGCCGGGTTTGGCCGGTGCGCAGCAGGCCGTCCATTACCCGGCGGGCAAGAGCCTGTTCGATGCGCAGTGCGCGGTGTGCCACCAGGCGGGCGGCAAGGGGCAGGACGGCCTTGCGCCGCCGCTGACCGAGTATCCGGGCAAGTACGCGACGGCCGACGCGGGCCGCGCGCAGTTGGTCGCGACGCTGCTGCACGGGATGTTCGGCGAGATCAAGGTGCACGACAAAAGCTACAACTTCAAGATGCCGTCGTTCGCGAGTGCGAGCGATGACGATATCGCGAACGTGCTCAACCATATCGTGTTCGATCTCAACGACAGGCACGGCGACGCGAAGCCGTTCACCGCGGCCGACATTCGCGCGGCGCGAGCGAAGGAGATGGACGGCACGGCCGTTCACGCGCAACGCGCGGTCGTGACGAAGGGGCTGGGGCTGTGAATGCCGCGTGCATTCGGCGTCGCGGCCGGCGGGCGGCGGCGTGGCGGATCGGCTCGTTCACGACAGGCCGTCTGTCGTCGATGCTGGTGGTCGCTGCCGCGGCATGTGCGATAACCGTCCCCGCGCATGCCGACGGCGTGACCGACGCCACGCTCGCGCGACAGCACTGGGTGCTCAACTGCATGGGCTGCCACACGGCGACGGGCGGCGGCATTCCGGGCAAGGTGCCGCCGCTCGCGAACTCGCTCGGCTATTTCACGCATCTGCCGGCCGGGCGCGAGTACGTGATGCGCGTGCCCGGCGCGTCGAACTCGGCGCTGTCGGACCAGGAGCTCGCCGACGTGCTCAACTGGCTGCTCATGACGATGAACCGCGATGCGCTGCCGCGTGACTTCAAGCCCTATACGGCGGCCGAAGTCGCCGCGCATCGCCGGCCGGCGTTTTCGGATGTCGCGACGGTGCGTGCCGGGTTGGTCCGAGCACTGCACGAGCGCGGGATCGAGGGTGTGTCCGACCGGTACTGACCGGCTTCGCTGCTGAAGCTTTGCCGGTATGCGGGGCGGCGCGGTATCTCCGCGCCGTCACGCGCGGATCGGCACGACGCCGAGGATCGGGCAGGCCGCGCCGGCGATGCGCATCACGTCGACCGGATGCTGCGGCGCGAGGCGGCGCGTAACGGCTTGCCGCTCGAGAATCCCGAATTGGCAGCGCGCCGTTTCCGCGCTACGCTCGTTTTCGTCGGCCGACGCAGGCGCCGAATGGATCGAGGGAGGCTCGAATGGCGATCGAATACTTTGCGGAGAGCAATCCGGTCACTCGAAACCTGCCTCGATCGTTGGCGACCCGAGCCGGCGATCTGGTGTTCGTATCCGGACAGGTAGCGAGAAACGAAGACGGGAGTATCGTCGCCGGCGGAATCGACGCGCAGACGCGCCAGACGTTGAAGAACGTCGCCGACGTACTCGCGCTGGCGGGATGCTCGCTCGCCGACGTGGTGAAAACCACCGTCTGGCTCGAAGACGCGCGCGACTTCGCGGAATTCAATCGGGTCTATGCGGAGTTCTTTCCGGGGAACAAGCCGTCACGATCGACCTTGCAGGCGACCAACATGGTCGGCACCAGGATCGAAATCGAAGCGATTGCCTGCCGGCCCTGAGCACGGGAAGCACCGGCAAACCGGCGAGAGAGGGGCTTTCAAGCGATGCGTTCGGCGTACCGCGCGGTGCGCCGCGTCATGGCTGCGTGCGTGCACCGCACAAAATTCCCCAATCCCCAACATCACACGGCTTTCGTTAGAATCGTTCGTCGTCGAAGCAATAATGCGGATTTGCATGGGCGCGGCGGTAACCGTTCGCGAACACCGCTCGCGCTCATCCCATGGTTCATCCTTTACCGGAGGCGAACGTGCCAGGATTACTTCCCGATGTCGACCGCGACGGGCTCCTCGAATATTCGGTGGTGTACACCGACCGGTCGATCAATCACATGTCGCAGCGCTTCCAGGGCGTCATGCGCGATATTTCCACCGCGCTGAAGCAGGTCTACAACGCGAAGGCGGTTGCGATCGTCCCGGGCAGCGGGACCTTCGGCATGGAGGCCGTGGCCCGCCAGTTCGCGACGAACAGGAAGTGTCTGGTCATCCGCAATGGCTGGTTCAGCTTCCGCTGGTCGCAGATTTTCGACATGGGCGGCATTCCGTCCGAGTCGATCGTGCTGAAGGCGCGTCCGGTCGAAGCGGGCAGGCAGGCGGCGTTCGCGCCGGCGCCGATCGACGAGGTCGTCGCGGCGATTCGCGAGCACAAGCCGGATCTGGTCTTTGCGCCGCACGTCGAAACCGCTTCCGGGATGATGCTGCCCGATGCCTATCTGCGCGCGGTGGCCGACGCCGTGCATGCGGTCGGCGGCATGTTCGTGCTGGATTGCATCGCGTCCGGCACGATCTGGGTCGACATGGCGGCGAGCGGCGTCGACGTGCTGATCAGCGCGCCGCAAAAGGGCTGGAGCGCGTCGCCCGGCTGTGCGCTGGTGATGCTCAGTCCGCTTGCCCGCGAGCGGATCGATGCGACGACCAGCACCAGCTTTGCGTGCGACCTGCGCAAGTGGCTGCAGATCATGGAAGCGTACGAGAACGGCGGGTTCGCGTACCACGCGACGATGCCGACCGACAGCCTTGCAACGCTGCGCGACGTGATCAAGGAAACGGCAGCGTACGGCTTCGACAAGGTGAGGGCGGAGCAGCTCGAGCTCGGCACGCGGGTTCGTGCGTTGCTGGCCGGGAAGGGGTTCCGGAGCGTGGCGGCCGAGGGCTTCGAGGCCCCGGGTGTCGTGGTCAGTTACACGGATGACGACGACATCCGGTCCGGCAAGAAATTCGCCGACGTCGGCATGCAGATTGCGGCGGGCGTGCCGTTGCAATGCGACGAGCCGGCCGATTTCAAGACGTTCCGTATCGGCTTGTTCGGTCTCGACAAGCTGAATGATGTCGATGCGGCGGTTGCGCGGTTTGCGAGTGCGTTGGAACGGGTTCTGTAGCGCGTTTCTCGATGTCAGGGTGCCTGGCGGCACCTGAACGTCCGGTCGCGGTCGGATGCAGCCGTACTTGAATGGCTGCTTCCGATCCGCTTCCGGTGTTCAATGCCGCTTGCCTTTGACGGCAGCTTTCAACGCGTACACGCGTCTGACGATAAATTTCGAAACTGTGAAACATCGCGGATGCTGGAACTGTCCGGCTTCTTCCCGATGGCAATTGGCCACGCGCGATCCGCAAGCGTCATCGGTCGTGTCGCAAAGCATGCGGGCAACCTCAGTTGGCGTTGCCGCTCGATGTGGTGTTGCGGTTCATTGCCGAACCGGGCGCCGGAGAAACAGCAGTCGCCACCGACGCGGCACCGCACTCGAACGTCAGCTCGCGCGTGTTCGGTTTCTGATCGGTGCCGGTCTTGTAAGGCTCGATGGCTTCCAGAACGTGTACCGGTTGCTGACCGCAGATCTCCTGTGACTTGCGCTGACAGACTTCCGGGCCTTCGAGCAGGCCGGAGCAGTCCACCCGGTAGGCGGTTTCACCGTTCGACCGGTGCAGCGTCCATGCGCTGAAATCCGGCCCCGAGGCCGAGGTGCATCCTGCGAGCGCAGCCACGGCAGACACCAACAGACCTGTTTTGATTGCTTCAATCATCGACTTCATCTCTTCGTTCAACTGAGTAGTCATCCGGGATCACGACACTCGGCCGGATCCGGATGCGCTGCGCTCATTCTTTTTCGCTATCTCTGTATATCGCGCGACGTTTTCACACGGGTTCGCTACTTTACCGCGGTACGGTTAACGCCATGTATAGCGAGCCATCCCCATATGACAATCGTTGACCTTCAATGTGCGGCAGCGAACATAGGCCACCGGGTTCATGCCCGGAAGCCTTTGCATCTTCGCGCTACGCAATGAGCATGGCATGCATGGGTGCGCGTACAAGCACGCCATGGGTACGGGAAGCACTGCGATTGCTACCCGCGATCACGCAGCGGCCGCAACCATATTCAGCAATGCCCCAATGCGCATGGAAATCTGATCGTCCGGCGAGCGCCCTTCCAGAAAGCGGTCCAGTTCTAGCCGTGCGCCAGTCGCATCGCCGATCTTCGCGAGCACGAAGGCAAGCGCGACCGGATGCTGAACGGAGTTGTAGAAGCCCAGGATGTGCTTGATCCATTTGCCGATGCTCATCGTCACGGCGCCGTATCAGGAGAGAACGGGATCGATCTCGTTGCGGGTCAACCCGAATCCGGCCATGCGCTCGCGATGCGCCGGGGACCCCAGCCAGGAGCGCAGTTGCCGGTTGACCGCATCGAGCAAACCGCGGTTTTGTCGACTGAACGAGAAGGCACCCAACGGCGGCCGGTGTGGCATGCCATCCGCTTCCGCCTCATTCACGACGGCCTCGAGCAACGCACCTTCCATCCGATTCGCCACGATGCGATTCCCCAACGCCGTACTCGCATAGGCATCGACGACGCCGGCGCGCACCGCTTCAATCGCGTCGGCTTGCTGGTCGAACAGGGTGATCTGGTGCTCGCTTACGCCGGCGGCTCTCGCGGAGTCGTGCTGCACCTGTCCGCTGATGATGCCGAGGTGGGCATCGGGATGCCTGGCGAGCGACGCATAGCTGGTGAGCTGCTTGGGATTGCCGGCCCGCACGAGAAAGCCGTCCGCGATGCCCCAGACAGGCACGCTGAACGCGACCAGACTGGCGCGTTCGGGTGTAACGAAGAGCGGAACATTCATGTCCCAGCGACCTTCGGCGACGCCGGGCAGCAGTTCGCTGAACGTCGTCAGATGGTGTTCGATCCGCGTGACGCCGATCGCCCGGAGGACCTCGCCGGCCAGTTCGATGTCCGCGCCGGTTGCAGTGCCGTCCGGCTCCGTCCAGCCAAATGGCGGTTCGTCGATGTACGCAATCGTTACCTTCATCGCCACGTCTCGCGAATAGGGACGGCTGCCGAATCGGGCGCCGATTGCCGACGATTCTAATACCTGCACTCGCGGAGATCGTTGTTCAGCGGACCGCAGCCCGCTGACCGACGGGGCGGCCGTAGCCACCCCGCATCAACCGCGATTACCCAGCCGCGTTGCGATTGGCCTCGATCACCGTCAACGCCGTCATGTTCACGATCCGTCGCACGGTCGCGCTGGACGTGAGAATGTTCACCGGCCCGTTGACGCCCAACAGGAACGGTCCGACGGCAACGTTGCTGCCGGCTTCGGTCTTGAGCAGGTTATAGGCAATGTTCCCCGCATCGACGTTCGGACACACGAGCAGGTTCGCCGCGCCCTTCAGCGGCGACATCGGCAGCAGCCGCGCCCGCAGCGCTTCATCGAGCGCACAGTCGCCGTGCATTTCACCATCCGCCTCGATATCCGGCGCATGCGCGCGGATGATCTCGAGCGCCCGGCGCATCTTCACGCCCGAAGCCGCGCTCCCCGACCCGAAGTTCGACCGCGACAGCAACGCCGCCTTCGGCGTCAGATTCAGCCACTCCATCTGCCGCGCGGCCGCGATCGTGAACTCCGCGATCTGCTCCGCATCCGGGTTGTCGTTGACGTGCGTATCCACCAGCGCGACCGTCCGCTGATTGAGCAGCAGGATGTTCATCGCCGCGTAGGTCGATGCATCGGGCTTCTTGCCGATCACTTCGTCCACGAACCGCAGGTGATTGTGATACTCGCCGACCGTCCCGCAGATCATCCCGTCCGCATCGCCGAGCCGCACCATCATCGCGCCGATCAACGTCAGGCGACGTCGCATCTCGACGCGTGCCATTTCCTTCGAGATGCCGTCGCGGCAGCGCAGTTCCCAATACGTCGTCCAGTACTGCGGGAAGCGCTCGTCGTATTCCGGATTGGTCACCTCGACATCCTGACCGAGACGCAGACGCAGGCCGAATCGCTCGATACGCGCCAGCAGCACCTCCGGACGCCCGACCAGGATCGGACGCGCGAGCTTCTCGTCGACGATGACCTGCACCGCGCGGAGCACGCGCTCGTCCTCGCCTTCGGTGAACACGATGCGGGCCTTGCCGCCGTCACGCACGAGCTGGCGCGCGGTCGCGAACAGCGGCTTCATGAACGCGCCCGAGTGGTAGACGAACTGCTGCAGCTGCTCGACATACGCATCGAGATCCGCGAGCGGGCGCGTCGCCACGCCGCCTTCGATCGCGGCCTTGGCCACGGCCGGTGCGATCCGCACGATCAGGCGCGGATCGAACGGCTTCGGAATCAGGTATTGCGGACCGAAGGACACTTCGTCGCCGCCATAGGCCGCCGCGACGATGTCGTTCTGTTCTTCCTGCGCGAGGCCGGCGATCGCGTGAACCGCGGCAATTTCCATTTCGCGGGTGATCGTCGTCGCGCCCACATCCAGTGCGCCGCGGAAAATATACGGGAAGCAGAGGACGTTATTGACCTGGTTCGGGAAGTCCGAGCGGCCCGTCGCGATCACGACGTCGTCGCGCGTCGCGTGCGCGAGTTCCGGGAAGATTTCCGGCGTCGGATTGGCGAGCGCGAGAATCAGCGGACGCGCGGCCATCGCCTTCAGCATGTCCGGTTTCAGGATGCCGCCGACCGACAGCCCGAGGAACACGTCGGCGCCGCCGATCACCTCGGACAGCGTGCGCGCGTCGGTGTCCTGCGCGAAGCGTTCCTTGGCCGGATCCATCAGCGTGGTGCGGCCGCGATAGACGACGCCTTCGATATCCGTCGCCCAGATGTTCGCGACCGGCAGCCCGAGGTCGACGAGCAGGTCCAGGCAGGCCAGCGCCGCGGCGCCGGCACCCGACGTCACGACCTTCACTTCCTTGATCGACTTCCCGACCACCTTCAGCCCGTTGATGAACGCGGCGGCGACGGTGATGGCGGTGCCGTGCTGGTCGTCGTGGAAGACGGGGATCTTCATGCGCTCGCGCGCTTCGCGCTCGACGGTGAAGCACTCCGGCGCCTTGATGTCCTCGAGGTTGATCCCGCCGAAGGTGGGCTCGAGGCCGGCGATGATGTCGACGAGCTTGTCCGGATCGGTCTCGTTGATCTCGATGTCAAACACGTCGATCCCGGCGAACTTCTTGAACAGCACGGCCTTGCCTTCCATGACCGGCTTCGACGCGAGCGCGCCGATGTTGCCCAGACCCAGCACGGCGGTGCCGTTGGTGATGACGCCCACCAGATTCCCGCGGCTCGTGAAGCGATGCGCGTTCAGCGGCTCGGCGGCGATCGACTCGCACACGCTGGCGACGCCGGGCGTGTAGGCGAGCGCGAGATCGCGCTGCGTCACGAGCGGCTTGCTGGCGACGACGGAGATCTTCCCCGGGGTCGGAAACTCGTGATAGTCGTACGCGGCCTGCTGCTGGGTCTCTGTCTGTTTCATGTTGTCGGGTCCGGGCGTGCGCGCCAGGCCAGTCCCGACGCGATCCATGACGGTGATTCTAGGGATCGGCCATAAGGAGATGATTCTGTTTTAATATCGGTCCATCACTTTTTCATGATGGTGTGGCGGTCCGGCAATGACATTCGACGCGAACGACGTGGTCAGGCGGCTTGGCGCGCGCCTGAAGATGCGGCACCTGATGCTGTTGCTGCAGATCCAGCAGCACGGGTCGCTGACGCGCGTTGCCGAGCACATGGCCAGCAGCCAGCCCGCCGTGACGAACGCGCTGTCCGAGCTGGAAAGCATGTTCGGCACGCCGCTGTTCGAGCGCTCGTCGCGCGGGATGCGGCCGACCGCGCTCGGTTCGGTCGTGCTCGAGCGCGCCAAGGCGATGCTGAAGGATCTCGACCATCTCGCCCGCGAGATGGAGGCGGTCGCCGCCGGCCACGCGGCCCACCTGCATATCGGCGTGATTCCGTTTATTTCGGGCCAGATGCTGTCGGCGGCGCTCAAGCGCCTGCAGTCCCGGATGGAGCGGCGCCTGACCGTGACGATCCACGAAGGCACCAGCGACCAGTTGCTGCTGCAGCTCAAGGATCACAGCGTCGACCTCGTGATCGGGCGGGCGTCGTCGGCGGTCGATCTGGGGCAGGTCTCCTTCGAGGTGCTGTACCAGCAGCAACCGCGGATGATCGCGAGCCGGCGCCTCGCCGCGAAACTGGCCCGCACGAGGCTCGACTGGGAGAAGCTGCACGCGCTGGACTGGATTCTCGGCGCGCCGCATACGCCGATGCGGGAGCAGGTGACCGATCTGTTTCTGTCGGCGGGCATCGCGCCGCCCGTGCCGATCGTCGAAAGCTACTCGTCGAAGCTGATCGGCGAGATGATCGCGTCGAGCGACGACGCGGTGTCGATCGTGCCGGCCGATATCGCGGAAGAAATGGTGCGCATCGCCGGCGTGGCGATCGTGCCTTACTCGCTGGTCTGGACGCTGCCGCCGATCGCGTTGTTTACCCGCGCCGCCGAAGCGCATGCGCCGACGCGGGATGTGCTCGTCCAGGCGCTGCGCGAGATCTGCAGGGAAACCTACGTCGAAGTGCCGAGATAAGGCACCGTCTGCCGGCCGATGGTATGGCGTGCTGTCATCGATTCGAAACATGCAGGGTGATGTCGAAGCCGAGGCGCAGGTCGGTATAGGCGGGTTGGGTCCACATGATGCAAGCTTCTTTGCAAGATCGACAGGTGTCGAAGCACTCGTACACACCGCGCTCGCACAACTGCATGCAATGCCGTCGTCAGTTGCGTTGTCATCCATTACTGGATTGTCACGGCGCATGGCCGGCAACAGAGGTGGCAAGGCCGATGCTTGCATGAGCCGATTGCGTCATCAAGAAAAAACGGCATCGGTGAGATTCCAAATTATGGTTGTTCATTGCGTGGTGCTTGTCCTAACCTGATAGTCGGTCCCCAACGAAAGCAGGTTCTCGGCGGCTCGCGCGTTCCGTGTCGACTCCATCGTCTTGTGGCTTCTTCCGTCTTTGTTCGGAGGATCGCCACGTCATACGCGTGCACGCCGATTCGTACGGTGTGCGTTGCACCATTGATTGCTCGTGCGCGGCCGCAACTGGCCGCAACTGGCCGCAGAGCCGCAACAACATCGAATATCACGGCCCGGTGATCGGCGGCTTCGACGTGCAGGCGCAGTACGCGTTCGGCAACCCGTCGCGCGGCTTCAACTACGGTGCGGCCGTTTCGGTTCGGCCGGTCTCAAGTCACGCTTCTCTCGGTAAGGTGATCTCATGAAAACATCCAACAAGCAGAACGTCGGGCTTGCCTCATGGGGCCGGCGTACGCCGGCCATGATCGGAACGCTTGCACTGTTCGGCCTGGTCGCAAGCGGCCCGGGTGCGGCGGCGGATTGGGTCTTTGCCGGCCAGGGTGTCGACAACACGCGCACCGCGCCGGACGAACACGTCATCGGCGTCGACAACGTCTCGCAACTTGCGCCGCGCTGGACGCTGGATACCGACGGCAACGTGTCGGCCACGCCGACCGTGGCCAACGGCACCGTGTACGTGCCGGACTTCGGCGGCTCGCTATGGGCGGTCGATGCCGCCAGCGGCAAGGTGAAGTGGAAGAAGAAGATCACCGAATACAGCGGTATCGACAACGATGCGTCCCGCACCAGCCCGGCCTATTGGGAAGGCACGCTGATCTTCGGGCAGGGCACCCAGATCGCGAACAACCCGACCGGCGCATTCATGATGGCTGCGAAGGCCGAGGATGGCGCGCCGCTGTGGCGGACCAAGGTGGATTCGGATCCGACCGCGATCATTACCCAGTCGCCGATCGTCGATCGCGGTGTGGTCTATGTCGGCCTGTCGTCACGTGCCGAGGCGCTCAAGGACAAGCCGACCTATCGCGGCGCGGTGGTCTCCCTCGACGCCAGGACCGGCAAGATGCTGTGGAAGACCTATATGGTGCCGAAGGGATATACCGGTGGGTCGGTGTGGGGCAACACGGCCGCGGTCGATCATGAAACCGGCCTGCTCTACGTGACCACGGGCAACAACTTCTCGGTCCCGCCGGGGCACTGCCGTTTTCCGACCCAGAAGAACTGCAAACCCGATACGCCGGCCAACATGATCGACAGCTTTGTCGCGCTCGACCTCAAGACCGGAAAGATCGTCTGGCATAGCCGAACGTTGGCGGCCGACATGTCGACCAACTACGACCACGACGATGGCCCGGACTACGATTTCGGCGCGGGGCCCAACCTGTTCAAGGTGACCATCGACGGCAAGCAGAAGACGTTGGTGGGGGCGGGCGCGAAGAGCGGCGTGTACTGGGCGCTCGATCCCAAGACCGGCAAGGTGATCTGGCATACGCAGGTCGGCCCGGGCAGCCTGCTGGGCGGCATGCTCTGGGGGACGGCCGCTGACGGCAAGCGTATCTACGTTTCGATCGGCAACCTGGACGGAAAGTCGATCGACGTCGACAACGGTCCGAACGGCCAGAAGACGACCAAGGGCGGCATCTGGGCGGCGGTCGACGCCGCCACCGGCAAGGTGCTGTGGCGCACGGCCGACCCGCAGGGCAAGATGGACACGGTGGCGATGTCGGCGGCCAACGGTGTCGTCTACGCCGGCTCGTTGGCCGGTACGGGCGCGAGCATGTATGCGCTCGATGCGGCGACCGGCGAGATCAAGTGGCGCTACGAGAACAACGGCGCGGTGGTGTCGGGCGCGGCCATCGTCGACGGGGCGGTGTACTGGGGGGCGGGCTACCACACCAAGGTGCTCGGTCTGCCGTACGACGGCACGAGTCACAAGCTCTACGCGTTCGGGCTTGCCGCCAGGCAATAAGCGCAAGGCAACCGGCCACGCACGTGGCCGGTCGCGTTCGATCACCGGCCGCCCACCTTCAGCAAGCGATCCTCGTCACGCACGCTTCGCGATTGGCGCGAGGCAGCGGGCGTGTGCCGCGCCGAATCGAAGCATGGATGGCAGAGCATCAACGGGCTATCGAGATCGATGCGTCCGGCGACGCAGGCGATACCGCGTAACTGCGAGCGGACAATGGAAAATGAACGGACTGGTGCAGATACTGAAGTATGCGGATGACGTGTTGCTCGTGCGCTGGCGCAAGCCCGGGCAAGCGGATGAAGAGGAGCAACGCTGGATGCCGGGGCGCGCGCTGCGCTCCGGACAATGTTCCTTTTCCGGGGCCAAGGTCGTGTGCGGCGACCCGGTGTTCAGCCCGACAGGCCAATCGGCCCATGCCAGAATGATTCTTGTCTCTGCCCTCGACTCGGCCTATCGTTCGACGACCCGTCCGAAAATCGAGATCCTGGAGCATTCGGCAGACATGTTGCTGGTGCGATGGGTGGAGCCAGGGCGCGCGCACTACGGCGAGCAGACCTGGCGACTGGCACGCGCATCGCGGCCGGGGAGGTGTGCGCTCTCCGGGGCGGAGATCGTTCCGGGTTACGAGGTATTCCGACCCGGCGGACGTCCGGCGCCGTCAAACGCGCGAGCCATGATCTGGGCTGCGGTACTGGGGAAGATTTCCCTGCCGCGACGCTGAATGCGGCACGGGGCGCGAGCGAGATCGCCTTGACTTGCGGGAGAGACGATATGGTTCTTCGACAGAGCATCGGTCGTTGGCGGGATGTGTCCTTCGAGGTCGCCGCATGGGATGGCGTGGGCGCGCAGGTCGACCTCTCCTGCGGCTGCATGTTTGCCCACGAGGCGACGGGCGATGGCCCGACGGGTGGACTGCGCCATCTCGACATCGCCCTGTCGGGCGCACTCACCGGCTTGCGGCGCGAGGGCCATTTTCGGGCCGCGCCGATGGAAACGCTGTTGATCAGCCACCCGCCCGCGGGTATCGCGGCGCGTACCTTGTTGCTGGTCGGACTCGGCGATCCGGCAAGCTGGACGATCGAAAGAACCGCGGATGCCGTCGCCACGGCCGCCCGGACGGCGATGCAGCAGGGTGTCGAAAGCGCCGCCTTCGCGCCGAGCATACTCGACGGCGGGCTGACGACCGCCGCCACCGCAGGCATGCCGCAAGCCATGGTGAAGGCCGTGCTGGCCGTGATCGACACCCGGTATCGGATCGCGGAGCTGGGTCTTGCCGCGCCCCCTTTCCTGCGACGCTGGGTCTTCGACGTCGGCGCGGCGCGCTTCGACGGCGCCGTGGAACATTTCGGCAACGCGCTTGCAGCCGCACGGACCTGACCGACCCTGTCTCGCTTGCGCGGACGGCATCTCATGACGCCGCATCCGGACAAACCCCTCATCATCGTAATTCGCCTCAAACCCCCGCCGCACAAGCCACTACCCGCGCATAGTGGTTTCCACTCATAGTCGCAAACAGTCAAGAACAGGTCGCCGCCGGTCGTCTTTCGACCAATATGGCTCGTTACTTTTACATCCACGATGCAGGCCGGGACGCACTCCGCGAACCCGTCGGACATCGGTCCAATCGGGAGAAACCATGAAGTCGACAAAGATCGCCGCGTTCGTCGCGGCCGTGCTGGCGACCGGCGCATTCGCGACCGCGGCGCAGGCCGAAACGGATGCCGCGACCTGCCGCAACGTACGCTTCGCGGACATCGGCTGGACCGACATCACGTCCACCACGGCGCTCGCCTCGACGGTGTTCGAAGGGCTCGGCTACAAGCCGACGACGACGATCGCATCGGTGCCGATCTCGTTCGCCGGCCTGAAGAGCAAGCAGCTCGACATCTCGCTCGGCTACTGGTGGCCGGTGCAGCAGAAGCAGCTCCAGCCGTTCCTCGACAGCAAGTCGATCAACGTGGTCGAACCGCCGAACCTGTCGGGCGCGAAGGCGACGCTCGCGGTGCCGAGCTACGAATACCAGGCCGGCCTGAAGACCTTCGAGGACATCGCGAAGCACCGCGCGGAGCTCGACGGCAAGATCTACGGGATCGAGCCGGGCAGCAGCGCGAATGCGACGATCCAGAAGATGATCGACACGAACCAGTACGGCCTCGGCGGCTTCAAGCTGGTCGAATCGAGCGAGGCGGGGATGCTCGTCACGGTCGAGCGCGCGATCCGCGACAAGAAGTGGGTCGTGTTCCTCGGCTGGGAGCCGCATCCGATGAACATCCAGATCAGCATGAACTACCTGTCCGGCGGCGATGCGTCGTTCGGCCCGAACTACGGCGAAGCGCGCGTGTACACGCTGACGGCGCCCGACTTCATTGCGCGCTGCCCGAACGCGGGCAAGCTCGTCGAGAACCTGCGCTTCACGACGCAGCTCGAGAACCAGCTGATGCAGTCGGTGATGAACAAGACGAAGCCGGCCGACGCCGCGAAGGCGTATCTGAAGAAGAATCCGCAGGTGCTCGATGCGTGGCTTGCCGGCGTGAAGACGTTCGACGGCAAGGACGGCCTGCCTGCCGTGAAGGCCTATCTCGGCCTGTAACGACCCGTGCGTGCCGTCTGCGTGCGGCGCGCAGCGAACAATCATCTGCAGTACGACGCAAATCGAGCGAAACGAACCGAATCAAGCGAGGGCATTCAGCATGAACCACGAAGTCATCATCACCTGCGCGGTCACCGGCGCGGGCGATACGGTCGGCAAACATCCGGCGATTCCGGTCACGCCGAAGGAAATCGCGGCTGCCGCGATCGAAGCCGCGAAGGCCGGCGCGACGGTGGCGCATTGCCATGTCCGCGATCCGCAGACGGGCCGCGGCAGCCGCGATCCGAACCTGTACCGCGAAGTGGTCGACCGGATCCGCTCGGCCGACGTCGACGTGATCATCAACCTGACGGCCGGCATGGGCGGCGATCTGGAGATCGGCCCGGGCGAAGACCCGATGCGCTTCGGCAAGGGCACCGATCTCGTCGGCGGCCTCACGCGCCTCGCGCATGTCGAGGAACTGCTGCCGGAAATCTGCACGCTCGATTGCGGCACGCTGAATTTCGGCGACGGCGACTACATCTACGTGTCGACGCCCGCACAACTGCGTGCTGGCGCCAAGCGCATCCAGGAACTCGGCGTGAAGCCGGAGCTGGAAATCTTCGATACGGGCCATCTGTGGTTCGCGAAGCAATTGCTGAAGGAAGGGCTGCTCGACGATCCGCCGCTGTTCCAGCTGTGCCTCGGCATTCCGTGGGGCGCGCCGGCCGACACCGGCACGATGAAGGCGATGGTCGACAACCTGCCGCCGGGCGCGCACTGGGCCGGCTTCGGGATCGGCCGCATGCAGATGCCGATGGTCGCGCAGGCGATGCTGCTGGGCGGTCACGTGCGCGTGGGCCTCGAAGACAACATCTGGCTCGATCGCGGCGTGCACGCGACCAACGGCACGCTCGTCGAGCGTGCGCGGGAAATCGTCGAACGGCTCGGCGGGCGCGTTCTGACGCCGGCCGAAGGGCGTCGCAAGCTCGGCCTGCCGGCGCGCGGCGAGCGTCTGCTCGAACGCCGTGCGGTGGCCGAGTTCGCGTGAGTTTTCAAGGCTGGTTCCGATTCAATGCGGCGGCGCGCGCACGAGCGCGCCGCCGTCCGATTCCCCTCGATTTGAAGGATGCGTTGACATGGCAGTGAAGACCGACATCAGGACGTTCGCCGCGATCGGCACCGGCGTGATCGGCAGCGGGTGGATTTGCCGTGCGCTCGCGCACGGTCTCGACGTGGTCGTGTGGGATCCCGCGCCGGGCGCGGAGGAGCGGCTGCGCGCGAACGTCGCGAATGCGTGGCCCGCGCTCGAACGTGTGGGCCTCGCGCCGGGCGCCGATCCCGCGCGGCTGCGCTTCGAATCGACGATCGAGGCCTGCGTCGCCGACGCGGACTTCATCCAGGAAAGCGCACCCGAGCGCGAGGCGCTGAAGCTCGAACTGCACGAACAGATCAGCCGCGCGGCGAAGCCCGACGCGATCATCGCATCGTCGACGTCGGGGCTGCTGCCGACCGACTTCTATGCGCGTGCGACGCATCCGGAGCGCTGCGTGGTCGGCCATCCGTTCAATCCGGTCTACCTGCTGCCGCTCGTCGAGGTGCTCGGCGGCGCGCGCACGTCGCCGGAAGCGGTCGAGGCGGCGATGGCGATCTATCGCAAGCTCGGCATGCGGCCGCTGCACGTGCGCAAGGAAGTGCCGGGCTTCATCGCGGACCGGCTGCTCGAAGCGCTGTGGCGCGAGGCGCTGCATCTCGTCAACGAAGGCGTCGCGACGACCGGCGAGATCGACGATGCGATCCGCTTCGGCGCGGGCATCCGCTGGTCGTTCATGGGCACGTTCCTGACCTACACGCTGGCCGGCGGCGACGCGGGCATGCGACACTTCATGCAGCAGTTCGGCCCCGCGCTCGAACTGCCCTGGACGAAGCTGGTCGCGCCGACGCTGACCGACGCACTGATCGACAGCGTCGTCGAAGGCACGAGCGAGCAGCAGGGCACGCGCAGCATCAAGGAACTCGAACGCTATCGCGACGAGTGCATCACCGAGGTGCTGAAGGCGATCGCCGCGGTGAAGGCGCGGCACGGAATGCGTTTCGAGGACTGAACGAACATGACCGGCGATACCCCGCTGACGATCTACCGCGACGCCGTGCGGCCCGAGTGGGTCGACTACAACGGCCACCTGCGCGACGCGTTCTATCTGCTGATCTTCAGCTTCGCGACCGATGCGCTGCTGGACCGCATCGGTCTCGACGATGCCGCGCGTCGCGAGCGGGGCCGCTCGGTCTACACGCTCGAAGCGCACGTGAACTATCTGCAGGAGATCAAGGAAGGCACGCGCGTGCGCGTCGATGCGCGGGTGCTCGCGCACGACGCGAAGCGGCTGCACCTGTATCTCGAACTGTTCGCGGACGGGCACGACGGCGCGGTGTCGGCGAGCGAGCAGATGCTGCTGCACGTCGACACGCGCGGCGGCGCGAAATCGGCGCCGTTCGACGACGACGTCGCCGCGCGCGTGGCCGAGCTGCATGCGTTGCAGCGCGATTGCGCGGCACCTGCGTATGCGGGCCGTGTGATCGGACTGCCGCCGCGCCGCTAGCGTCGACGTTCAACCCCGGACCGCGGAGCGCACACGATGCTCGAACCGGAAATCGCGGCGTTCGTCGCAGCCGTCGACGCGTGGTATCCGGCCGACGCAGCGGCGCGCTCGCCCGACGCGCAACGCCGCGTCTACGATCGTTTCGCGGCCGCCTGGACGCCCGCGGAACTGCCGGCCGGCATCGTCCGGCACGATGCGGTGTGGCACGCGCCGGACGGACACGCGATCGCGCTGCGGCGCTACGCGCCCGCGCGGGGCGAGCCGCGCGGCACCGTGCTGTTCTTTCATGGCGGCGGCTTCGTCGTCGGCTCGCTCGACAGTCATGCATTGATCACCGCGCAGCTGGCGGCCGACACCGGGCTTGCCGTGATCGCGGTCGACTACCGGCTCGCGCCCGAGCACCGCGCGCCGGCCGCGCTCGCGGATTGCCTGGCCGTCACGCGTGCCGCGCGCGACGCAGCGCGCTGGCCGTTCGACGCATGCAAGCGACCGCTGACGCTCGCGGGCGACAGTGCCGGCGGCAACCTCGCGGCCGCCGTCGCGACCGCGCTGCGCGATGCGGGCGAGGGCGGCATCGACGGGATCGCACTCGTGTATCCGATGCTCGGCTTCGAACCGCAAGCGCCGGCGCGCGACACGGAAGCGCACGCACCGATGCTGACGCTCGACGACGTTCATCGCGATCGCGCGCTGTACTGGGGTTCTGAAGGAGAGGTCGCACCGAACGATGACGATCCGCTGTTGCGCGCTTCGGTGCCGCTCGCGGCGTCGCGTTTCGACGGGCTGCCGCCCGTGCTCGCGATCGGCGCGGAACACGATCCGCTGCGCGACGACGCGCGCGTCTATGTCGAACGCATTCTCGCGGCCGGCGGCGCCGCGCGTTACTGGATGGGAGAGGGGCTGGTGCACGGCTGCTGGCGCGCGCTCGGAACGAGCCCGCAGGCGGCGCGGATGCACCGGATGATCGGCGGGTTTCTGCTCGCACCACACGCGTAGCGGGCGTTTTCCGGGAGGCAACGATGCAGGCAGCGCAACACCGTATCGAGGACTGGCGGACCTTTTCAGCCGACGCGGCCATTACGGCGGCGACGATCGGCGATGGCGCGGTGGACGTCGAGTGGAGCGACACGCGACGATCGCCGTTTCACTTCGACTGGTTGCGCGACAACTGCGCGTGTTCCGCGTGCGTGCATGCGGTCACACGCGAACAGGTGTTCGAGATCGCCGACGCGCGCGAGGATCTGTCGGCGCGCGTCGTGCAGGTCGAAACCGACGGCGCCCTGCACGTCGAGTGGAACGACGGGCATCGCAGCGCGTGGTCGCCGGGATGGTTGCGCGCGCATGCTTACGACGATGCGTCGCGCGCGGAGCGCCAGGCCGCGCACGGGCGGCACGTGTGGACCGGCGACGATGCGACGGCGATCGGCGTATTCGCGTGGCGCGACGTGATGGAGGACGACGGCGCGTTGCTCGCCTGGCTCGCCGCGTTGCAGCGCACGGGGCTCACGCTCGTCGAGGGCGTGCCGGCCGAACGCGGCCGGGTCGACCAGATCGCGCGTCGTATCGGCCTGATCCGCGAAAGCAATTTCGGCGTGCTGTTCGACGTCGAATCGAAGCCGCGGCCGGACAGCAATGCCTATACGTCGCTGAACCTGCCGCCGCACACCGATCTGCCGACGCGTGAATTGCAGCCGGGCGTGCAGTTCCTGCACTGCCTCGCGAACGACGCAACGGGCGGCGACAGCATCTTCCTCGACGGCTTCGCGCTCGCGGATGCGCTGCGGCGCGAATATCCGGCCGATTTCGCGCAACTTGCGTCGATACCGTTCGAGTTCTGGAACAAGAGTGCGAACAGCGACTACCGCTGTTCCGCGCCGGTGATCGGGCTCGATGCGCGCGGCAACGTGACCGAGGTGCGCGTCGCGAACTTCCTGCGCGGGCCGCTCGATGCGCCGGCCGGCGCGGTCGCGGCCGTCTACCGCGCGTACCGGCGGTTTCTCGCGCTCGCGCGCGAGCCGCGTTTCCGCGTGCAGCGCCGGCTGCGGGCGGGCGACATGTGGGCGTTCGACAACCGGCGCGTGCTGCATGCGCGCACCGAGTTCGATCCGTCGACGGGCCGCCGGCATCTGCAGGGCTGCTACGTCGATCGCGACGAACTGCTGTCGCGCTGGCGTGTGCTGTCGCGTGCGGTGCCTGCGGAAGTCGCGGGGCGCTGATCGGCGCATACCGCTTCGTGACGCATACCTCGCCGGGGAAAAAGCGCCCGGACGCAGCGCGTCCGGGCGAAGCCACCCGCTGCCGGGCGGCGGAGGTATGCGTTTCATAAAACAAGACGAGCCCGCATGAGGGGCTCGTCCGGATACCGCTGCTTCATCGCGCGAGGCGCGGTGCGCCCGCCGGGGCGCGTCGGCTTACTGGCCGAAGAAGACCGAGTCGCGCGCGTTCGACGACGCTGCGGCAGCCGGGGCGCCCGAGTGGACGACCGGAGCCGGTTGCGCGCCGTAGCCGCTGGCGTCGGCACCATGAACACGCGCTTCCGCCGACTGGATGTCGTTCGGGTAGTACGGGCTCGACAGGCCCGGCTTGTAGCCGGCCTTTTCGAGCTGAACCAGTTCGTTGCGGACTTGTGCGCGGGTCACGGTGCTTTGCGCGAAAGCGCCGAACGAGGCGGACAGGGCGACAGCGGCAACAACTGCGGAAACGAGCGATTTCATGATGACCTCCGGTGTTTTATTGGGTTCGCTTTCGACACCATGTCTGCAGCGATTGACTAAATCTTAGTCACCGGGCGGTTCAGGGTAAACGCTGGTTTTGACGATAGATTGTTTCCCGGGCGGTAACAGTAGGCCGTCGAATCAGGCTTTCATCCTGCTTTCGTTTCCGTAAGTGTAATAAGTATGAGGAATGTTGCGGCGGCGCGCGCGGGATTCAGCGCACCTCGGCGGCCGTGTCGAACGGCTTGGCGGGCGGACGGCCGGCGGGCAGGCCCGAGCTCAGGAATCGCACGCCCGTCGCGGCTTCCGACGCTTCCCACAGTAACGCGGCGACCGCTACGTCGCGTGCCGCGCGCGGCACGCTCGCGGGTGCCGGCAGGCCGCGCGACTCGAACCAGCCGGACGGTCCGATGTACGAGCCGCCGGTGAGGTCGGGTGACGTCGCCGCGTGAATGGCGGGCAGCGCACCCTGATCGGCGGGTTGCGCAAGGTAACGGTTCGCCGCGCGCATCAGCGCGGCACGCGTGGGCGAACTGTCCATCGCGGGGCCCGCGAACTGCAGGTTGGTCGCCGCGTAGCCGGGATGCGCGGCGACGCTGATCCCCGCGAACGCCGCGCGCTGGAAGCGGCGCTGCAACTCGATCGCGAACACCAGGTTCGCGAGCTTGCTGTCGCAGTAGGCGAGATAACGGTTGTAGCGGTGCTCGGCGCGCAGGTCGTCGACACGGATCCGGCCGCCGCGGTTGAAGCCGCTCGACATCGTCACGACCCGCGCGCGCCGCGCGGCGCGCAGCGCGGGCAGCAGATGGCCGGTCAGCGCGAAATGACCGAGATGGTTGGTGCCGAACTGCATCTCGAAGCCGTCGTGCGTGTGCCGCAGCGGCAGGAACATCACGCCGGCGTTGTTGCAGAGAATGTCGACACGGCCGTGGCGGTCGGAGACGTCGGCGGCGAAGCGCTGGATCGACGCGAGATCGGCGAGGTCGAGCGGATCGACTTCGACCCGGGCGGCGGGATGGAGCCGGCGAATCGCAGCGGCGGCCTGCGCGGCGCGCGCGGCATCGCGGCAGCCCATCACGACGGTCGCGCCCTTGGCGGCCAGCGTTTCCGCGATCTGCCAGCCGAGGCCGCTGTTCGCGCCGGTCACGACCGCGACCTTGCCGCCTTGCGCCGGGACGTGGCGCGCGCTCCATGCATGCATGTCTGCCTCCATCGGCGTGGCCGTGCGCCACGACGCGTAATCGTTACATTGAGTGGTGTAACGATAGTCCGCGCGGGCGGGGCAGACAAGCGGGGGAATTAGACCCGCGGTTCTAGGGCGGGCCAGCGCATCACGAGGCGGGCCCCGGCACGCGGTGCTCGGCGGGCGTTAGCGGCTGCCGGCCAGCGCGAGCACTTCGGCGGCGGAGATCATCGCCGCCGCGTTCGCGGGTGCCGGGCGCTCGGCCGGGCGGAACACTTCGTCGCCGCGCTGGATGACCTGGCGCGACAGCGCGCAGGTGCCGGTGCGCTGTGCGAAGCGGCGGCGCCAGCGCTGTTCGCCGTAATGACAGCGGCCGGGTTCGACCCAGCGGACGACGAGCAGCGTATCGGAACGTTCGAGAATTTCGACGTGGACGTCGGCGGGATCGAGCGCAGGCAGGGATTTGGAGGCCTTCATTTTGCCGTTTCCTAAGGCTCGTGCGGTTTCGGCTGTGGCAGTGGATGTCACTACCCAAGGGCGAATCCGTAGCGGTTTCCATGAGTGGTGCGCTAAATGTAAGCGTCTGTGACCGGAAAAAACATCCTGTCTGGCTCAAATTACCTTTTGCCGATTTAGAAACAATCGACGCGCATTTTCGTGAAAAACCCAACGACAAAAGCGCCCCGGACGCGAACGCCCGGGGCGAAAAACGGGCCCGCGCCCCGTGTCTGCTCGCTCAGTCACGTGGACACCGCGGGGGACGGAGACGCCCGTCAGGGACCGGCGACGGGCGGGGTGCGGTGTACCGGGAAGCGCGGTCCGGCAACGCCATGATCGCGCGCGCCCCCCGTTGACACCCTGACGGGAACATGACTTTTTTGTCAGTTTCGCCGTGCCGACGGCGCGACTCCGGCGCCCGGGGCCGGCGCAAACGCCCGCCGTTATTGGCTTTGCACGCCAGGCGGCCGATCGGCGGAACCTGAAAGAAACGGTAATCGAAGCGCGCGGCGCCGCCTCCAGCCCGATTCTCCTGCTCGGGAAAATACTGAATCACATGAGCGTGACAAATCCGGAATCTGTTCCTATGATTGGTTGGACCTTTAGTCCTTTGTGCCAATCAGCCGGCTCGGCCGGCTTCTTCGGGAGAGCTGCTCATGAGATTGCAGGGCAAGCGCGCGCTGGTGACGGCGGCCGGGCAGGGTATCGGCCGCGCGACCGCGCTGCGGTTCGCAAGCGAGGGCGCCGACGTGCTGGCGACCGACATCAACGAAGCCGCGCTCGCGCAACTCGCGGCCGACGCCGAACGCGCGGGCGGCCGGCTGGCCACGCGGCGGCTCGACGTGACCGAGGCGGGCGAGGTTGCCGCACTCGCCGCGCAGGAACGCGCGTTCGACGTGCTGTTCAACTGCGCGGGCTTCGTGCACCACGGCTCGATCCTCGACTGCGACGACGACGCGTGGGCGTTCTCGCTGAACCTGAACGTCACGTCGATGTACCGGCTGATCCGTGCGCTGCTGCCGGCGATGCTGGCAGCGGGCGGCGGGTCGATCATCAACATGGCGTCGGCCGCGTCGAGCGTGAAGGGCGTGCCGAACCGCTTCGTCTACGGCACGACCAAGGCGGCCGTGATCGGCCTGACCAAGTCGGTGGCCGCCGATTTCGTCGAGCAGCGCATCCGCTGCAACGCGATCTGCCCGGGCACGATCGAGTCGCCGTCGCTGTCGGAGCGGATCGCCGAGCAGGCGCGCACGCGCCAGGTGTCGACCGACACCGTGCGCCAGGCGTTCGTCGCGCGCCAGCCGATGGGCCGCATCGGCACCGCGGACGAAGTGGCCGCGCTCGCGCTGTATCTCGCGTCCGACGAAGCGTCGTTCACCACCGGCGCGATTCACCTGATCGATGGAGGCTGGTCGAACTGACCGTCCTTTCCCACCCACTTTCCGCTTCCGTTCACACCCTATGAAACTGCTGAGATTTGGCGACAAACACCATGAAAAGCCGGGCCTGCTCGACGCGCAGGGCAAGCTCCGCGACCTGTCGGGCGTGATCGACGACGTCGCCGGCGACGCGCTCGCACCGGCGTCGCTCGCGCGGCTGCGCGAGCTCGACCCGTCGTCGCTGCCGCTCGTCGAAGGCGCGCCGCGGCTCGGCGCGTGCGTCGGCCGCGTCGGCAAGTTCATCTGCATCGGGCTCAACTATTCCGACCACGCGGCCGAATCGGGGATGGACGTCCCGAAGGAGCCGGTCGTGTTCGGCAAGTGGACGAGCGCGATCTCGGGGCCGAACGACGACGTCGAGATTCCGCGCGGCTCGGAGAAGACCGACTGGGAAGTCGAACTGGGCGTCGTGATCGGCCGGGGCGGCCGCTATATCGACGAAGCCGACGCACTGTCGCACGTCGCCGGCTACTGCGTGGTGAACGACGTGTCGGAGCGCGAATACCAGCTCGAACGCGGCGGCACGTGGGACAAGGGCAAGGGCAACGACACGTTCGGCCCGCTTGGGCCCTGGCTCGTGACGGCCGACGAAGTGCCCGATCCGCACGCGCTGCGGCTGTGGCTGGACGTGGACGGCCACCGCTACCAGAACGGCACGACCGCGACGATGGTGTTCCGCGTGCCGCACCTGATCAGCTACCTGAGCCGCTTCATGAGCCTGCAGCCGGGCGACGTGATCTCGACCGGCACGCCGCCGGGCGTGGGCCTCGGGCAGAAGCCGCCCGTCTATCTGCGCGCCGGGCAAGTGATCACGCTCGGCATCGACGGGCTCGGCGAGCAGCGCCAGCGCACCGTGCAGGCCTGAAACCCTTTCTTGGACGGTTCGCCATGCCTATCATTCGATCGATGCGCGTCCTCGACGTGCGCTTCCCGACCTCGCGCCAGCTCGACGGCTCCGATGCGATGAATCCGGACCCCGATTATTCGGCCGCGTACGTCGTGCTCGAAACCGACCGCGACGGGCTCGAAGGCCACGGGCTCACGTTCACCATCGGGCGCGGCAACGAAATCTGCTGCGCGGCGATCGACGCGATGCGTCACCTCGTCGTCGGTCTCGACCTCGACTGGATCCGCGAGGACATGGGCCGCTTCTGGCGGCACGTGACGTCGGACAGCCAGTTGCGCTGGATCGGCCCCGACAAGGGCGCGATCCACCTGGCGACGGGTGCCGTCGTCAACGCGGTGTGGGACCTGTGGGCGAAGGCGGTCGGAACGCCGCTGTGGCGGCTCGTCGCGGACATGAGCCCCGAGGAGATCGTGCGTGCGATCGATTTCCGCTACCTGACCGACTGCCTGACGCAGGACGAAGCGCTCGACCTGCTGCGCCGGCAGGCGCCGGGCAAGGCCGCGCGGATCGCGGCGCTCGAGCGCGACGGCTACCCGTGCTACACGACCTCGGCGGGCTGGCTCGGCTACAGCGACGACAAGCTGCGCCGGCTGTGCCGCGAGGCGGTGGACGCCGGATTCGATTACGTGAAGCTGAAGGTCGGCGCGAACCTGGAGGACGACATTCGCCGCGTGACGATCGCGCGCGAGGTGATCGGCCCGGACCGCAAGCTGATGATCGACGCGAACCAGGTGTGGGAAGTCGACGAGGCGATCGACTGGGTGCGCGAGCTGGCATTCGCGAAACCGTGGTTCATCGAGGAGCCGACGAGCCCCGACGATGTCGAAGGGCATCGCAAGATTCGCGAGGCGATCGCGCCCGTGCAGGTCGCGACCGGCGAGATGTGCCAGAACCGCGTGCTGTTCAAGCAGTTCATCGCGCGCGGCGCGATCGACGTCGTGCAGATCGACGCATGCCGGCTCGGCGGCGTGAACGAGATTCTCGCGGTGATGCTGCTGGCCGCGAAGTACGGGCTGCCGGTGTGTCCGCATGCGGGCGGCGTCGGGCTGTGCGAATACGTGCAGCATCTGTCGATGATCGACTACGTGTGCATTGCCGGCACGAAGGAGGGGCGCGTGACCGAATACGTCGATCACCTGCACGAGCATTTCGTCGAGCCGTGCGTCGTGCGCGGCGCGGCATACATGCCGCCGACGGCGCCCGGCTTCTCGATCGAGATGAAGCCGGAATCGCTCGAGCAGTATCGGTTCCGCGGCTGAAGCACGCGGCATGCAGCCCCCCGCGCACGGCCTGCGCGGCGACAACCTGAACGACGGAGACGCGAAGTGGATTTGAATCTGCAAGACAAGGTCGTGATCGTGACCGGCGGCGCGTCGGGCATCGGCGCCGCGATCTCGATGCGGCTTGCCGGCGAAGGCGCGATTCCGGTGGTGTTCGCACGCCACACGCCGGATGACGGCTTCTGGCGCGCACTCGTGCAGACGCAGCCGCGCGCCGCGTGCGTGTCCGTCGAGCTGCAGGACGACGCGCAATGCCGCGACGCGGTCGCGCAGACCATCGCGCGTTTCGGTCGCCTCGACGGCCTCGTCAACAACGCGGGCATCAACGACGGCGTCGGGCTCGATGCCGGGCGCGACGCGTTCGTCGCATCGCTCGAACGCAACCTGATCCACTACTACGTGATGGCGCATTACTGCGTGCCGCACCTGAAGGCGGCGCGCGGCGCGATCGTCAACATCTCGTCGAAGACGGCCGTCACCGGGCAGGGCAACACGAGCGGCTATTGCGCATCGAAGGGCGCGCAACTCGCGCTGACGCGCGAATGGGCCGTTGCCTTGCGCGACGACGGCGTGCGCGTGAACGCGGTGATCCCGGCCGAGGTGATGACGCCGCTTTACCAGAACTGGATCGCAGGCTTCGACGACCCGGCAGCGAAGGTCGCGGAAATCGCCGGCAAGGTGCCGCTCGGCAAGCGCTTCACGACCGCCGACGAGATTGCCGACACGGCCGTGTTCCTGCTGTCGGAACGCGCGTCGCACACGACGGGCCAGTGGCTGTTCGTCGATGGCGGCTATACGCATCTCGATCGCGCGATCGGCTGAGGACGGCGAGCCATGCAACCCGATCCGAACCCGACCGCCGCCCCCGCCGCCCCCGCCGCACTGATCGCGCTGACCGGCGTCAGCAAGCGCTTTCCGGGCGTGCAGGCGCTCGACGATTGCCGCTTCGACCTGCGTGCCGGCGAAGTGCATGCGCTGATGGGCGAGAACGGCGCCGGCAAGTCGACGCTGATGAAGATCCTCGCGGGCGTCTATCAGAAGGACGAAGGCGAGATCCGGATCGACGGCCGCGCGGTGGAAATCGACGATCCGCGCGCCGCGCAGGCGCTCGGGATCGGCATCATCCATCAGGAACTGAACCTGATGAACCACCTGAGCGTCGCGCAGAACATCTTCATCGGCCGCGAGCCGCGCGGCCGCTTCGGCGTGTTCGTCGACGAGGACAAGCTGAACCGCGACACGGCCGCGATCTTCGCGCGGATGCGGCTCGATCTCGATCCGCGCACGCCGGTCGGCCGGCTGACGGTCGCGAAGCAGCAGATGGTCGAGATCGCGAAGGCGCTGTCGTTCGACTCGCGCGTGTTGATCATGGACGAGCCCACCGCCGCGCTGAACAACGCGGAGATCGCCGAGCTGTTCCGCATCATCGGCGACCTGCGCGCGCACGGCGTCGGCATCGTCTACATCTCGCACAAGATGGACGAGCTGCGCCAGATCGCCGATCGCGTGACGGTGATGCGCGACGGCAAGTACGTCGCGACCGTGCCGATGGCCGGCACGTCGATGGACGCGATCATCGCGATGATGGTCGGCCGCCAGCTCGATACGACGTTCCGCACGCCGCCCGACACGTCGGCCAACGAGGTCGCGCTCGACGTGCGCGGGCTGTCGCGCGGCCGCGCGATTCGCGACGTCGGCTTTACGCTGCGGCGCGGCGAGATTCTCGGCTTTGCAGGGCTGATGGGCGCGGGGCGCACCGAGGTGGCACGCGCGGTGTTCGGCGCGGACCCGGTCGATGCGGGCGAGATCCGCGTGCACGGCAAGACCGTGACGATCCGCACGCCGGCCGACGCGGTCAGGCACGGGATCGGTTATCTGTCCGAGGACCGCAAGCACTTCGGGCTCGCGGTCGGGATGGACGTGCAGAACAACATCGCGTTGTCGAGCATGCGGCGCTTCGTGCGCCGCGGCGTGTTCCTCGATGCGCGCGAGATGCGCGACACCGCGCAGTCGTACGTGCGGCAGCTCGCGATCCGCACGCCGTCGGTCGCGCAGCCGGCGCGGCTCCTGTCGGGCGGCAACCAGCAGAAGATCGTGATCGCGAAGTGGCTGCTGCGCGATTGCGACATCCTGTTCTTCGACGAGCCGACGCGCGGCATCGACGTCGGCGCGAAAAGCGAGATCTACAAGCTGCTCGACGCGCTCGCCGCCAACGGCAAGGCGATCGTGATGATCTCGTCGGAGTTGCCCGAGGTGCTGCGCATGAGCCACCGGATTCTCGTGATGTGCGAAGGGCGCGTGACCGGCGAATTGCGCGCGGCCGACGCCACGCAGGAAAAGATCATGCAGCTCGCGACGCAGCGCGAGTCGACCGTATTGTCCTGATTCCGACGCTTACCCGATCATGTCCAACGATACGCATCCCGTTCCGCCCCTGGCTTCCGGCGACACGCCGGCCGCCGCCTCGAGCCTGAAGTCACGCTTCTTCAACCCGGCCGCGCGGCAGAAGCTGCTCGCGTTCGCGAGCCTCGTGCTGCTGATCGTGTTCTTCAGCTTCGCGTCGCCGAACTTCCTCGAAGTCGACAACCTCGTCACGATCCTGCAGGCCACCGCCGTGAACGGCGTGCTGGCCGTCGCGTGCACCTACGTGATCATCACGTCGGGCATCGACCTGTCGGTCGGCACGCTGATGACCTTTTGCGCGGTGATGGCCGGCGTCGTGCTGACGAAATGGGGCATGCCGCTGCCGCTCGGGATCCTGGCCGCGCTGTTGTTCGGCGCGCTGTCGGGCAGCGTGTCGGGCTTCGTGATCGCGAAGATGAAGGTGCCGCCGTTCATCGCGACGCTCGGCATGATGATGCTGCTCAAGGGGCTGTCGCTCGTGATCTCGGGCACGCGGCCGATCTACTTCAACGACACGCCGGGCTTCACGTCGATCGCGCAGGATTCGCTGATCGGCAGCCTGATTCCCGCGCTGCCGATCCCGAACGCGGTGCTGATCCTGTTCCTCGTCGCGGTCGGCGCGTCGATCGTGCTGAACCGCACCATCTTCGGCCGCTACACGTTCGCGCTCGGCAGCAACGAGGAAGCGCTGCGGCTGTCCGGCGTGAACGTCGACGCGTGGAAGATCGCCGTCTACACGTTCAGCGGCGCGGTGTGCGGGATCGCCGGGCTGCTGATCGCGTCGCGGCTGAATTCCGCGCAGCCGGCGCTCGGGCAGGGCTACGAGCTCGACGCGATCGCGGCCGTCGTGATCGGCGGCACGTCGCTGTCGGGCGGCGCGGGCAGCATCGTCGGCACCATCATCGGCGCGTTCATCATGAGCGTGCTGACCAACGGCCTGCGCATCATGTCGGTCGCGCAGGAATGGCAGACGGTCGTGACGGGCGTGATCATCATCCTCGCCGTCTACGTGGACATCCTGCGCCGGCGCCGCCGCTGACACATGCACGCATGAACGCATGAACGCATGAACGTACGAACACGCATCCGCTTCACCGCCGGCGGGGCCGGCATTTCAGTCGATACCAACCAAGGAGACGCGAAGTGATCAGGAGCAAGGTGTTGAACGCGATCGTCGGGCTGACGTTCGCCGTCGGCGTGACGGCCGGCGCGCAGGCGCAGGAAACCTACATCCCGCTGATCTCGAAGGGCTTCCAGCATCAGTTCTGGCAGGCCGTGAAGGCGGGCGCGATGCAGGCGTCGAAGGACTACAAGGTGAAGGTGACGTTCGAAGGCCCCGAAACCGAGGCGATGGTCGACAAGCAGATCGACATGCTGTCCGCCGCGATCGCGAAGAAGCCGGCCGCGCTCGGCTTCGCGGCGCTCGACAGCAAGGCCGCGCTGCCGCTCCTGAAGAAGGCGCAGGCCGAGAAGATTCCGGTGATCGCGTTCGACTCGGGCGTCGACAGCGACATTCCGGTGACGACCGCCGCGACCAACAACAAGGCCGCCGCCGCGCTTGCCGCCGACAAGCTCGCCGCGCTGATCGGCGACGAAGGCGAGGTGGCCGTGATCGCGCACGACCAGACGAGCCGCACCGGCATCGACCGCCGCGACGGTTTTCTCGAACGGATGAAGTCGGCGCACCCGAAGGTGCAGGTCGTGACCGTGCAGTACGGCGAGGGCGATCAACTGAAGTCCACCGAAGTGACGAAGTCGATCCTGCAGGCGTATCCGAAGCTCAAGGGCGTGTTCGGCACCAACGAAGGTTCGGCGATCGGCGTGGTGAACGGCGTGCGCGAGATGAAGCGCAAGGTCGTGATCGTCGGTTACGATTCGGGCAAGCAGCAGAAGGACGCGATCCGCAGCGGGCTGATGGCCGGCGCGATCACGCAGAACCCGGTCGGGATCGGCTACAAGACGGTCGAAGCGGCCGTGAAGTCGATCAAGGGCGAGAAGCTGCCGAAGGTCATCGATACCGGGTTCTACTGGTACGACAAGACCAACATCGACGACCCGAAGATCGCGGCGGTGTTGTACGACTGAACGTGACGTGACGTGACGTGACGTGACGTGACGTGACGTGACGTGACGCGGCGAGCGAGGGCGAATCACGAGGACACCATGGGCGCAGTGCGTATCGATTCCCATCAGCACTTCTGGCGTTACCGCGCGGCCGATTATCCGTGGATCGGCCCGGGCATGGACGTGCTCGCCTGCGATTACCTGCCCGACGCGCTGTGGCCGCAGATGCATGCGCAGGCGCTCGGCGCGTCGATCGCGGTGCAGGCGCGCGCCGGACGCGACGAGACGGCATTCCTGCTCGATCTCGCCCGCGACGACCCGCACATCGCGGCGGTGGTCGGCTGGGAGGATCTCGGTGCGCCTGAACTCGCCGACCGCATCGCCGAATGGCGCAGCCCGAAGCTGCGCGGCTTTCGTCACCAGGTGCAGGACGAAGCCGACGTCGGCGCGTTCGTCGCGGATCCCGCGTTCAATCGCGGCGTCGCGTGGTTGCAGGCGAACGGCTATGTGTACGACGTGCTCGTGTTCGAGCGCCAGTTGCCGGACGTGCGCGCGTTCTGCACACGGCACGATGCGCACTGGCTCGTGCTCGATCATGCCGGCAAGCCGCCGCTCGCAGAATTCCACCGCGATGGAACGGCGCTGGCACGCTGGCGTGCCGGGTTGCGCGAGCTGGGCGCGCTGCCGCACGTCGTGTGCAAGCTGTCGGGGCTCGTGACCGAGACGGACTGGCGGCGCGGCTTGCGCGGGCAGGACCTCCGGCACATCGAGCAATGCCTCGATGCGGCGCTCGACGCGTTCGGCCCGCAGCGGCTGATGTTCGGGTCGGACTGGCCCGTGTGCCTGCTCGCGGCGTCGTATGACGAAGTGGCGTCGCTGGTCGAGCGCTGGGCCGAAGCGCGGTTGTCGGCGGCCGAGCGCAACGCGTTGTGGGGCGGCACGGCCGCGCGTTGCTATGCGGTGCCGGGCGATACGCAGCCCGGCATATAAAATAGGCGCGAACGGCCTGACGCGCCATTCGTCAGACCGTCCGCAATGCAATCGCTTACCTGTATCAACGTATGTCCATCCAGCCGATTCAGAACCGCCGCCTTTACCAGCAGATCGCCGACAAGCTCAGCGCGATGATCGAGTCCGGCGATTTTCCGCCGGGCAGCTATCTGCCGCCCGAGCGCGAACTGGCCGAGCAGTTCGGCGTGTCGCGCACGTCGGTGCGCGAGGCGCTGATCGCGCTTGAAGTCAGCGGGCTCGTCAGCGTGCGTGTCGGCGACGGCGTGAAGGTGCGCCAACCCGAGGCCGCAGCCGCGCCGGAACCGCGGGCCGATACGAAGGTCGCGCCGTTCTCGGTCGTCGAGATCGATCCCGAGCTCGGCATCGCGCTCGACCTCGATACCGAAATCCCGCCGTTCGCGCTGCTGCAGGCGCGCCGGCTGATCGAGCCGGAAGCCGCGTCGCTCGCCGCGAAGCACGGTTCGGACGCGCAGATCGACGGGATTCACGAGGCGTTCCTGCGCAACCAGGAAGACAACCGCAGCGGCTCGCTCACGCATCCGGGCGACCGGCTGTTCCATATCCGTATCGCGGAAGCGAGCGACAACGCCGCGTATGCGCTGATGATCAAGCAGCTGCTCGCGCACAAGTACGACCTGATGTTCCAGCGGCTGCAGTCGCTGTACATGCCGAACGACATGCCGCACCGGTCGGAGCTGGAACATCGCGCGATCCTCGACGCGATCCGCGCGCGCGACCCGGAGGCCGCGCGCCGCGCGATGGCCGAGCATCTCGACGAAGTGATCCGGATCTTCGGCCGCGCGCTCGACTGAGCGCCGGCGATCGGCATCAGAAGCGGTCGGCGCGGTAGGGCGTCGGGTCGGTAAACGGCGCTTCGCCCGTCATCATCTCGGCCAGCAGGCGGCCGGAGACGGGGCCGAGCGTGAGCCCGTGATGGTTGTGCCCGAACGCGAACCACAGCCCGCGATGCGCGGGCGCGGGGCCGATCACCGGCCGCATGTCGGGCGTGCATGGCCGGAAGCCGAGCCACGGCTGCGGGTCGAGCCGCTCGCCGAAACCGAACACCGGGCGCGCGACGCGTTCCGCGCGATCGAGCTGCACGCCGGTCGGCGGCAGGCCGCGCCGGGCGATCTCGACGCCGGTGGTCAGCCGCAAGCCGCGCCGCATCGGCGCGATCACGTAGCCGTATTCGCGATCGACGATCGGCGCCGACGGCGCGCCGCGTTCCGACGGCGCGTAGTGCATGTGATAGCCGCGCTTCTCGCGCAGCGGAATCTTGTAGCCGAACTTGCCGAACACCGTGTCGGACCACGGGCCGAGCGCGACGACCACGGCCGGCGCGGCGATCTTGCCTTCGTCCGTCGTGACCTGCCAGCCGGGCGACAGCGCGTCGAGGCTCGCCGCATCGCCGGTGAGCAGCGTGCCGCCGCCTTGCACGAAGAGCTGCGCGTAGGTTTTGACGAGCGCGGACGGATCGACGACGCTTTTCGGATCGAGCCAGTGCAGCGCGCCGCAGAAGCCTGCGGCAAGGCTCGGTTCCTGGGCGCGAAGTGCCGCGGCATCGAGCGGCGTGATGCCGAGCCCGTGGCGGCGCGCGGTGAGCCCGGCATCGGCGACCGCGCGTTCGAACGCGGCCGGCGTGCGGAACGCTTCCATCCAGCCGCTGGCGCGCACCAGTTCCCCGGCGCCGGCCCGCGCGATCAGCGCGTCGTGCTCGACGATGCAGCGCTCGATCAGCGGCAGCATGTCGCGTGAGGCCGCCGCGTGACGCAGCGGCGCCGATTCCCACCAGAAACGCGCGAGCCATGGCGCGAACGCGGGCAGCGACGTGCTGTGCCAGTAGAGATCGGTGGAGCGGTTCAGCGCGTAGCGCATCAGCGTGAACGGGCTGCGCGGGAACGGATACGGTTCGATCGACGAGCGCTCGATCAGCCCCGCATTGCCGAAGCTCGTGCCTTCGCCGGGCGCGCCGCGGTCGACGAGGGCGACCTTGCGGCCGCGATCCTGCAGGTGCAGCGCGGCGCAGACGCCGACGATGCCCGCGCCCAGAACGATTACGTCGAAGTCCATGGATGGTGGCGAGATGCGATGGTGGGGCAAAGGGGCCGCGTTTCGTTGTGACGCGAATGCGGTTCGGAACCCAAGGATACCTCCGGCGGGCGCGGGTGCGGGGCCGATCGTCAGTCGCACATGACGCGGCGATCCGCGCCGCCGCGCGGCACGATGCCCGTCGGCGCGTGCGAATCGCATTTCATGAGGTCGTTCGATTACGCGACATATTCGCCGGCGAAAATCGGATCACGCATCTTCCGGAGGTGAATGAATCGCAGCTGCGTGCAGCGGATGCCATGTATCGCGATTTCGACATTTTCCTGATTTCACGAATGCCCGGAATGCGCCGGCAGCGACGCTTATTGGTAACGGATTCGTTTTGAATCGCAGGCGGTTCTTTATATTTTCGAAGTCGGAAAATAATGCCGCGCTGCGGCGCGTCAATGTAAAAACTACTTATCCGGGGGCGCGGAAGCCGGAAAAAATTCGAGTGGGAAGCTTAATTGAAAGTATGGACTGGCTTGACACATGCCGCTATGATGGCGCCGCTTGTCATGAGAGATGGATAATCTCCGCCACAAAAGAGACATATATCGCGGGGGCAATATCGGTTTTCTCCAATGCCGGTGTATTGGTGGATGCTATTTCGAAGATCGCGAAAAAACTCGAAGCAGCGTATTCCGTCGAACCCGCGTTTCGAAATTAATATTTCGGACATCGACATGCAGTAAAGCCGCGCCGCATGCGTCGTGGCAACCAGAAATAAGAAAGCGAGAGGGCCCATGAAAGAGATGCCAGGAATCGCCGGGGTAGCCGAGTCCGCGGGATCGTCTCCGCTTGCGGGCGCGCTGACATCCGGCGCGATGCAAATGGCGGCGGCGGCGAATCCCGTGGCCGGCAAGATCGCGCCGACCGCGTCGGCCGTCATGCAGGCGCTGGCCGCCGGCGGCAATCCGGCCCAGATCGCGGCGTCGATGGCCGCGCCGGCGGCAGGCATGTTGAATCCGCTCGCCGGGCAACTCGCATCCGGGGCGATGTCCGGCATGGGGGCAGCGCTCGCTTCGCCGTCGCCGATGGCGGCCGCCGCGCCGGCCGACGACCACCCGCTTTCCGGGCAGCCGCTTTCCGACCTCGCCTCCGCGCCGCAATTCTTCGTTCCCGGCCAGACGCGGGGTGCGCCCGCGGCGGCGTCGGCGTTGCCGTTCAGCGAGACGACCCGCCTGCTGCGATTCCAGTCGTCGCTGACCGGCAACCGGGCGCTGTCGATCGCGGCGATCAAGGGCGGCGAGGCGCTGTCGGAGATGCCGAGCTACACGCTGGACCTGATCACGCAGAATCCGTCGATCGACCTCAAGGACGTGCTGAACCAGCCGGTCGCCGTCGACATCATGCTGCAGGATGGATCGGAGCGGCAGATTCACGGCTATCTGGTGCGGTTCGGTTTCGAGCGCAACGACGGCGGCATCGCATATTACCGTGGCGACCTGGTGCCGTGGCTGTGGTATCTCGGCAAGCGGATCAACAGCCGGATCTATCAGCAGGTCACGGTGCTCGACGTGCTGCGCAAGGTCTTCGCCGACTACGGCGCGCTGGTCGATTACCAGACGCACGTCAAGCAGGAACTGAAGCAAGAGGATTACGTCGTTCAGTTCCAGGAGAGCGACCTGAATTTCGTCAGCCGGCTGCTCGAGCGGCATGGGCTGTTCTACTACTTCGAATATCGGCAGGACGGTCACACGCTCGTGATCGCCGACGATTCGACGTCGTGTCCCGATCAGGCGCACGATCCCGTCGTGACCTACAACGCGGCGAGCGGCGTGCAGCAGGCGGACCGCTTGACCGCGCTGTCGGCCAGCCGGGAAACCCAGCCCGGCGTGGTCGCGTTGCATACGTTCGACTACAAGCACCCGAAGAGCCGGCCGTACGTCGAGTTGCCGACGCTGGCCGACCAGGGCAATGCGCCGAAGCTCGAGGTGTACGACGGCAATTCGGCGTTCGCATACAAGGACGCCAGCGCGGGCGAGGCGGAAGCCAAGCGCCGGCTCGAGGTGTACGAGTGGCAGGCCAAGGTGTTCCGGGGCGAATCCGGTTGCCGCGGGCTCACCGTCGGCCGCAAGTTCAGGATCGACGGGCACTTCTGGTTCGACCCGGCCAAGCAGGACGACAACGAATTCCTCGTCGTCGGCATCGAGATCGACGCAAAGAACAATTTCGACGATGCGTCGACGCAGCCCGGCAGTTTCCGCAGCACGCTGACGCTGATCCGGAGCAAGATTCCGTATCGTCCGGTGCGGCAGCACGAGAAGCCGATCATGCCCGGGCCGCAGAGCGCGATCGTGGTCGGCCCGAAGGGGCAGGAAATCCATACCGACGGGATGGGACGGATCAAGGTCCAGTTTCCGTGGGACCGCTACGGCAAGAACGACCAGGAGAGTTCCTGCTGGATCCGCGTGTCGCAGCCGTGGGCGGGGCGCGGCTGGGGAACCGTCGCGATTCCGCGCGTGAATCAGGAAGTCATCGTCGATTTCCTGAACGGCGACCCCGATCGGCCGATCATCGTCGGGCGGATGTTCAACGCCGAGCAGACGCCGCCGTACGCGTTACCCGACGGCGCGCATCAGATGGGCTTTCACAGCAACTCCACGCCGGGCGGCGGCGGGTTCTGCGAAGTCGTGATCCACGACAAGAAGGGCGACGAACTGGTCAATATCCATAGTCAGAAGGATATGGCCACGACCGTTCAGAACAATCACGTGACGGTCGTGAACGGCCCGAACCAGACGAACGTCGTCACGCAGGGCCAGCACGCGAACATCGTGCGCAAGGCGATTTCCGTGCAGTCGCAGGACGAGCATATTCAGCACACGGCCAGGACGGCGGTGATCCTGCATGCGCAGGAACAGCACATGGCGCTCAAGGCGAAGGGGCCCGTGCAGATCGAATCCGACACCGAGCACGTGCATGTGAAGGGCTCGCAGTCGATCGTCCTCGAATGCGGGAAGGCGAAGATCACGCTGTCGGCCGACGGGCAGATCGTGATCGACGGCACGCGCGTCGTCGTGCTCGGTTCGCAAAGCGTCGACCTGAATCCCGACGGCGCGAGCGGACCGGCGTCGCCGCCGCTCGTACCCGTCACCGACCCGGGCGCGCCGGCGCCCGATCTCGCGGCGCCGGTGGCAGGCGGCGGAGGCGGTGGCGGCGGTGGTGCCGCGGCTGCCGCGCCCGGTCACGGGAAAAAGCCCGCCAAGGCCGCGCAGAAGAAGGCCGTGACGACCGGACTGGGTGCCGGCGTCGACCAGCTCGCCGCGAAATCGCCTTCGCTCGAACGCGACATCACGAAACTGCAGAAGGACGGCTGGCAAATCCAGTACGGTCCCGCGAATCAGGGTTCGTCCACGAACAAGAGCGGGCATCCGCCGACGATCGTGATCGACGACAACGACCGCGGGAATCCGGAGGCCGTCGTCCAGGGGCTTGCGCACGAAACCGGACACGCGCTGTATCAGGGCACGCCGGATTATTCGACCAAGACGAACTACGTCAATAGCGAACTGGCGGACGAAGGCGCGGCCACGTTGAACAACATCAAGGTGCAGCGGGAAATCCTCGCGCGCGGCGGCCCGGACATCAGTATCGCCGGGAATCCGGACAATGCGCCTGCCTACAACGCCGCGTACAACCGGTTCCTGAAGAACGGCGACGTGAGCGCGGCGCGGGCCGCGATCGGCCATGTCTACGGCACGGGAGAATATGCGTCGGTGCCGGTCAACGGCCAGTATGTCGATTATCAAACCTACTACGGAAGCTGGTATGACCGTAACTACCCGTCCCACTAAGCGCGGCCGTGCCGCGGCGATAGTCGCGCCGTTGTTGCTCGCACTGTCGCTGGGCGTGACGCCGGCCTGTTCGGAAGGATCGAAGAAGATGCGCACAACCGTTCAACTCAGCCTCTGGCAAGTGATCGACCAGATTGGCACCCATACGCCGATCCGGCGCGAGCCCGTCGAGCACCTGCTGCACACGACGCTCGCCCGCACCGAATCGAGCAACGAATACTTCACGTTCTGGAGCAACGGCGACAGCGGTCCGATCGCGCTCGACGACGGCACGCAGATCGAGCGCGTCGTGCTGCGTACGAGCAACGAAGGCGCCGCGCGCGGCGCGCTCACGTTGACGCTGTCCGGCCGCTGCGTCGGCCGCGAGGACGTGAAGGCGCGTTTTGCCGGGATGCGGATCGCCGGCGCGCCGTCGGGCCGCTCGCCGAACGAGGAAACGACGTTCCGCTCGGAGACCGCATGGGGCGAACTCGTGTTCGGGTTCGCGGAACGCAACCCCGATTGTCTGTCGAGCGTCGGCTTCGGCGAGAAGACGAAGTAACGCGCCGCCCGGACGCATGCGTCCGAATCAACGAAAGGAAGAACGGAATGGCGGTTTACCGATTGCACGAGGGGTGCATGGTCTTGCCCGACGGCTGGCGAGACCAGACCATGAACGTGTTCCACTTGCCCGACGCGTCCGGCCGCAAGGACGTGGCGTTCGTGGTCACGCGCGACTACGACACGCCGCTCGACGACGTCGGCGCCTACGCGGATGCCCAGCAGACGGCATTCAAGCGCCAGTTTCCGGCCTACAAGCCGCTCGCGCGCGAGACCGTCACGATCGGCGGGCTGCCGGGCCTCATGCTCGACTATCAGTGGCGCAGCGACAAGACGCTGCTGCGGCAACGGCAGGCGATGGTCCGACTCGACGATGCGATGCTGGTGTTCACGCTCAACGCGCGCGTCGAGGATTTCGAGCGGCACCTCCCCGCATGGACGGCGATCCTGTCGTCGTTCGCCGTCCTGCCGCCGGAGCCGGCCGAGCGCGCCACGCAGGCCGCGCCGCACGAAGTCCTGCCGCACGTGTTCGTGTTGTCGGCGAAGACGCGCGTGCTGCGCGTCTATCCGGACCTTCGCGCGGCATGCGAGCGGATCAGCGCGCGCGAAGTCGAAAGCCACGACTGGGTGTTTTTCGCGAGCGATGGCTCGCCGCTCGCGCCGACGATCGTCCAACGCAGCCGCCACGGGCTGTTCAAGGCGGACGGGCGCTACGAGCTGCGTCCCGATCCCGGCTATTCGGGGCTCGAGTTGCGGCACCGTCTCACTGCGGTCACTGCCGTTGAAGGCGTGCCGCCCCTGCTGACGCTGCAGGACATCGAAGCGCATCTGCGGCGGCGGGGCGCGGACGGCGCGTCGTCATGAGCGGTGCCGAGGCGGCCCTGCGCGCCGCCCGCATGGGCGACGAGATCGCGCATGGCTTCGGCCTGCTCGGGATGATCGCCGGCGCCGTGGTCGGTGCGGTCGTCGCCGCGGCAATCGTGACGGCGACCGCGGCTACCGGCGGTCTCGCGCTCGTCGCGATCGTCGGCGGCTGCGTGGCGGGCGGCGGCCTCGCCGGCGGCGCGCTGGTGCGCGGCATACAGAAGGCGGCCAACCTGTCCGGTCCAACCACCGGCATGCTTCATCCGGGATCGTCGAACGTCACGGTCAACAGCCGTTCCGCGTTGCGCGCCGGCATCGACTTCGCGGACGAATGCAACGGCCTGCCGTTCAATCATTTCCCGCAGCCGAAACCGCTCGTCGCGCAGGGCTCGCGGACCGTGACCGTCAACGGCAAGCCGATGGCACGGCTGTCGATGAAGATGGTGTGCGGCGCCGTCATCAAGACCGCGAGCGACAACGTGACGGTCGGCGGCGAGACCGTCACCGTCGTGGCGATCCACGATACCGAGGCGATGTTCGAGACGGCCCTCGAGGTGCTCGGCTTCGTTGCGCTCGGCGCAGCCGGCCTGGGTGCGCTCGCGGCAGGCGCCGCGGCCACCGCGCTGTTCGCGGGGACCGTGATCGGCGCCAACGTCGGCCTGAATGCGCTGCATTCGTGGGGCGAATCGCTGGGGCCCGGCTACGGCGACATCATGGTCGGCGTGGCGGGATTCGCGTTGCTCGGGCTGGGGGCGAAGGGGGCCGACACCGAAGCCGCGAAGAACGCCGTCGACGTCCTGAACCGGACCAAGGTGGAAATCGAGCCGAACACGCTCGGCTCCAACGGCGGCAACGTTCGGGTCACGACCAAGGGCGTGCCGCGATCGCTCTACGATCAGCTTCGGTCCAAGACGCCGAGTTCGAAGATCCAGAAGATGGTCAACGAGAACTTCGAGGCGGGCATGGACGATCCCGCGCTGCCGGGCCTCACGATCGACAAGTCGCTGCATGCGGACCACATCGTGTCGATGAAGGAGATCACCGAGATGCCGGGGTTCAAGGATCTTTCCGTCGAGAACCAGGTCAAGGTCCTCAACAATCCCGACAACTTCGCGGGCCTCAGCGAGACCGCCAATACGTCGAAGGGATCGAAGTCCTATGCCGACTGGACCGAATACAAGAAGGGCCGCATCAAGGTCGACGAAGATTTCAGACAGCAGATGATGCAGCGCGAAGCCGACAACCGGACGCTGCTGCAGCAACAGATCAACGATTTGCTCGGCGGACAGCCGAAGTAGAATCCCTCGATGACGAATTCAATGGTGACTGGCAATGATTGAGCTATCCGCGAAGACTTACACCGCCGAACTGCAACGCTTCCGGTTGCGAGGCCGCGTCTGGCTCGCGTCGAGCGAGATTCCCGCCGACGTCCAGGTGCCGACTGCCTGGCGTGTGCTGCTCGATACGCCCGACGCCGCGCTCGGCAACTGGCTCGCGAAGATGTGGGCCGGTGTCGTCAGCCGCTTGCCCGCGGTCGAGACGTTCTTCGCCGAGAAGCTGCGGCGTCCCGCCGTGTTCCAGAAGGAAAACGGCGATCTGTGCCTGCTCTATCCGTACACCGTCGAAGGCGACGACTTGAACTTCTACATCGGCCATCCGCCGCTCGGCGATCTGGTGTCGGACGACATGTCGCTGTGGCGCGCGCTGCCCGACGATCTGCGCAGCTTCTACCAGTTCACGCATAACGGCTGGACGTTCTTTCCCGCCAACTCGATGGGGCCGATGCCGATCGGCGACCAGACCGCGCTGACGGACAAGCTCGACCTGACGCCCGACGAAACGCGCACGCTTGGCGTGAACCCGGATCTCGTGTGGACCGTATTTCAGAACGGCAGCGGCGACTATCTGTGCCTGGATCTGCGCGACAGTGCCGGCGACGGCAGCGCGGCAGGGCGGCTCTGGTGGCACGAGAATCCGACCGAACTCGAGCCGGTGGATTTCTGGGCCGTCATGAACGCGTGGTTCGAAATCTTCGTCGAGGAAGCCGACAAGCGGTGACCGCGCACGCGCGGCGCGGCCGTCGCGGATAGTGCTAACGGTGCAGCCCGCGCCACGCGGCCGCGAATCGCCGCGCGGCGTCGAAGCAAACCGCGTCGCATTGCGGCGCGCCGATCAACTGCACGCCCACGGGCAGTTCGCCCGGCATGAAGCACGGCGCGCTGACGACCGGCAGCCCCGCGAACGAAATCGGCTGCGTGAGCAGGCCGAGCGTCTTCGCGGGTTCGAGCGCGACGCCGTTGACCTCGACGGTCGCATCGGTGAAGCGCGGCGCGGCATACGGTGTCGCGGCCGCGAGCAGCACGTCGTAGCGCGCGAACAGCGCGTCGACCCGCGCGCGCCACGCGGCACGGCAGGCAAGCGCTTCCCGATGGGCGGCGTCGGACGTGGCGAGGCCGGTTGCGATGCGCGACCGCAGGCGTTCGGAGACGTGCGCCGCCGGCGCGTCGAGCAACCCGCGATGGGTGCCGGCCAGCTCCACGTTCGAGATCGTGACCGCGGCTTCCCGCACGCGTGCGGCTTCGTCGCTGTCGATCGGCACCGATTCCCCCGCATGCAGACAGGCCGCCGCACGCCGCACGGCGCGCTGTGCATCCGCATCGGCATGGCGTTCGAAATCACCCGTCAGCACGGCGACGCGAAGCGGAGCGGCCGGATCGCGAGCCGGTTGCGAGCGCGCCGATTGCGCATCGCGCAGCGTGTCGTACAGCGCGGCCAGATCGTCGATATCGTTGGCGAACCCGCCGACGGTGTCGAGCGATTCGGCATAGGGGAGGCAACCGGCCGTCGACAGCCGCCCGTCGCTCGGGCGAAACCCCCACACGCCGCAGAGCGCCGCCGGTGCGCGGATCGAGCCGTTGGTGTCGCTGCCGAGCGCGAGCGGCACGTAGCCGGCGGCGACTGCGGCGGCCGAGCCGCTCGACGAACCGCCCGTCATGCGCGTCGGGTCAGACGGCAGGCGCACCGCGCCATAGTGCGGATTCACGCCGGTGGCACCGCACGCGAGTTCGTCCATGTGCGTCGCGCCCACCGGCACCGCGCCGGCCGCGCAGAGTCGCGCGACCATCGCGGCATCGGCGACGGCGGGCGGCAACGCGGCGCGCGCCGGCGAGCCCGCGACCGTCGTGTAGCCCGCCACGTCGACATTCCACTTCACGAGAAAGGGCACGCCTGCCAGCGGCCCGGGATCGCGTCCGTCACGCACGAGGCGATCGATCCGCCGCGCGTCGCGCAGCGCCCGCTCGTCGAAGGTGCGGGCGCAGGCGTGGATCGCGCCGTCGCGCGCGGCGATATCGGCGAGCACGGTCTGCACGAGCGTCACGGCATGCACGCGTCCCGCGCGAACCTCGGCCGCCAGCGCGAGCGCGCTGCGCATCGACGGCACCGGGTTCACGTGCGCACCATGAGCCGGCGCGGAATCGACAGGATCAGCGCGGCGGCGGCGAACAGCGTGAAGGCGAGCAGCGCGACGCCGAGTTCGGTGCTGCCCGTCAATCCCGTCGCGTAGCCCATCAGCGTCGGGCCGACGAATCCGGCGACGGCCGCGCCGATGTTGACGAGCCCGGCGCCGCCCGCGGCCGCCTCACCGGCGAGGATCCGCGACGGCAGGCTCCAGAACATCGCGAGCGTGCTCATGATGCCGGCCACGCCGGCGGTCAGGCACAGGACGGCGAGCACCGGATGCCCGCGCATGCCGAGGCTCGCGAGCAGCGCGACGCCGCCGATCGCAACCGGCAGCGCCGTATGCCAGCGGCGCTCGCCGGTTCGCACCGAGTGCTGCGCGTTCGCGACCATCGCGACCGACGCGACCAGATACGGGATCGCGCTGACGAGGCCGACCCCGAGGTTGCTCAGCGAGCCGAGCGCCTTGATCATCGTCGGCATCCAGAACACCAGCCCGTAGTTGCCGACGTTGTAGAGGAACGACGTCGCGAACAGCAGCCACAGCGTCGGTTCGCGCAGCGCCGCGCCGAGACGGGTGCGCTTGCCGGCCGCTTCCTGCGCCATCTCCGCGCGAATTATCCGTTTCTCCGCGTCGGTCAGCCAGGCCGCGTCGTCGATCCGCTCCGTCACACGCACGAGCAGGACCAGGCCGAGCACGATGGCCGGCAGGCCTTCGATCAGGAACATCCACTGCCAGCCGCGCAGCCCGAGGCCGCCGTGCGTCGCGTCCATGATCCAGCCCGACAGCGGGCCGCCGACGATCACGCCCAGCGGCATCGCGAGAAACAGGAAGGCCATGACCTTCGCGAGCCGGTGCGACGGAAACCACACGCTGAAGTACGCGATCACGGCCGGAAAGAAGCTGGCCTCGGTCACGCCGAGCAGGAAGCGCAGCGCATAGAAGCTCGCGGTGTCGCGGGTCGCCAGCGTGGCGACCGACACGACGCCCCACGTCAGCATCGCGCCGGCGAGACAGCGCTTCACGCCGATCCGCCGCACGAGCCAGCCGGCCGGCACCTGCAGCAGCAGATAGCCGACGAAGAACAGGCCCGCGCCGACGCCGTAGGCGGCGTCCGTGAGGTGCAGGTCCGTCACCATCTGCAGCTTCGCGAAGCCGACGTTGACGCGGTCGAGATAACCGAAGAAGTAGCAGACCAGGATCAGCGGAATGATGCGCCGGCTCAGGCGCGCATATAGCGCGTCGAGGCCGGGAGCGACGGGTTCCGCGTGCGGGCTCGCGCCGGTTTGCATGCCGTGCGGCGTGGCGGCGCCGTTGGGATTCGTCATGGTGACTCCGTGCAGGTGGGTTCCGGGGCGGTGGTGGCGCGAGCGGCGGCGTTCGCGACAACGGAAAGGCATGCCATCGATCGGCCGGTCGTGGCTTCAGCGGCGCAGCGCCCGGCCGGGGCGCGTGCCGGTGTGCCGGCCGTGTTCGAGCACGGCCCGCCCGTTGACGAACACGTGCTCGATGCCTTCGGGGCGTAGCGTCGGGCTCGCGAACGTCGCGCGGTCGATCACGCGGGCCGGATCGAACACGACGAGATCCGCGTAATGACCGACCGCGAGCCGCCCGCGTTCCGCGATGCCGAATTGCTCGGCCGTGAGGCCCGTCATCTTGCGCACGGCGGTTTCGAGCGGGAACAGGCCGCGCTCGCGCGAGAATTCGCCGAGCACGCGCGGGAACGTGCCCCACAGCCGCGGATGCGGGCGCATGTCGTTGGGCAGGCCGTCGGAGCCGATCATCGTCAGTTCGTGACGCATGATGCGCTCCACGTCCGCCTCGTCCATCACGAAGTAGATCGCGCCGGCGGGGCGCAGCGCCTCGATCGCGGCGTCGACGGAATCGCCGAACAGCGGCAGCAGTTCGTGGAAGTCGCGGCCCGCGAGCTCGGGATGCGGCTTCGACCATGCCAGGATCACGCGTGACGACTGGCGGATGCGATCCGCGCGCAGCATCGTCGACGTGGCGGGATACGGATGGCAGTCGATGCACAGCGGTTGCCGTGCGCGCTGCGCGTCGATATGCGCGAGCGTTTCGACCGAGCGGCCGTGGTTGGCCTTGCCGGCCACCTTGTGATGCGACAGCACGACGCGCACGTCGAGCGCGCGTCCGATCGAGAACGCTTCGTCGAGCGACGCGATGATCGCGTCGGTTTCGTCGCGCAGGTGCGTCGCGAACACGCCGCCCGTCTCGCGCAGCGGTGCGCACACGGCGATCAGCTCGTCGGTCGTCGCCGCCGCCGCGGGCGGGTAGAAGGTGCCCGACGAGACGCCGAACGCGCCCGCCGCCATCGCTTCGCGCACGTCGGCCGCCATCGCCGCGATCTCCGCCGTGCTGGCCGCGCGATCGAGATCGGCCATGTGCCGCACGCGCAGCGTCGAATGGCCGACCAGGGCTGCCGTGTTCACGGCGGCGGGCGTGGCGTCGAGCGCGTCGAGATACGCGCGAAAGGACGGGAAGCGAAACGACTGCCAGGCGCCCAGCAGATCGAGCGGCTGCGGCACGTCGCGTTCGGCGAGCAGCGGCGCGAGACTGATCCCGCAGTTGCCGGCGATCACCGTGGTGACGCCTTGCGCGACCTTCGGCTCGACGTCGGGATCGGTCAGCACGAACGCGTCGTCGTGCGTGTGGCTGTCGATGAAGCCCGGCGCGACGACCAGGTCGCGTGCGTCCAGCGTGCGGGCCGCCGTCGCGCCGCCCAGATCGCCGATCGCGGCGATGCGCTCGCCCGTCACGCCGAGATCGGCCTCGAAGCGCGCGGCCCCCGTGCCGTCGATCAGCTCGCCGCGGCGCACGATCACGTCGAAATGCATGGTGGCTCCTCCGGAATCTGCCCGGACCCGGGGCGCTGCCCGGGTCCGTCGTTCATGTTCGCCACCATCGTCACCAGCCATTTTTCAGGCGTCCAATGCCGTTCGGCTCGCGATTCATGCGAAACCGGCATCAATGCAGCGCTGCCCGCGGCGTTACGCGAACGCGGCCTTCACCAGCGCGTGGAGATCGCTCGCGAAGCTGGACATCGAGATGGTGCGATGCCGCACGATGCCGACCGTGCGGTCGATCGTCGGGCTCGCGATCGGCACCGCGCGTACCGCCGGCGAGCCGTACGCACGCAGCGCGCTTTCGGGCAGGATCGCGCAGCCGACGCCGGCCGCGACCAGCGCGGCGACGCACGAGATGTGCTCGACCTCGTAGAACCAGCGGGTTCGCACCGCCTCCTGGCCCATCAGCATTTCGAGCAGCAGGCGGTTGCCGCTGTCGCGCCCGCCGATGATCAGCTTCGCGTGCCGCAGCTCGCCGAGCGTGACGGCGTCCGCGCGCGCCAGCGGATCGTCCTCGTGGGCCGCGAGCACGTAGCGGTCGGTGAAGAGCGGTTCGAACACCAGATCGTCGTCGTCGCCGGGGTGCAGGCTCACGCCGAACTCGGCGATGCCCGCGCGCACCTGCGACAGCACGAAGTCGTGATTGCCGTCGAGGATCTGCACGGCGACCTGCGGATACTTGGCCGCATAGTGGCGCAGCACGTCGGGCAGCGCCTGTGCGACGACCGTCGGGATCGACGCGAGCCGCACCTTGCCGTAACGCTTCTGCGCGATTTCCTGGATCGACGACAGCATCATCCCGAGCTGCGCGATCTGCTCGCGCGCCATCGGCAGGAACTGGCGGCCGACACCCGTCAGCGTCACGCTGCGCGTGGTGCGCTGGAACAGCTCGACGCCGAGCGTCTGCTCGAGCTTCTGGATGCGGCGCGACAGCCCCGGCTGTGTCAGGTGCAGCTTTTCCGCCGCGCGATGGAACGTGCCGAGCTCCGCGACGGCGACGAATGCTTCGAGTTCCGAGTTTTCGACTTTCATGGCGCTCCAATGTGCGGGCCGGCTCCGGCATGCCGGCATGGCGGCATGCCGGTGTTTGGCGGCAGGACTCACGCACCGGTATTTTCGTCGATATCGATGCGTGGCCGGCAGAGTCGCTCGCAGGGCGATCGTGACGGGAAACGGTACGTGACTGCTTCCGACGGAAGGCGAGAGTCGGGCGGCGGATGAAGATCCGTCGAAGCCCGGACGAACGTATGAAGGTTGACGCGCACGGGCGTTCAATCCACTGATCAATTTTCCGAAGCCGAGACTGGGGCGTCGTCGGCAAACAGGTTCGCTCGCATCATCGCGCAGCGCGCCGATTCGGTACATTTTCCGCTGTTATTAGCGGGTGTATCCCACTGGTTCGGGTTGCGAATTTTTACCTAAGATGGAAGCAATCATGTGCGTGACACGGTGCCTGCGCGCACATGGCAGGTAGGAGGCAGGGCCGGGAACGACTGCAGCAGATGTTTTCATCATGGATGCGAGTGTGTGCGCGACGGCTGCGAATCATGCGGCCGCATCGACGCCAGCGGGCGCGGCGGCAATCGCCGCGCGGACGGCGTCCGGCCGGTGGGGCCGAGTCGCAGCGTTGCGCCACGCGTTCATCGCAATCGTTTGCGTTCTGAGCGTTGCCCCTTCCGTCCTCGCCGGATCCGCTGCCGCTACGGACCAGCCGCTCGAACCGGTCGACGCGGTGCAAGTCGCGGCCGCCGCGACGCCCGCCGGCCCTACCGCTCCCGCCTTTTCGTCACACGACTCCGCCGTACGCCAGGTCGTGCTCGGCATCGTCAGTTTCACCCGCTGGCCGACGACGCCCGTTCGCCTGCATCTGTGCGTGACGGGCCGGCCCGACTACGCAGGTGGCCTGACCGACACGTTGCAGGCCGGCTCGACCGTGGTCGACGTGCAGCGTGTCCGTTCCGACGATCCCGCGCTCGGTATCGCGTGCGACGTCGTGTATCTCGGCCCGCTGGGCAACGACGAGCGAATGCGGGTGAGAAGCGCGCTGGCCGGCCATCCGGTGCTGACCATCGCCGAACACGATCCGACCTGCACCGCGGGCAGCATGTTCTGTCTCACGGTCGAAGGCGAGCGCGTGACGTTCGACATCAATCTCGACGCCGTGGAGCGCAGCGGCGTGCACGTTCATCCCAATGTGCTCAATCTCGCGCGGCGGCCGGTGACGCCATGACACGTTCCGCGCCGACCATTCCCTCTTCGCGTGTGCAGCGTCCGACGCTGCAAAGCGTGTTGCGCCGTGCGCATTTGCGCCTGGCGTTCGTCGCGGTTGCGATGGCCGCCGTGTCGCTGATCGTCGTCGCCGTGATCGCCATGCGTGCGTATGCCGGCAACAACCTGAACCTGCTCGCGCGCTCGCTCGGTTATACGGTCGAGGCGGCGCTCGTGTTCGGCGACCGCGTCGCGGCGAACGAGGCCATCGCCACCATCGCCAACGACGAGGACGTCGCGCAGGTGGTGGTGACCGATGGCAGGGGCGAGTTGTTCGCGACCTGGCAGTTGCCCGCAGCCGGCCGGATCGCGCGGCTCGAGCGCGGCGTCGCCGATGTCGCGTTGCCCGGGCCGGCGACCGTCCCCGTGATGCACGACGGCATCGTCGTCGGTCACGTGATCGTGCGCGGCCGCGGCCACCAGTTCTTCGGCTTCCTGCTGGGCGGGATCGGCGGCATTCTCGGTTGTCTTGTCGTCAGCGTGTTCGGCGCGTATATCAGCTCGAAGCGTCTGTTGCGCAATATCGTCGCGCCCCTGCGCGCGCTCGCCGGCGTCGCGCACGCCGTCCGGCGCGAGCGTGCATTCGCGCGTCGCGTCGAGCCCGTGGCGATCGCCGAACTGAACCAGCTCTGTGACGACTTCAATGCGCTGCTCGATGAACTCGAGGACTGGCAGAACACGCTGCGCGACGAGAACGCGTCGCTCGAACACAAGGCGACGCACGATGCGCTCACCGGTTTGCCCAACCGCGTGCAGTTCGAGTCGCGTCTGTCGCTTGCACTCTGCGACGCCGTGGTGACCGGGCTGCGGGTCGCCATCCTGTATCTCGACTGCGACCGCTTCAAGGAGATCAACGACTGCCTTGGCCATGATGCCGGCGACGCGGTGCTGGTCGGCATCGCGGCGCGATTGCGCGCGCAGGTGCGCGACACCGATCTCGTCGCGCGCCTGGGCGGCGATGAATTCGCGGTGATGCTGACGGGGGTGCGCGAAACGGACAGCGTGTGCCGGATCGCCGACGAGATTTTGTCCGGCATGGTGCCGTCGATCGAGTTGCCCGACGGACGCATGGTGGCCACCATGTTGAGTGCCGGCGTTGCGCTGTATCCCGACCATGCGTCGGACGCGAGCGGCTTGCTGCGCGCGGCGGATGCCGCGATGTACCGCGCCAAGCGCGCGCGGCCGGGGTCGTGGCAGTTGGCGGAAGGCGTTGCCGGGCCGGTTTGAGGTCCATCGTTTCGCGCCGCGGGCGAGGCCGCGGCGGCGGGATAAAGAGCGCACGCGATGCGGGCGCGTACGAGAGGGTGTCGATGATGAAGAACTCGTTGCCTGTGAGCATTGGGAGGATGTGCGTCGCGAGCGCGGTGCTGCTGTGCCTGCTGCTTGGCGGCTGCAAGACGCCGCCGCTTCACCGGGGGCTCACGCAGACGCAGGTCACGGCGCTGAAGTCGGCCGGGTTTCAGGAGACCGAGCAGGGGTTCGAGTTCGGGTCGACGGGGCCGATCCTGTTTGATTTCGATCGGTACAACCTCAAGCCGGATATCAGGCGGATCGTCGAGCGGATCGGAAAGACATTGCGGTCGGCCGGGATCAATGGGGTGCGGGTTTATGGGTACTCGGACGAGGACGGGGAGGTGGCCTACGATCTCGAGTTGTCCCGGCGGCGGGCGGAGGTGGTGGCGATCGAGCTTGTGGATGTCGGGCTGGACGGGAAGCGGATCGCGGTTGTCGGGAAGGGCAAGAGCGATCCGGTGGGGGATAACCGGACGGTGGCCGGGAGATTGCAGAATCGGAGGGCGGCGATTGTGGTTTCGCCGCGGTGAGGGGGGTGGTCAGGGCGCGACGATTGCGCTGGATACTCGGAACGCCTCCGGAGAGAGCAGTCCGAAAAACGAAGATGGTCAATCACTCGTCTGGAGCAGGCTGCGCAATGAGAATAGCGCCACAGGTCGTTTTATGTCCCTCCAAAGCCATCGGCTGCCCGAAATCTTCGCACCCCTCGAGCCCCTCGGAGATTTCAAAGAGATGTGGTGCGCAAAGCGGGCACGTCACCTGATCCCCTTTGCGTGCAATGGGAACCTTGGCCTCGCTCCAAGTGGAGGACGGGCTGCCCGAAATCACCTTGCCGCCGTGGCTTGTCGTATCGCCGACCACGATCTGCGCTCTTCCGTGCAAGTTCGCTCGTTGCATCGCCTAGCCTCCAGATCAATGAGCGTCACCAGCTTTGGCCGAGAAGTCGGGGGTTTCAAACGGCGGCGGCAGATATGTCGTATCGATTGTGTAGCCCTGAGCCTTTAATTCCGCTTCATGTTTCGCTCGTTCTGCCTTTGCTGGCGTCAATTTGTCAGACAGGTATTTCTTCCATTGCCTTCGTCGTTCTACGCTATCGGTAAAATACGGCGTGTAATTGTCGGATGCAGTGCTCACCTGAATATCGGTCAAGTAATATCCCATGTCGGGGGTCGACGACGATTGATACGACAGAGATAGTGTCAAAAATACGCCGTCGGTATAAAAAAGCCATCTTGGTTCAGACGCAATCAATTTTTTCCATTCTTCTACAGTCGGCGTATAGGTCGAATCGATCGAATAAAGGCCGCCAGGTTTTGACAAGGCATAAGCCGTTGCCTCTTTGCCGACGAGCCGCGGATCGGAGGTTTCAATATACCTCTTCCATCCCGCACCTCTCAGTTTTGCCAGCAGGACGGCGATCTTGTCGCGAGCCGCTTCATAGGAGGTTGTCCCCGAAGGTGAGATGTTGAAATTGACATCCCAATTATCAACTCCGCTTTCCGGGCTGTCTTTGTCTCCCAACCCTGTTGCGATCGTGACATTGTCAAGGTCAAAGGAATGCTGTCCTTGGCTATATTTCACCCGTCCAAGCTGCTTCGGATCATCCCAGTGCATCTGATACGCATACACACCAGACGGGTGATGCATTGTGGAAAACCCTTGGGCCATGGCATCCGATTTTCCATCTGCGCCAAATTTAATAGTGACAACTTGAGGCGACATTGCTTTGTCCTTTTCATTTCGGGCGGCTGTTGATGCATAAATTGCAGCGCACAAGGCGATTGCTGAAAAAATCCACCACCAGATTCTCATTGGTTTGCGTTTAAGCAGCATCGGCATTATCGCCTTTATGTGAAAAATCGATCATGTGGTGATGGCAATTCATTCGAACTGTTTCGAATCGTCGCGTTCCAGGGGCGATCGACGTCCGTATCACTTCATGCAATGGCCCGGCACGTTCAGACGAAATTTCGTGACTATGCCCAACGGCTAACGTTTGTGTGAGTCGCATATATTTGGCGTTAGCGATGGTCTAATAGGGGATGTCTAATGATGATCGCGTGTCCGTCGCGCGCGCGAATGGGTACCACGCAACCTGTAAGTCCCTGCAGGACATTACTTTCACCAAATCACAAAAAAAGGAGGAATCCAAATAATCAAAACACCGCGGTAAACGAGCGCGGGCCGCAAGTGCTACCAACACTCACGACCCGCTAACCACAGCCAACTTTCAAGGAGTTGCCCATGGCTAAGGCGAATGATAAAGCACGTCCCCCGATTACGGAACGCTACGTGACGGTTCAACAACTTTGGGGCGTTCCAAAAAGCTTCGGCCCGAGGCCGAAGACGTTCTTTCCATATATGAAGATCGGCGGAATGTGGCTGATCAATGACGTGGGTTTTGATCCGGGCCAAAAGGTGCGGATAGCGGTCGAGCCGGGAAGGCTGGTCATTACGGCGACGTGAGATCCGGCAACCGCGCTGCACATTTGCACGATTCGTCCGGAGGCGGATCGGCCGATCGGCTAGTGTGGCGCGAACCACCACATTCAGCCCGTGATCGCCGTTGAACCGGTGATAGAAAAGGCCGCGCAGACAGTGCCGCGCGGCCTAGTCGAATGTCAGCATTACGCAAATGCGAACCGCGACACATCGCGTTCCGGCGCCGTACGGAGCCGCGCAACGCAAGGGGCAGGGTAGCAGCGACCGACCGGCACCAAACATCACCAAGCGATATTGCAAGACGACCGCGCGGTCCCCGCACCACCCGTAGCCGTGCAATGCGAACCCGCGCCGTCGTCATAAAACGTCCGCGTCTCCGGTTGCGGCACTGACGGATCGTACGGATTCGGCGCACTGTGCGGCCCGCGCGCGGCATCGAAAGGCCGCGTCGGCGCATACGAGTTCCCGCCGCCCGGCGCATGTGACCCATTCGCCCGCAGATATTCATTCCAGTTCAGTTCGCGCTGTTCGTGTCTGGGCAACACACGACCGAAGCTATCGCTGCCACCCGCGCCGAGCGCGACGCGATTCGAAGGCCATACAGAATCGCCAGCCCCGTGCTCAACCGAGGGCAGCGGCTTGAGCGTATCGCCCGAAACCCGCAACGGCCGCGAATCCGGCGTATCGAACGGACTACGTTCAACCGGCGCGGCGTACTTCACGCGCCGCGGCGTCCGTCCCGCACGTGGATCATCGCGAGCCACAGCCCCGCGTTCCGAACGAAACACATTGGCACCGCCCGAACGATCGACCAGCGAATCGCGGCCCGAAGCGTCGACGGTAGAAACAGAAAGCGCACACGCAATCGCGGTGGCGGAAGAAAAGCGGAGAGGATGATTCATCGGCGATCCGAAGCAGGTGATATGCAATGAGAAAAAACGGCAGATCACTGGCTGGCGGTTCGGCGACGGATGGGCGTCGAAGCGGCCCTGAAGCGACTGCGAGCCGCGGTGGACGCGACTCGCAGGAAGGCTGGCTGGATTGCAGAGGCGAGTTCGCATTATTTCATAAAAATAACAAGCAGCTTTCGTTGTGGCCGTAAACGTCAGCAGATAGAAGGATTGACCGATCCACCCCAACGCCCCGCCTCGGTGCACGCCAACTCAATCTTCAGTCGATTGTTTTAAACAATTCGGACCCTAAAAAAACAAAAGACCGCCCGACCCACGACCGCAAATCGCCCCAAGCCCCACCCATCAAGGAACCACCCCACCAACTCACCCAAAATCGCAACCCAATTGCACCTACCGCAAACGTTCTCCACCCGCCCGGTTGCTCCCAAATCGCCACCCCCACCCAAGCCAAGTTTCTCCGTGTTTTCCCTCATAGAAGCGGCATTTTTGACAGACGATTTAAAAACCCCCATATAATTTCGACTGCCTTGCCAACGGCTGTCGGACCATCCCTCCGAACTCGCAGTTGGCAAGCGGGGCAGGCGAAACGCTTGCGCAATGCAAGACGCATCACGATGTCTTTCCGAACCAGACGTCCCCTTTGGGGGACTGCAAGAGCCGGGCCCCGCTACGCAACATCCATCCGCAGGTCCGTCTTCATGTGTCTCGGGCGTGTCCCATGTCCTCGCCCCGGGTGCTGTTCGATTGCGCAAGTCATGCCGCCTTTGCCCGTATGACTAAACAACATCGAGGAGCTCCCAGATGACGCTGTCCCGTCTTACGTCCATTTCCGCCGCCGCCGTGCTGTTCGCCGCCGGCGCCGCCGCCGCGCAAGCGGAAACCGTGAAGATCGCCATCGCTGGTCCGATGAGCGGCTCGGTCGCCCAATACGGCGACATGGTGAAGGCCGGCGCGCTGACCGCGATCGAACAGATCAACGCGGCCGGCGGTGCGGGCGGCAACAAGTTCGAAGTCGTGCAGATGGACGACGCATGCGAACCGAAGCAGGCCGTCGCGGTCGCCAACAAGATCGTCAGCCAGAAGATCAAGTACGTGATCGGCCACGTGTGCTCGGGCTCGACGATTCCCGCGTCCGACATCTACGAGAACGAAGGCATCGTGATGGTCACGCCGTCGGCCACCGCGCCGCAGCTGACGGAAGGCAAGAAGCGCCACTTCATCTTCCGCACGATCGGCCGTGACGACCAGCAAGGCCCGGCCGCCGCGCACTACATCATCAACAACGTGAAGCCGAAGAAGGTCGCGGTCCTGCACGACAAGCAGTCGTACGGCCAGGGCATCGCGTCGTCGGTGAAGAAGGACCTCGAAGCCGCGAAGATCCCGGTCGTGCTGTTCGAAGGCATCAACGCCGGCGATTCGGACTACTCGGCGATCATCACGAAGCTGAAGTCGCAAGGCGTCGACTTCGTGTATTTCGGCGGCTACCACCCGGAAATGGGCCTGCTGATGCGCCAGGCGCGCGAGCAGGGCGTGAAGGCGACGTTCATGGGCCCTGAAGGCGTGGGCAACAAGGACGTGACGGCAATCGCCGGCCCGGCGTCGGAAGGCATGCTGGTCACGCTGCCGGCGGACTTCTCGGCCGATCCGGCCAACGCGGCGCTCGTGAAGGCGTTCGCGGACAAGAAGCGCGACCCGAACGGCCCGTTCCAGATGCCGTCGTACGCCGCGGTGAAGATCATCGCCGACGCGATCGCAGGCGCGAAGACGACCGACCCGACGAAGGTCGCCGCGTACATGCACAAGACGACGTTCGACACGCCGATCGGCAAGGTCGCGTATGACGCCCAGGGCGACCTGAAGGCGTTCAAGTTCGTCGTCTACACGTGGCACAAGGACGCGACGAAGACCGCCGCCAAGTAATACGGAGTACCCGCCCGCGCACCCGCCCTGTCCGAAACCCGGACGGGGCGGGTGCGTATTTGGCCGCGCATCGCCCCATTGCGCGGTCAACGGGCGGCCCGAGACGACACCGTGCGTTGCGCGCGGCCGAACGCCGTGATCCGGCGACGGCATGCGACCCAGCGCCAACGGGAGCTTCCCGCACATGACTGACTTCTTTCCGCAATTCGCCCAGCAGCTGGTCAACGGCCTGACGCTGGGTGCGATCTATGCGCTGATCGCCATCGGCTATTCGATGGTCTACGGCATCATCGGCATGATCAACTTCGCCCACGGCGAGATCTACATGATCGGCGCGTACGTGGGCCTCGTGACCCTCACGGCCATCGGCATCTCCGCCGGCTATCCGCTGCCGCTCGTGCTCGGCGCCGCGCTGATCGTGTCGGTGCTCGTCACCGGCCTGTACGGCTTCGCGGTCGAGCGCGTCGCGTATCGCCCGCTGCGCGGCGGCCCGCGCCTCGTGCCGCTGATCTCCGCGATCGGCATGTCGATCTTCCTGCAGAACTACGTGCAGATCGGCCAGGGCGCGCGCGACGTGTCCGTGCCGGTGCTGATCTCCGGCGCGTTCGACATCCATCTCGGCGGCGACTTCGACGTGACGGTTCCGTATGCGCGTCTGCTGATCGTCTGCGTGACGATCGTGCTGATGATCGCGCTCACGCTGTTCATCTCGCGTTCGCGGATGGGCCGCGCGTGCCGCGCCTGCGCCGAGGACATGAAGATGGCGAACCTGCTCGGCATCGACACGAACCGCGTGATCTCGTTCACGTTCGTGCTCGGCGCGATGCTGGCGGCCGTCGGCGGCGTGCTGATCGGCCTGACGATCGGCAAGCTGAATCCGTACATCGGTTTCGTCGCGGGCATCAAGGCGTTCACCGCCGCGGTGCTCGGCGGGATCGGCAGCATCCCGGGCGCGATGCTCGGCGGCGTGCTGCTGGGCCTCGCCGAAACCTTCGCCGCAGGCTACATGCCGGCCGAGTACAAGGACGTGGTCGCGTTCGGCCTGCTCGTGCTGATCCTGCTCTTCCGCCCGACCGGCCTGCTCGGCAAGTCGGACATCGAAAAGGTCTGAGGGAGACGCAGATGAGTCAAGTCATTTCCGTTCGCCGCCCGGCCGCCGACGCGTCGGTCGGCCAGGCGCTGAAGAACGCCGCGGCCGCCGCGCTGCTGACGGCGATCCTCACGATTCCGGTGCTCGGCCTGCAGCTGAAGCTCGACGGCTATCAGGTGGTGCTCACGCCGCACTGGCGCCCGGTGTGGATCGCGGTCGCGGCCGTGTTCCTGTTCCAGCTGTTCAAGCCGTGGCTCGTGCGCGCGAAAGCGGCCGTGAAGCTGCCGGCAGTGCCTGCGATGGGCGCGCAGCAGCAGCGCGTGATCATCTGGGTGATGCTCGCGGTCGGGTTCGTGTGGCCGTTCTTCGGCTCTCGCGGTGCCGTGGACGTCGCGACGCTCGCGCTGATCTACGTGATCCTCGGCCTTGGGCTGAACATCGTGGTCGGTTTCGCGGGGCTGCTGGATCTCGGCTATGTCGGGTTCTACGCGGTCGGCGGCTATACGTACGCGATGCTGAACCAGTATTTCGGGTTGTCGTTCTGGGAGTGCCTGCCGATCGCGGCGATCGCGGCGGCGACGTTCGGCTTCCTGCTCGGCTTCCCGGTGCTGCGCCTGCGCGGCGACTATCTGGCGATCGTCACGCTCGGCTTCGGCGAAATCATCCGCCTGCTGGCAAACAACCTGACGAGCCTCACCGGCGGCCCGGACGGCATCTCGAGCATTCCGAAGCCGACGGTGTTCGGCTTCGAGATGGCGCGCTCGGCGAGCGTCGAAGGCGCGAAGACCTTCCATGAGCTGATCGGGCTGGAATACAGCGGCGAGCACATGGTGATCTTCCTGTACCTGATCGCGCTGGTGCTGGTCGGCTTCACGCTGTTCGTGACGAGCCGCCTGATCCGCATGCCGATGGGCCGCGCGTGGGAAGCGCTGCGCGACGACGAGATCGCGTGCCGCTCGCTCGGCCTGAACCCGACGCGCATCAAGCTGTCGGCGTTCACGCTCGGCGCGGCGTTCGCGGGCATCGGCGGCGCGTTCTTCGCGGCGCGCCAGGGCCTCGTGAATCCCGAATCGTTCACCTTCATCGAATCGGCGCTGATCCTCGCGATCGTGGTGCTCGGCGGGATGGGCTCGCAGCTCGGCGTGATTCTCGCGGCGATCCTGCTGACCGTGCTGCCGGAAGTCGCGCGCGGGTTCGCCGAGTACCGGATGCTGATCTTCGGTCTGGTGATGGTGTTGATGATGATGTGGCGTCCGCAGGGCCTGCTGCCCGCGAGCCGTCCTCACGTGGAGCTGCCGCAATGAGCGCGAATGCAGAACTGTTGAAGGTGGCCGGGCTGCAGATGCGCTTCGGCGGGTTGCTCGCGGTGGACGGCATCGATTTCGACGTGCGCCGCAACGAGGTGTTCGCGATCATCGGGCCGAACGGCGCGGGCAAGACCACGGTGTTCAACTGCGTCGGCGGCTTCTACAAGCCGACCGGCGGCGACGTCGTGCTCGACGGCCATCCGATCGCGGGGCTGCCGAGCCACCAGATCGCGTTGAAGGGCCTCGTGCGCACGTTCCAGAACATCCGCCTGTTCAAGTCGCTGACGGTCGTCGAGAACCTGCTCGTCGCGCAGCATCGCAAGGTGAAGGCGGGGCTGCTGCCGGGCCTGTTCGCGACGCCCGCGTATCGCCGCGCCGAGAAGGAAGCGCTCGAACGCGCGGCCGTGTGGCTCGACCGGATGGGGCTGAAGTCGGTCGCCAACCGGCAGGCGGGCACGCTGTCGTACGGGCACCAGCGGCGCCTGGAGATCGCGCGCTGCATGATCACCGAGCCGCGCCTGTTGATGCTCGACGAGCCGGCGGCCGGCCTCAACCCGCAGGAGAAGATCGAGCTGCAGCACCTGATCGACACGCTGCGGCACGAGTTCGGCGTGTCGGTGCTGCTGATCGAACACGACATGAGCCTCGTGATGGGCGTGTCGGACCGCATCCTCGTGATGGAGCACGGCCGGCCGATCGTGATCGGCACGCCGGAGGCGGTCCGTAACGACCCGCGCGTGATCAAGGCGTATCTGGGGGAAGAGTGATGCTGAAGCTGGAACAGGTCCATACGCACTATGGCGCGGTCGAGGCGCTCGCGGGCGTGTCGATCGAGGTGAACAAGGGCGAGATCGTCACGCTGATCGGCAGCAACGGCGCCGGCAAGACGACACTGATGATGACGGTGTGCGGCACGCCGCGCGCATCGTCGGGCCGCGTGCTGTTCGAGGGCAAGGACATCACCGCGATGTCGACGCACCAGATCATGCGGCAGGGGATGGCGATCTCGCCGGAAGGGCGGCGCGTGTTCCCGAGCCTGACGGTGCTCGAGAACCTGAAGATGGGCGGGTTCTTCGCGAGCCGTCATGAAATCGACGACGGCATCGAGCACGTGTTCAAGCTGTTTCCGCGCCTGAAGGAACGCGCGGCGCAGCGGGCCGGCACGATGTCGGGCGGCGAGCAGCAGATGCTGGCGATCGGCCGTGCGCTGATGAGCAAGCCGCGTTTGCTGCTGCTCGACGAACCGACGCTCGGCCTCGCGCCGCTCGTGATCGCGCAGATCTTCGACATCATCCGGACGATTCGTGACGAAGGCGTCACGGTGTTCCTGGTCGAGCAGAACGCGAACAAGGCGCTGGGCGTGGCCGATCGCGGCTACGTGCTCGAAACGGGGCGCGTGGTGCTCGCCGATACGGGCGCGAACCTGCTCGCGAACGACCGGATCAAGCAGGCGTATCTCGGCGGTTGATGAAGGAAGCCGCCGGCCTGCAACGGGCCGGCGGTGCGCGCCGCAGGCGTTGTCGCTTCACCTGCAAGGCCGGTCGCGGCCTTGTCTTCCTTTCCCTAGCTGATCCTGAACGTGCTTTTCAGCACGTCGCGCAAATGCAGCGCGGCGCGATTGCTGTCGTCCGTGAGGATCGTGATCAGGTGCGGCGGCAGATCGGGCAGCGCGATCCCCGCGACGTTGCTCGTCAGGTTGCCGGACACGCGGTCGTGCTCGATGATGCCGACCGCGAGACCATTCGCGATGCACGCTTCGACCGCCGGCGAACTCGCGCTCTCGAGCAGCATCCGGTGCGCGATCCTGGCCTTCTTCAGCGCGTGCAGCGCGGTGTCGCGGTACGGACATCCCTGCAGCTGCACGGCGATCGGCAGCGGCGCATCGGGATTGAACTTGAACGTGCGTGCGGCGACCCACACCGGATGGGTCTTGCTGAGCAGTTCCGCGTGCGGCAGCGCTTTCGGCACCACGGCAATCGTGATGTCGAGCTGGCCGCGGGAAAACAGCTGCTGCAGTTCCTCGCTGGAGCGCGCTTCGACGGTCAGTTCGAGCAACGGCCGATCGGCGGCGAAGCGCGGCAGGAATTCCGCCATGAAATGCGCGGCGTACGAATCGGGGATGCCGAGCCGCAACTTGCCGGTCAGGATCTGCGGCGACAGCGATTCGACCAGCCGGTCGTGGCTCGACAGAAACTCGGTGGTGTCGCTGAGCAGCTTGTGGCCGAACTGCGTAAGCTCGACGGCCTGGTTGTTTCGCGTAAACAGCCGCTGCGCGACCATCTCCTCGAGCTTCTGGATCTGCGCGGTGACCGACGACGGGCTGCGATTCACATACGCGGCGGCATCCTTGAAGCGGCCGAGCTTCGCGACGGCGTGGAAGGTACGCAGCAGGTCGACGTCCAGGGTGCGCGGCATGATTTTGATTTTCCGAATCAGTGATTCAGGTAATGTCGATTGACGGAATTATTGCGCCTCCCTATCCTCGGGTCAACAGGCAGACAACGGCAGGCATTCGATCGAGCGTGACACGTATTCCGGGGAACGATTCATGTCTATCAATGATTTTGTAGTGGATGCATTGGTGCGGGACAGGAAGCTGAAGGCGGAGTCGGTATGGACGGTCGAGAATCACGAGAAGTATTCGACACTGCAGCGCACGGACGATGCCGCGCGGCAACGCGAGGCGGGGCGTGAAGTCTTCTCCTTGATGCGTAATCTGAACGAATTGGGGGTTCGGAGTCCTGCATTATGTGCGGATCGCAACGGAAAGGGCTCGTTGCGGGAAGCGATCGGTGCGTTGAGCGAGCGTCTCGCCACGTTGTCGCGCGGCCGTCACGTCCACTACATCGAACTCGGGCCCGAGCCGGTCAAGACGACCGAACTGATGAAGGGTGTCAGCGGCGGCGGTCCGGACCACCTGCGCTACACGGCCGTCGACATCAACGAGTCGTCGGAACACGCGATGCGCGACGCGATCATGCCGTTCCTGAAGACGCCCGGCTGTTTCAACTACATCGCCGACGATTACCGGAACGTGCAGTGGAATCACATCGATCTGGGCCAGGACGTGACCTTCATCACGATGCTCGGGTTCCAGGAGGGCAACGAATTGCCCGTGACGATCGGCCGCCTGATCCGCAATCTCGGCGGAAAGTCGACCTACGTGGTGTCGGAGATGCAGCTGTTCGTCGAAGGCCGCGAAGCGCACATCTACGACTTCTACCGCAACGAGAACATGGTGCGGTTCTCCGAAGTCGTCAGCCGGCAGCAGGGCTTCGAGCCGCACGGCGAGCATGACGTGTCGATCGTCAGGCTGAACCTGCTGGGCGATCAGTTCCATGTCGCGGTCACGCTGCAGCCTGTATCGAAGGCCGGCGTCGACGGGCATCTGATTACCAACGTCTGCCTGAAATACACGCCCGAGCAATTCCGCCGCGTGCGCAGCAGTCACGGCAACTGCCGGGTGATCGACGAGCTGCGCAGCGGGGACGGCAGCGTCGTGTACCAGATTGCGCAGTTCAAGGGCTAGAGGCTAGCGGCCAGGGGCCAGGTCCCGGGGCCGCAACGACGAGAGCGAGGCATGCGATGGACAAGGGAAATGCACTGCCGGTGTTTGCGCGCGGGTTCGATCGGGTGAGGCTTGCGCTGCAGACCTCGCTGGCCGGCGACGCGAACGTCGCGGAAGACGCGGTTGCCGTTGCGGAACGGATGCGCTGGACGAGCGACTGCCTGCGCGACGGCTACCAGGTGCGGTATCGCCGCAACCTGGACGATCTCGGCTATCGCGACCTGCCGATGCGCGGCACGCAGTCGAACGCGCTGAACGCGGTGTGCAGCCTGCGCGGGCTGTTCTCCGACGAAGCGGTGCACGCGTTGCGCGAGATCGGCCGCACGCTGGAACACAGCGCGTCGAACAGCAACTGGATCATCTCGAAGCGGGTGCGTGCGGTGACGAACCGCTCGCGCTTCATCGACGACATGATGCACGACCGCGGGTTCCTGCTGCGGCTGTCGCGTCTGGCCGGCGCGCCGCTGATCCCGTATCCGATGATCAACGCACGCTCGCAGTTCAACTATTACTACCCGACGCGCGAGCGCGACGACAAGGAACAGGTGGGCATGTGGCACACCGACGGCACCAGTTTCGTGCTGAACATCGTGTTGTCGGATCGATCCGAATACGAGGGCGGAAACTTTCTGTTCTACGAATCGACTGCCGAGACGTTCGATCGGCACGATCGTGAGCGCGCGCATGTGAAGACGGCGGATTTGAGCCGCGCGGGCGACGCGCTGCTGATCTACGGCAGCAAGCTGTTCCATGGCGTCGAACCGGTCGAGGCAGGGCGGCGCATGTCGCTGGTGCTGTCGTTCCATTGCCCGTACACGCGCGAGGACGACAACGGATTCTGGCATCTCGCGTCGGATGACGGTATCCCGCGCACCGTCGTCAACTGGCTGGGGCTGCAACGCAGCCTCCGCGACGACGCCGCGATGCAGTACCTTCGCCTCGGTCTCGAACCGATCCGGTTCGAAGAGCTGGGCGACGCGCGCACGTCCACGGCCACGTTCTGAGGGGCGACGTTCCCATGCAGCTTTTCCTGATCCAGCTCGTTTTCGTGTTGTCGTGGAGTTCCGGCTTCATCGGCGCCAAGCTCGGTGCGGAGACGGCCGGCGCGTTCAACCTGCTGTTCTGGCGTTTTCTGCTCGTCACGCTCTGTCTGGCGATCGTGCTGAACCGGCGGCTCGGGCGCCTGACGCTGGAAAAGATCCGCTATCACGCGGTGATCGGCTTCCTGTCGCAGTTTCTCTACCTGAGCTGCGTGTACGTCGCGATCCAGCATGGCCTGCCGCCGGGCATCGCGGCGATCGTCGCGGCATTGCAGCCGCTCATCACGGCCGCGATGACGACGTTCGAAGGCAGCGAGCGCAGCGGCGCGCGCCAGTGGGTCGGGCTCGTGCTCGGATTCATCGGGGTCGGCATCGTGATCGGCGGGCAATACGCGCTGCCGACCGAATCGGTCGGCATCGTCATGTACATGCTGCCGCTGGTGTCCGCGCTGGGGCTGTCGATCGCGACGATCTACCAGCGGCGGCGTGCGCTCACGACCGCGCGCAGCAACGAGGACGGTCTGTTCCTGCCGCTGTTCGTGCAGGGGTGCGTGAGTCTCGTGCTGTTCGCGGCGTGCGGGCTCGTCACGGGCGATCTGCATGTGCCGACGCAGCCGAACGTGTGGTTGTCCGTTGTGTGGCTGACGGTGTTCTCGACCTTCATGGCTTACCTGACGCTGTGGGCGTTGCTCAAGCGCATGCCCGCGACGCGCGTGGCGACCCTCGTCTATCTCGAACCGCCCGTGACGCTGACCTGGGCCGCGTGGATGTTCGGCGACCGGATTCCGGTGACGACCTATCTCGGCATCGTCGTCGTCGCGATCGGCGTGTGGCTGGCCAGCAAGCACGGCGAACGGTTCGGCCGGGCGCGACAGGTGGAGAGGGCGGCGGCCGGCAGCGGCGAGCCGGATGATGCGCTTACGCGTGCAACGCCAGACCCTTCACGGCTTTATCCACGGCCTTCTTCGGCCCGTGCAATGCAAGGCCGACCAGATCGAGATTCGACGCGTCCTCGGCGCGAAACACTTCGCGGTTGGCCGCGTCGTGCCCGGTCGAGAACATCGCGCGCACGTACGGCACGATCCTGACCTCGCGCGACAGCGCATGCCGGTGTGCGGCCTGCAGACCATCCAGGTCGGCCGCGAACACCAGCATCGGCTGGCCGAACATGCGGCCGTAGCGATTCCCGGCCGCATCCTCGTAAGGCTCGCCGAGCGCGTCGGGCGCGCCGGCCGCGACGCCCGTCGCGAGAAACGCGACCACATTGAGTTTCTGCCACGCCGCGAGATCGTCGCGCACGATCAATGCCACCTTCGTATCGAACATGATTGCTCCTCGTTGAAGCGCTCATGATCGAATGCCGCGCGCGATCAGTCTGGAACGTTTGTGCACATCCGCCGATAGGCGGCCGGCGTCATCCGGTACGCGCGGCGGAACCAGCGGCCCAGGTGGCTCTGGTCGGCGAAACCGACATCCGCGGCAGCCTGCGCTGGCGTGCGGCCGGCCGCGAGCAACCGGCGCGCGGCGCGCAGGCGCAAGCGCACCAGGTACGCGTGCGGCGACGTGCCGAAGGCGCGCTGGAACATCCGCGTCAGCCGGAACCGGTCGATCCCGGCGACGCCGGCCAGTTCGTCGAGGCCGATGTTGCCGTCCATGTGTTCATGCAGCAGATCGCGCACGCGCGCGATCGCAGGCGTCACCACGCCGCTTGCCAGCGCGAGCGGGCCGCCCAGTTCGCCACCGAGCCGCGTCAGCAGCCGGTCGAGCGTCTGGTCGCGCGCGAGCCGTCCTTCGTTGTCGTGGATCGCAAAGAATGCATTCCGGATCGCGTCGACGAGGCTGCGATCGTCGACGAGCGTATGGCCGAACGTGGCTTCGACGCTGCCGAGACCCGGCAGGTCCAGCCGGCGCGCCGCAGGTTCGACCCACGCTTGCGGCAGGTACAGCATCCCGTAGGTGAAGCCGCCGGCTTCGGGCGCATGGCCGTCGTGTATCGCTCCCGGTTCGATCAGGATCGCGCGGCCCGGCACGCTGGTATGCAGCGACCGGTGACACTGGAAACGCTGCACGCCTTGTTCGGTGAAGCCGACGAGCATGTCGTCGTGATCGTGCGCGTCGTACGCATGGCCGTTGAAATGCGCATGCAGGCTTTCGATGCCGGTTTCCTGATCGCGCCGCGCGACGAGCCAGTGGTCGGTCGTGCCGACGTTCTTCGCCGTTGTCGTCATCGGATGCCTCACGCGTCGCAGTTACGTGAGCGGAAGTGTACGCGGGTCGCGGAAGCGGCGTTGCGGGCGCGGCTCATTCTTCATTCATCGCGGCCTGTCTTTCCAGCGTATCGCGCTCGGCACGAAAAGCTGCCGGGCGCGCGTTTCCTCGCTGTCCAGTCGTCGGCCATGCACGGTCGCGCCGTCGCTGCTCCCCATCCGATACACGAGCGACCATGGCCGGGCCGGACACTCACTGCTACTGGCCGCCGCCATACAACTCGTTGAGACGCTGGAGATCTCCCGACTTCTGCACACGCAGGAACTCCTCCTTGACCTGTGCGCGCGTGAGTCCGGCCGGTGCCCCCGCTTGCGAACCGGCGCTGGGCATGCTGCCCATCGACGTCGCGCTGATCGCCGAGTCGGACGGCGTACTTGCCGTGGCCGCGGCGCCTTCGTTCTGCGCCCGGGCGAGACCCGACGCACCCAACACACAGACGGCGGCCAGTGCCGCCTTGTACATGCTCTTCATCGTGGCACCTCACATGAAAAAGCGATGCAACAACAACGACGCGATCGACGCGGATTCCGCATCGTCCGCGTATTTCGCAAATATCGGAGCATTCCGCCGCACTTGCATCGCGCGTGACACATCCCGCATGCCGAACGCAGCCGTGGGTTCGTCACGCAAATGCAGCCGGAATGGCGAAAGGATAGAACCCGCATGCCGCTTTGACGCCCTCTTGAAAGGGGGTAATTGCCGTCGTTGTCATGTGGAATGTCTAAACTCGACTGAGATCGCGGAACCTGTGACGTCGAGCGTCTCGCCCCGCCCCGCGAGCGAAGCCGGTGCATGTTCGAGGAGCGGATTCATGTCTGACAAACACGTCGCGCTTGCGAGTCATATTCGTCGGCTCTGTTCGCTCGCCGTCGAGCCGCACCTCGTCATTCCTCATGTGATTGAGGCGACCCGGCGCATCGTCGGGGCCGATTGGGGCATGTTCTTCTATGCGGACGAACACTATGCAGTGTCGGACGTGTGCAGCGAAAACGAGGTGGTCTACACGTTGTTGCCGACGTATTTCGCGAACATCCACAACACCGAGCGGCAGGAGGTACTGGGCGTCACGTTTTCCGATGCGATGCGCCGCGGACGCGGTTTCGACAACAGCGCGCACTACGACGAGGCACTGCTGTCGAGCGAGATGTACGCGGACCTGTGGCGGCCGGTGTCGATGCGCCACTGTCTCGAGCTGACCGCGACGGACGGCACGCGCGGCTGGGGCAGCCTGCTGCTGTCGCGCGCGTCAGGCTGTCGTCCGTTCTCGGAACAGAACCATCGCGACATCGAACCCGTGGCACGGCATCTTGCCCATGCGCTGTCGCGGCCCGTGCAGCCGACGCTGCACGAATCGGAATGCGGCGAGTCCGCGATCATGGTGGTCGATAACGAAGGCCGGCTGCTGCTGCACAACGCGGACAGCATCCGGATGCTGTCGCTCGCGACCGGCGAGCCGCTCGCGTTCTTCCGTCACGAACGCTTGCCGGACTGGCTCGCACCGTTGCGGTCGAACCTCAACCGGATCTGGCTCGGCTACCCGGCACCGCCTGCGACGCTCGAGCGTCGCAACCAGGCGGGGCGTTTCCGCTTCAAGGCCTATCGATGTACCGATGCGGCCGCGTTGCAACGCGATGCCGCGATCGTGATCCATATCGAACACTTTCCGCCGCTCAGGCTGATGGTCGAACGACTCGGTTTTGCGTTCGGCCTGACCGAGCGACAACGCGAACTCTGTGTGCAGCTCGTGCTGGGCCGCTCGCACAGCGAGATCGCGCGTGACTTCGCGCTGCGCGACAGCACGGTCGTCGATCATGTTCGCAAGATCTATCGCCGGCTCAACGTACACAATCACGACGAATTGCGCAGCGTGTTTCGGGCCGGGCGACGTGACTAGGCTCCGACGCGCGCGGTGCGGCACGCCTGGTCCTGCCCGAATCTTGCCGCCCGCTGTGTGCGGGTGCCGTTGCGCGTGGCGTTCCGTTACAGCGCGCGCCGGATCGCCTGCTCGAGCAGCGACAGCCCGAGATCGATTTCCGCTTCGCTGACGGTCAGCGGCGGCGCGATCCGGAACACGCCGCCCATGCCCGGTAACTGCACGATGTTCATGCTGAGCCCGAGGTTCATGCACTCGCGCGTGATCTTCGCGCCGAGTCCGTCCGCCGGTTCCTTCGTCCGTCGATCCTTGACGATCTCGACGCCGAGCAGCAAGCCGCGCCCGCGCACGTCGCCGATGCAGTCGAAGCGTTCCATCAGGTCGAGCAGCCCGCGCCGGAGCCGGTCGCCCATCACGTTCGCCCGCTCGACGAGGCCGTCGCGCTGCACCACGTCGAGCACGCGCAGGCCGACCGCGGCCGGCAGCGGATCCGACACGTGCGTCGTATAGAACAGGTAGCCGAGCTCGTGCGCGCGTTCCTCGATCTGGGCGGACGTGACGATTGCGGCGAGCGGCAGCCCGGCGCCGAGCGTCTTCGACAGCGTGAGGATGTCGGGCGTCACGCCGTCGCGCTGGCACGCGAACATCGTGCCGGTGCGCCCGACGCCGGTTTGCGCTTCGTCGAGGATCAGCAGCATCCCGCGCGCCTCGCACTTGCGCTTGAGCGCGGCCATGTAGCCTTCCGGCAGTTCGATGATGCCGCCTGAACTGAGGATCGGCTCCGCGATGAACGCGGCGAGGTTGCCGCTCGACTGGCGATCGATCAGGTCGAATGCGTAGTCGAGTTCGGCGAGATAGTCGTAGGTGCCGTTGCGCTCGAAGCGCGGCCGGTACGTGAACGGCGCCGGAATCGCGAACGAGCCGACGGCGGCCGGGCCGACGCCCTTGCGGCCGGCGCTGTACGTGGCGGACGCCGCCGCGCCCGTCATCCCGTGCCACGACTGCGCGAAGCCGACGATCTCGTACTTGCCGGTGACGAGCTTCGCCATCCGGATCGCCGCTTCGTTCGATTCCGCGCCGGTGCTCAGCAGCAGCGCGCGATCGAGCCCCGGCGGCGTGATGTCGGCGAGGCGCGTCGCGAGGTCGACGACGGGGCGCGACAGCATCCCGCTGAACAGGTGATCGAGCTTGCCCGCGTATTCGCCGATCACGGACACGATCTCCGGATGGCTGTGCCCGAGCACCGCGCTCATCTGACCCGACGTGAAATCGAGGATCGCGCGGCCGTCCGCGTCGTAGACGAAGCTGCCTTGCGCGCGCTCGATGATGATCGGCTCGAACGTGCCGCCGTAGCGGATCAGGTGCTGCCTGGCGTTGTGCCAGAAGGTTGCGTCGTCGTTCAGGGACATCGGGCTTCTCCGGACAAGGGCCAAGGATCGCTTGCAGTCTAGGTGCCGGTCTGGTTTTATGGAAACGAATAGTGCTTATGCAAGGTAGAAAAGGAGCTAATACCTTGGGACGCTCGCTTGAAATCGACCTGTTGCGCTCGTTCGTCGTGATCGCCGAGGTGCGCTCGCTGAGCCGCGCGGCGGCGCGGGTCGGCCGCACGCAGTCCGCGCTGAGCCAGCAGATGCGACGGCTCGAGGAGAGCGTCGACCAGCCGTTGTTCCAGCGCACCGGCCGCGGCGTGGTGCTGACGCATCCCGGTGAGCGGCTGCTCGTGCACGCGCAGCGCATCCTGCGGCAGCACGACGAGGCGATGGCCGACCTGTGCGGTACCGGGCTGTCGGGCACCATCCGGTTCGGTTGTCCTGACGATTACGCGGCCGTGTTCCTGCCGTCGCTGCTGCGGCAGTTCTCGAGCCAGCATCCGCAGGCGATCGTCGAGGTCGTATGCGGGCCGACGCCGCGGCTGCTCGAACAACTCGACAAGCGGGCAGTCGATCTGGCGATGATCTCGGTGCCAGACGACGATTCGAGCGACGATTTCATTCGCCGCGAGCAACTGGTCTGGATCGGTTATCCGGGGCTCGATGCCGCGCGGTTCGAGCCGTTGCCGCTCGCGCTGTCCGATCCCGACACGCTCGATCACATCGCGGCGTGCGACGCGTTGCATCGCGCGGGCCGCGATTATCGCGTCGCCTATGCGAGCAGCAGCCTCGCGGGGCTGATCGCGCTGGTGCGTTCGGGGCAGGCGTTCGCGGTGATGACGCAAACGGCGGTGCCGGCGGATCTGGCGATCCTCGCCGGCGATCGCGGGCTGCCGCCGTTGCCGGCGGTGGGCATTACGCTGCGGTTCGACCGGAAGCGGCCATCGCATCTGACGACGGCGTTCGCCGAGCATATCCGCGCGGTGTTGCCGGTGCTGTGAGGGCGGGGCAGTACGTGCGTGGGATCGGTCGAGCGGCGCGCCGTTTGCTGACGGAGAGGGGGCGATGATGCAGCTCTACCTGCACCTCGACTGACAAGGTTCGGTGCCCGAAGCCGCGCCAGGACGTACGCCCGACTTCCTTGTGATCCGCCGCTGCCTTTCAGGGGGCAAGGTGCCGAACACGACGGACACCACGCCAAATTTCGCTTGGTATACTTCGCTACCAGATTCCCTACGTACCCACGGATTTATGGCCGCCGCACAGTCGGATAACGCGTCATCGGATTTCATGCCGGCCGACCTCAGGCAAAGCGTGGTCACGCAAACATTGCCGCATGCACAGGTCGGCATCAGTCGGCTGAAGACGTCTCGTAGAAATATTGGCCGAACTGCGCCATACGAACTTGAAGACGCCGATCTCATCGTGTTGCAATTGCGCGCGTTCGGCGAACAGGAATTGTGGCTTGACGGACGTGTCGCCCGTTTCGTCCCCTATGAAGCAGGGACCGTCACGATTCATGACCTCGATCGCAGATGGGTTTCCGACCTGAAGGGGGCGTTCGACTGCATCCATTTTCACCTCCCTCGCCGAACGCTGGAGGAGACAGTCGATGAAATCGGGGGCAGGCAGCGACCGCAGCTTTACTTGCCACCGCATTTGAGTGCGACGGATCCGATCATCCATCGCCTGGGCCAGGCCCTGCTCCCCGCGTTAGCACGGCCCGAGCATGCGTCTCGGCTTTTCATCGACCACGTCGCGCTCGCCTTCCAGGCGCATGTCGCGCGTCTGTACGGCGGCGTCAGTGAGCGGCGGGAGAAGTCGACCTGCAAACTCACTGCGTGGCAGGCGCGCATGGCGAAAGGACTGCTTCTCGAACACCTTACCGGGAACATCTCGATTGCCGATGTGGCAAAAGCGTGCGGCCTGTCTCGCGGCCATTTTGTCAAAGCCTTTCATCAGACCACCGGGTTGCCGCCCCACCGCTGGCTGATCGATCAGCGCATCGAGCGAGCCATGATGTACATGCGCACATCGTCCATGCCCCTGCAAATGATCTCGGATGCGTGCGGCTTCGCCGACCACAGCCACTTCACGAGAACATTTACGCGCCTCACCGGCGTGACGCCGCGACGTTGGCGCATGGACAACATTTGACGAACGTAGCCGACGCGACCGTTACGCGTCACATGAATACCCAACCCACCGCCGTACCTGCAGACGTCGCTCCGATGATGCAGCACGACCTGCGCGTTACCTGACAACACGCAGCACGGAAAGTGACGCCAGGACCTACGCCCGTCCTTTTTAAAACCGGGCACGCCGCACGCTTATCCCCCTACGACGCTCGTCGTGTCGCCGCCCAGGAATCCTGCCCGGTCCGCGCGTGGCCCGTGCGTACAAAATCGGAAACATTCAGCGAAACCGTATCGGCTTTGGCATTTGAGCGCGTCTTCCGGGCGACTGCCAGGATCGGGGCCGAGTGCTCGTAAAAGCATTCAAGCTGTCGTGCGTCGGATGCCAGTCGCTCAAGGTCGAACGCCTTCTCGAGAATCAACCGGGGAATATGAAAACGCTGGAGCCCGCGGCCGACCCGAATCTGAAACACGACTCCATCGCTGTTATGCGGTACCCCCGCCCACACAAGCGAACTGCGATCCATGAAGCCTCCGAAAAAATCATAATCGTCACATCAATATGCCAGTCAACTCCGGCGGCGCATATTTGTATTTCAAAATTGTGGCGCTCGACACACTGGCATCTCCACAAAAACCCGGATATTGCGGTGCAGCAATAGCGCCGTAGACTGGGCTCTTGCTTCCATGGACTCGCTTCACGGTCGCACCATGACGGGAGAGCACGCCATGACGACTTCTTCATCAGCGCCGAGCCAAACTTCCCCGGTCCTCCACATATTCCATCAAGATGGCGGCTGGCACTGGGGCATCACGGTTCCTCGCTCCACGGGATGCGGCTTCAAACTGATCGCATACAGTCGCGACATCTTTTCCACCGAAGGCAGCGCCCAACGCGATGGCGATCGAGCGTTGGCCTCGATCGTCGCAAGTGACGGGCCCTGAACCTGGCGGATCGCGCAATTGCAGTCTCCTTGAGTTTTCACGGCGACATGCAATACTCCTAGCACGCATCGAAACGAGATCACTTACCGCACACCATGACCGGCTCCGCCATCTGTCTGACATCCCCGATCGTCGACGACGATCTGAGCCTTTCCTTCTCTGCCTACGGCCCGGGTTGGGGGTACGTTGCAATCAAACTCCCGGCGGACATCATTCGAGAAAAGCTTGGTGCAGAGACTGCTGCGCCCACGCAATTGCTCACCGTTTTCGAAAGCAATCGGCAGAAGATCACTGCCGCAGTCAATCGACATGCATTGCCGAGCAACGGTCGGCGAATTCAACTCGACAAGTCAGACTTCTGACCCAGCGCTGGCTTTCGGGCCAGCATGGCGGCAGAAGAACGGAGGCGTTACATGAACATCCGGTTCCTGGTTTCCTGCACCCTGGCGCTTGTTGCCGTCAGTGCTCACGCTGCGGATATCACGGGCGCAGGCAGCACTTTTGCAGCACCGATTTATGCAAAGTGGGCCGATGCGTACAAGAAGGCGGGCGGCGCGAAGGTGAACTACCAAGGTATCGGTTCGTCGGGCGGCCTGAAGCAGATCAACGCGAAGACGA
>NZ_CAJPGQ010000009.1:0-194149 GCF_905339595.1 Burkholderia sp. BCC1977
ATGTCGTGTTTTGGCCTGTAGGTTGATCGCCGGCTGCCCACAATGCGGCGGCGTTCAACCCGCATTCATCACGTCCCGCGCGTTTCGGACGACGTATTCCCGACCGTCTTCCTCGGCCAGCTTCACGTACTGCGCCAGCTTGCCGGATTTGATGCCCTTGAGCACCCACAACGCGGCAATCCGCTGATATTCGTGGCCGGTGTGCCATGCGCGTTCCGCGAGCGCTTCCGCATGAACGGACTTCAGAGCGCCCAGCGCAAGCAACGCGCGCCGGCGCACATATTCGTCTTCGTCGTCCACCAGGCGCAACAGCAGCGCTTCGGCCTCCGCAGCATGCGAGCCCAGCCCGCCGAGTCGCGCGGCCATCTGCCATCTCGCGTCCGGCTCCGACGCATCGATCGAGGCGCGCGCGAGCGCCAGCAATGCGTCCGGTTGCGTCCAGAGCATGTTCGAAATGTGTTCCAGTGCGTGGTCGCGTGCAATTGCGTAAAGCAGATCGGCGCACGCGGTTGCGGTCCAGGCGTCCGGCGCAAGCGAGTCGACGACGGCAAGCGACGCGTCCCACAGCGCCTCCCAATGGCCGTACTCGCACTCCCATTCGGCGCTTCGCTGGCGGGCCGGGTATAGCGCCGCCCATTCCCTGAATTTTTCGACCTGTTCGTGCAGTGTGTTCAACGCGTGCATGGAAAGTGGTTTGATTGCGGCCTGCTTCACGGTGCGATGCATGCGGCGCGAATATGCGCCGTCAGGTGCGGAGCGTCGCCTTGGCAGCCCGAAACCGGATGTATCGAGCCGCCCCGCCCGCTAACGTTCATCTCGCCACGCAGCACCAGGCATGCCGCGAGATTCGCATCCCGCGCCGGCCGTTCGGCGGCGCACCCGTGCAGTCGCCGTGCCGGCGCTCGCGCGCTCCTGCGCGTGTGCAGATGCTGCACCGGCCGAAGCGAGCGTCCGGTATGAGCGGATCGGAGTCGTCCGCCGCCGGGCGATATCGGGCTGCATCTACGGATATGGGCAGGATTGTGCCAGTTTTGGCCGTGTTCGGAGTGCCGGATAGCGCACCGAGCAGGCGCGTGCGGCGGCATGCCCTGCCCTGATCCGCTTTGGGCGCTGTCCGGCGACGCGTATGACGGTTCGGTCACGCGCGTTTTCGGATCCGGTAGTTTGAATTAAAAATAAGACTATTGTGATAAGAAAAGTTATCCAGATACTTTCGATAGAAAACCAAAGTGCCAGATGCGTTCGAGCAAACCGGCGCGCAGCATTCGCAGAACTTCACCGCGCAAACCCCGGAATTCATGACGATTCGACGCACGGGATCGTCCGCAAATGCCGGCTCGTTGGTGGCTGCGTCGATTCACCCCCGCCGCACCGCTCGCCGCTGCGGCCGTCCGCGCTCTTCCCCGCATTTGTTCCCGCGACGCAAGACTGTTGGTCCACGGTGGGTGTTCGAACTCCGGCCCGACGCGCCTAGAGTCCGGTCCATCGGATTGATCGATCCGGTCGGCGCTGAAGCCGAAAACCAATCACCTGTCGAGGCATATCATGAGCACATCCAAAGTCATCATCGTCACCGGCGCATCGCAAGGCATCGGCGCCGAGACGGTCAGCGCATTCCGCACCCAGGGCCATCGGGTGGTCGCGACGTCCCGTTCGATCGGGCCGTCGGACGATCCCGATCGCGTCACCGTCGCGGGCGACATCGGCGACCCGGCCGTCGCGCGGCGCGTGGTCGACACGGCAATCGAGCGCTTCGGCCGGGTCGACACGCTGGTCAACAACGCCGGCGTTTTCATCGCGAAGCCGTTCACGCAATACACCGCGGACGACTATGCGGCCATCACCCGCGTGAACCTGGACGGCTTCTTCCACGTTACGCAGCGCGCGATCGCGGCGATGCAGCGGCACGGCGGCGGACACGTGGTCAGCATCACGACGAGCCTCGTCGACCACGCGAACAGCAACGTGCCGTCGGTGCTCGCATCGCTGACGAAAGGCGGACTCAATGCGGCGACGAAGTCGCTCGCGATCGAGTACGCGAAGGCCGGCATTCGCGTGAACGCCGTGTCCCCCGGCATCATCAAGTCGCCGATGCATGCACCCGACACGCACGCGACGCTCGCATCGCTGCATCCGGTCGGCCGGATGGGCGAGATGAGCGACATCGTCGGTGCGATCCTGTATCTCGATTCGGCGCCGTTCGTCACCGGCGAGATCCTGCACGTGGATGGCGGCCAGAGCGCCGGGCACTGAGCGGTGAAGATGTGAGGCTGCAGCGGCGCGGATGGCGCGTGGCGGCCCGGTAGCGGCGCCGCCGAGCCGTTCGCGCCTCGCGCCGTTGCCGGCATGGCGGGACGCGGTTAGCGCGCCCGCTTGCCGGGCGCCTGTTCCAGATGTTCGACGAGAAAGTCGACGAAGACGCGCACGCGCGACGACAGATAGCGCGCATGCGGATACAGCAGCATGAACGGCCGCGACCGCCCGCCCTGGGCGGACAACACCTCCGTGAGCGTGCCCTCCCGCAGATCCCGTTCGACGATGAAGCGATAAGTCTGGAACAGGCCCGCGCCGCTGCGTGCCAGCGTGACGCCGGCGAGGACGTCGCCCGAGGTGCCGTAGCCGCCGGTCGTCGCGACGTCGATTTCCGCAGCACCGTCGTTGAACGACCACGGAATCGGCCGGCCGCTGCTCGGGAGCTCGAACTGGATGCATTCGTGCGCGTGCAGATCGTCGATGGCGCCCGGCACGCCGGCGCGCTTCAGGTAGCCGGGTGTCGCGACGACGACGAGTTCCGCGTCCTCCAGCTTGCGCGCGACCAGGCTCGAATCCGCCGGCTCGCGGCCGCGGATCGCAAGGTCGAAGCCCTCCTCGGCGAAATCGATGTTGCGGTTGCTCAGATGCGTTTCGACGCGCACGTCCGGGTATCGCGCGCGGAACGCGGGCAGTAGTGGGAGCACGCGATAGTGTCCGTACGGCGTCGGCATGCTGATGCGCAGCACGCCGGCCGGCGTTGCCTGCTGGCCCGTCGCTTCGCGCTCCGCATCGACGAGCTGCGACAACGCATCGCGGCATTGCTCGAAATAGCGCCGCCCGGAATCGGTCAGGCGGATCTGCCGCGTCGTCCGTACGAACAGGCGTACGCCGAGACGCTCCTCGAGCCGCGCGACCGACCGGCTGACCGCGGCCGGCGTGACGCTCGCAGCCGTCGCGGCGAGCGTGAAGCTGCCGAGTTCGGCTGCCAGGCAGAACAGCTCGATGCTGCCGAGCAGCAGGTCGTCGAATTTTCTTTGCATGGGGGTTCCTGCCGTGGCCGGTGCGCGGCTCGGTCGCAAGACGGTGAGCCCGGCGAGCGCCTGCGACGCGACTTCGTGCTTCCGGTCCGCCGGCGACCGGTGTTTTCGTCGCGGGACGTCGAAGCAACGAGTGTGCATGAATCCGGGGCGGGAAACCAGCGGAGCGACGCGCGCGACAGGCGTCACCGGGCGGCACCGGGCGGCGGTGCCGGCACGCGTTCGCGCCGTTTCATGCCGCGCGCGATTCGTTACATCGTGTGTCGAATCAATTGCGCGAACGATATTTACCGGCCCCGGCCGCGTCACTAGAGTGACCGACAGAGACCCCGGCGCGCGACGCTTCCACGCTGCGGCCGACCCGACAATCATCCCTGCAGGAGAATGCCATGACGATCGAACAGAAGCTGGCCGAGCTCGGCTTCACGCTACCCGAACCGCCGCAACCGCTCGGCAGCTACACGGCCGTCAGCGAAGCCGGCAACCTGTTGTTCGTTTCCGGACAACTGCCGCTCGTCGACGGCAAGGTGGCCTATACGGGGCGCGTCGGCGAACACCTGAGCGTCGATGACGGAAGGCACGCGGCGCAGCTCGCGGCGCTGAACGTGCTCGCGCAGATCAGAAAGCACCTGGGCGGGTTCGACCGCCTGCATCACATCGTGCGGGTCGAGGGTCACGTCGCGTCGACCGACGGCTTCTACGGTCAACCGGCTGTGATCGACGGTGCCTCCGACCTCTTCGCCGCCGTGCTCGGCGACAAGGCAGGACACGCACGCTCGGCATTCTCCCAGCGCCAGTTGCCGGCCGACGCGGCCGTGATCCTGGTCGTGATCGCCGAAATGCGTCCGGCGTAACCGGGTTGTCGCCGCCGGGACGACGGCCATTCCGACGGGCGTCCGCCCTGCCCGTCGCGAGATTTTCCGCCCGCAACATCTTTTGAATATAAGGGATGGATCGTCGGAGAACCTTGCCTCGCGAGGCTGTACACGATCCAGATACATTGCAATACAAAATATCGCATCCGATTTAATCGAATCCGCTTGACTGGTGGGGGCGTCTCGACGAAACTGCATCGCATGCGATCGAATCGCATCTGAGGAAAACCTTCCAAACTGACGGAGTGAACGATGAGCAAGATCGAAAAAGTGCTGTACACGGGCAAGACGCACACGACTTCCGGCGGCCGCGACGGCGCTGCCCGCAGTTCCGACGGCCGCCTCGACATCCAGCTGTCGTCGCCGGGCAGCGCCGGCACCGGCACCAACCCGGAACAATTGTTCGCGGCCGGCTGGTCGGCCTGCTTCATCGGCGCGATGCAGCTCGCGGCACGTGCGGCGAAGGTCACGCTGCCGGCCGATCTCGCGGTCGACGCCGAAGTGGACCTGGGCATGGGCGGCAACGCGTACTTCCTGCAGGCCCGCCTGAACGTGAGCGTACCGGGTCTCGATCACGAGGTCGTGCAGCAGATCGTCGACACCGCGCATCAGACCTGCCCGTATTCGAAGGCGACGCGCGGCAACATCGACGTCGAGATCCGCATCGCCTGAACTTTGCACCGGGCGGCCACGTGCTGCCCACCCGAATGTCCTGCCCTTTTCCTGTCGAGGTCAATGATGAAAACCCAACTGATCGCTGCCCTGCTCGTCGCCGTGTCCGCTGCCGTTGCCGCGCCGGCCTTTGCCAATGAAGCCGTCGTGACGCGTGCACAAGTGCAGGCCGAACTCGTTCAGCTGCAGCAAGCCGGCTACGTGCCGGGCCGCGCGAACGATCCGCACTATCCGGACGACCTGCAGGCAGCGCTGACGCGGATCCACGTGAACGACACCGTCGCGGCCGATACGGCGACGTCCGCTTATGGCAGCGACGCCGCAGCCGTCACGCAGTCGGGCAGCCGTCCCGCCACACGTATCGCCGAGCGCTCGATCTACTTCGGCCATTGAACGAAACCGCGATCGGCGCCGCCTGCCGGCGTGCGCACGCAACCCTGAATACACCCTTTTCCATCGAGGTAAATGATGAAGACCCAACTGATTGCAGCCTTGCTCGTCGCCGTGTCGGCTTCCGTTGCCGCACCGGCCTTCGCGACCGACAGCACTGTGACGCGTGCGCAAGTGCGGGCGGAGCTGGCCGCGCTCCAGCAGGCCGGCTTTCTGCCGAATCGCCCGAACGATCCGAACTATCCGGACAACCTGCAGGCGGCGCTGAAGCGGGTTCGCGACAGCGACGCGACGGCGGCCGACACCCGGGCAGCCGGTTATGGCAGCAACGCCGACGGCGCGACGCAGACCGGCAGTCGCAGCGTGATTCACAGCGCCATTCGCACGGCCGAGCGCTCGATCTATTTCGGGCATTGAGCGTCGCCAGCGAAATCGGCGACACCGCCCGTCAAATAAAGCGCATGCGATTTAATCGTATGCGCTTTTGTTCGTCTGCAACCTGCGCGGGCGATCGCGTCTATGCTGTGCGACGGACGGCCTTCAATCAAGGAGCAGGCGATGCGGGAAGCAACGACCGGGCAGGCAGCAGGCGGATCGCATCCGCTCGACAACGCCGTATGGCATGCGCTCGCGGGCGAGCAGCATCGTTTTGCACTCGGCGACGCGCTTGCACGCCGGTTTCCTCCCGCGATCGCGCCGTTTGCCGGCATGGCCGACCGCAGCCCGGCTGCGTTCGACGCGTTGCGCGCACTGATCGACGCGCACGGACCGGCGGCACTGGTCACGCCGGACGAGATCGCGACGCCGGCCGGTTTTTCCGTGGTCTGGCGTGCGATGCTGCATCAGATGATCTGGCAAGGAACGCTCGACGGCGCGCATCCTTTCGAGCATGTCGGGCTGACCGAAGCCGATGTGCCGGAGATGCTTGAACTGATCTCGGCGACGGAACCGGGCCCGTTCGGCCCGCGCACGATCGAATTCGGCGGCTATCTCGGTGTACGCAGGCAGGGCCGGCTCGTGGCGATGGCCGGTCAGCGATTGAGAGCCGGCGGCCATGCGGAGATCAGCGCCGTGTGCGTGGATCCCGCGTTTCGGGGCCAGGGCCTCGCGGCCGGACTGATCCTGTCATTGATTGCGACCATCCGCGCACGCGCGGAAACGCCGTTCCTGCACGTGCTCACGTCGAATCACGTCGCGATCGAGCGCTATCGGGCACTCGGCTTCGTGATGCGTCGCGACATGCATTTGCTGGTGCTCGGGCGCGAGGAGACCGGGACGGGCCAGCAGTAAGGGATCGGCCGCGGCGGCGCATCGGTCCTGACGGCCGGAAATGGATGAAAGTGGCTGGAAATGGCGGAGGGAGCCGGCCGCAATCGCGTCGCCGGCTCGACAGCGAGCCGACGCTTATTCGTCTATTCGTCGATCGAATCGATCAGGTTGCCGCGCAGCGTGACGATCGCCTTCTGCATCTTCGCGAATTCGTCGGGTTTCAACCCGGTGGCTTCGACGAGGTCCATGTCGAGCCCCTTCTCGCGCACACGGCGGCCGCTTTTCGTCAGGCTCACGAGCACCTGGCGCTCGTCCGACGGATCGCGGTGCCGCTCCAGATAGCCCATCGCCTCGAGCTTCTTCAGGATCGGCGTCAGCGTGTTCGATTCGAGGAACAGCTTTTCGCCGAGTTGCCCGACCGTCTGGTTGCCCTCCTCCCACAGCGCAATGATCGTGATGTATTGCGTGTAAGTGAGGCCGAGTTCTTCGAGGATCGGCTTGTAGGCCTTGCCGAATGCGAGGTTCGTCGAGTAGATCGCAAAACACAGGAACTCGGACAGTTTCGGCGTGGCGGGCGATGGTGCGTCGGTCGGTTTCATGAGCGTCCTCCATCGACACGGGTGCGTGTCGCAGATGAACGCATTATATATCGCGTGCGATCTTATCGGAAGCATGATTATCGTTTCCGATCAACAGGATGCGATACCCCCGGCGCCGGCGCGCGCTCAGTCTCGCCCGCCGTCGTTTCGACCGCGCCGATCGCCGGTTCGCTGCCGGCTGATCGACAGCAGCGAACACTGTACCGGATGCGTGATTTCGGTCGCGAGGCCGCCCGCGGCGAACAGCAGGATCATCAGCCAGCGCTTCATGCGTCCTCCACGACGGAAAGGCTTGCCCCGTCGGCGACCGCGGCATCGAGCGCATACGGATCGACGCCTTCGAGGCAGCCGAGATTGACGCGCCAGCACGCGGGATCCTTGCGCGTCTGATGGAACGGATAGACGCCGCACCGGCTGCAGAAATAATGGCGGGCCGTGCGCGTGTTGAATCGGTAGGTCGTCAGTGCGCCCTCGCCTTCGACGATCTTCAGGTCGGCCACGGCGAACATCGGGCTCATCAGCGCGCCGCGACGGCGGCAAAGGCTGCAGTTGCAGCGAACCGCCGGCGCAAGCGCGGTCCGGACTTCGAATTTCACGGCGCCGCAATGGCAGGATCCGTTGAACCATGTAGCAGACATGTCGTGCTCCTCAAGCGGTCATGTCAGCTTTATAGCGGGCGTGGGCCGACGCGTTGTATCGCAATGTATCCGCGCCGCGCGCGGATACGGAACATTGAAATTTTGTGGCCGGCGATGCGCGTCGCGGCGCGGCGCGTGGCCGGTGAATCAGTCCAGCGCGTGCTGCAACCGTGCAATGGCCGTCCGCGTCTCGCGCTCGAGCGTCGCGAACAGCTCGGCCGCCGGCAGCGACCGGACGAGCGGCGCCGCCTGCCCGGCCCACTGCGCGCCGTAGCCGAACTCGCCTTTCGCCTTCGCTGCCGCATGCAGCGCCTTGCCGGCGTCATATGCGATCGGATAGGCCGGCGTGGCCGGCGCGTGCGGGTCGTCGCCGAGCGCGGTCAGCCGGTTCGCGATGCCGCGCGCGATCCGGCCGGAAATTGCAGCCGTGAAGGTCGTGCGGCGCGCCGCGTCGCCGAGGATCGCGCGGCGATAGCCGTCGTCGATCGACGTCTCCGGGCACGCGACGAAGGCCGTGCCGAGCTGCGCGGCCTGCGCGCCGAGCGCGAGCGCGGCGGCGATGCCGTCGCCGTCCATGATGCCGCCGGCGGCGATCACCGGCAGCGCGCAGTCGCGCACGATCAGGCGCGTCAGCGCGAACGTGCCGAGCCGATCGTCGTGAACCGTCGAGTCGAATACGCCACGGTGTCCGCCGGCCTCGATGCCCTGCGCGACGATCGCATCGATGCCGGCCGCGGCGATCTGCCGGGCTTCGTCGGGATGCGTCGCGGACGCGAACAGCGTGATGCCCGCGCGCTTCAGCACGGCGATGGCCTCATCGGACGGCAACCCGAAATGAAAGCTCACGACCGCCGGTTTTTCTTCGACCAGCATCGCGAGCATCGCATCGTCCTCGACGAAGCTCGTGTAGATCTCGGACAGCGACGCCGGCGCCGTCGCGCCCTGTTCGCGGAAGGCCGGCGCGAGCCAGTCGAGCCACGCGCGCTCGACGGCTGCGTCGGCGCGGGCCGGCTGATGGCAGAACAGGTTGATGTTGAACGGCTTGTCGGTGAGCGCGCGCGTGTCGCGGATCATCTTGCGCGCGCCGTCGGCGTTCGTCGCGCCGACGCCGAGCGAGCCGAGCCCGCCCGCGTTCGATACGGCAGCCGCCAGCGCGGGCGTGCTGACGCCGGCCATCGGCGCCTGGATGATCGGGGTGCGGATGCCGAGCGTGCGCAACAGCGTCCGGTTGTCGGTCGAGGGAATCATGTCGTGCGTCTCCTGTGGGCGGCGTGAACGCAAACGGGAAGCGTGCGGCGGGTGGCACGTAGGGGCCGGCGGGCCGGCGGTTCAAAAGCTCAGCGCTCAGGATAGCGGACCGGGAAACCGCATCCAAGTCCGCCGAACGGGATATGTCCCGTCGAACCGCTTCGTGAAATACTGCGGCCACGCGTCCTTCCGGAACCCCGCGATGACCGAAATGCCCGCCATGCCCTCGTTCTGCTGCCTCATCACGCGTTGCGCGCTGACGTGCGTCGCGGCATTGCTGGTTGTCGGACCGGCTGCGGCTGCCGGGGCCACGGCTGCCACGGACTTGCCGGGCGGGTCGCCCGTACCGGCAACGCGCACGCCGCAACGCATCCTGTTCGTCGGCGACAGCCTCACGCACGGCCGTTACACCCCCGTGCGTTCGTACGGCGCGATGCGTGCCGGCGGCCCGGCGACCGACGGCACCGCGCAGGTCGTCGACGAAAACGTCGGGCAGACCGGCGCCCGCGCGGAACGCGAGCCGGGCCCGTGGGGCGGGATTCCGGGCATCTTCGCGCATTTTGCCGTCGAAGCCGGGCTCGACTATGACGTCCATCTGGAGGCGATGTCGGCGACGAGTCTCGCAAAACACGACCGCGTTGCATCGGACGTGATCGACCGGCCAACATGGGATGCGGTCGTGCTGCAGGAACTGAGCGCAAAGCCGCTGCCGTTCGCGTTCACGCACAGCCGCGCGAGCGATCCGCGCGGCTTCTGCGCGAGCGTCGCGAAGCTCGCGCGCGGCATTCGCGCGGTGGCGCCGCAAGCGCGCATCTATCTGTATGAGACCTGGCCGAGCGCCGATCGCGCGAAAGCCCTCGCCGGCGAGCCGGGCAGCGACGGTTTCCGCGCGCGCTACCTCGATCGTCTCGCCGATCTTGTCGCCGCGTATCGCGATGCATTCGAGCATGCACGCCGGACCGATCCGTCGATCGTTGCCGTCGCGCCGGTCGGCCGCGCATGGCAGCGCGCATGGGCGACCGGCGTCGCCGATCCCGATCCGTATGCGCCGTCCGGCGCGCCGCTGCTGTGGTACGGCATGCGCGCGCAGAACGACCCGCCAATCTCGCGGCCCGACTATCTGCATCCGGGCGTGCCGGGCGCGTACCTGAGCGCGCTCGTGCTGTTCCAGCAGATTGCCGGCATCGACGTGCGCACCTTGGGTCCGCGGGAGCAAGCGGCCGCGGAGCTCGGCATCACGCCGGACATGGCGGTGAAGCTGCAGGCGGTTGCGTCGGATACGGTGCGGCATGAACGGGCCGACGTCCGGACCGACACCGATGTCGCTGCAGGTGCCACGGCGACGGCGACGACCGGACGTTCCGATCCGTGCGCGTCGCAATGAGCGAATGAACGCATGAGCGCCAGCGACACGCATCCCGTGCGTCACCGACCGATAAACGCTGACGAATGCAAGAGCCAGCGGCCACCGCTCGGTCGTGCGGCGCCGGCCAGCCCCTGCGGATATCGAACCGCACGGTACGGCATGAACGATTGCCGAATACGCGCAACGCGGCACATGGTTTTCCCTGCCCTGACCTTTGCCGCCGCAGCCCGCCTCACATCCGACGCCCGTCCCACGGGCGTTTCCCAGCCTTTCTGCGCAGGAAAGGAGGCTTGAAGCATCCGCAATTATCGCGTCGCGCAAATTCGCCCACCATGTTTCGGACGATCGGCGCCACCCGCGCATCCGGCCTTTCGCGGGCCTGGCGGGCACGTGGGTCGTGTCGCGCAACCGTGCCCGCCCGGCCGGCCGCGAACGGCCGGGCGTCGCGCCACGGCAAATCGATAATCAGGAGACACGATGACCAGCCATTCCCTCGACCTTGGCGGCACCGCGGGCGGCCCCGCGTCCGCCGTACCGCCCGCGGCCCGAACCGGCGCCGATGCGACGGCCCTGCCCGCCCGCGGCATCACGCTCGGCGAATTCATGGACGACCTGCCGGTCGGTGCGCTGCACCGGTTCGTCGTCTGGGTGATCGGCATCGGGCTGTTCTTCGACATGTACGAGATCTTCCTCGTCAGCACGATCGGCTCCGCGCTGCAGAACGAATACGGGCTGAGCCGGCAAAGCGCCGATTTCAAGCTGCTGCTGGCGTCGGCATTCATCGGGATGTTCGTCGGCGCGATGTGTCTCGGCAGCCTCGCCGACCGCATCGGCCGGCGCAAGGCGTTCCTGATGACGCTCGTCTGGTACAGCGCGTTTTCGCTGATCGGCGCGTTCTCGGTGAATGCCGACATGCTGGTCGCATGCCGGTTCCTGACGGGCATCGGCGTCGGCGCGATCTACCCGGTGGCCGACAGCTTCCTGTCGGAAATCCTGCCGAAAGAAAAGCGCGGACGGCTCGCCGCGTGGGCCTATACGACTTCGTACGTCGCGGTGCCGCTGGTCGGCTTCCTCGCGCTATGGCTGAATCCGCTGCATGTCGCGGGCGTGGCCGGCTGGCGCATCATCCTCGCGATCGGCAGCCTCGGCGCCGTGTACGTGCTGCTGGTCCGGCACCGGCTGCCGGAAAGCCCGCGCTGGCTGCTCGCGCAGGGCCGCACCGCGGATGCGCATGCCGCGGCGAAGCGCTTCGCGGACAGCGCGGGCGTGCGCGTGCCCGAGCAGTTCGCGGCATCGGCCGAACCGCAGCGGCCGCTGAGCCTCGGCGAGCGCTTCGCGCTGCTGCGTCGCCGGCCTTACGGCGCGCGCTACCTGATGCTCGCGGTGTTCCACCTGTTCCAGGGTTTCGGCTATTACGGCTTCGGCACGCTCGCGGGCACCGTCGTCAAGAGCCGCGGGTTCGACGTGACGGACAGCACGCTGTTCATCGCGCTGTCGTTCATCGGTTATCCGATCGGCTCGTTGCTGTCGATTCCGCTGTTGAACTGGATCGAGCGCCGCACGCTCGTGATCGTGTCGATCCTGTCGATCGCCGCGTTCGGGCTGTGCTTCGCGTATTCGGGCAACACGCTGCTGATCGTCTGCTTCGGTTTCCTGACGACCTGCGCGTCGAACGTGTTCAGCAACGCGTATCACGTATACCAGGCGGAGATCTTCCCGGCACGCGTGCGCTCGACCGCGATCGGCAGCACGTACGCACTGTCGCGCATCGTCAGCGGCGCGCTGCCGTTCGTGTTGCTGCCGGTGCTGGCCGAACACGGTGCGGGTGCGATGTTCGGCGTGATCTCGGTCGCGCTCGGCATCGTCGCCGTCACGCTGCGCGTGCTCGGGCCGCTGACCACGCGGCGCAGCCAGGACGACATCAACCCGGTATGACGCGGCGCTCGGGCACGGGGCGTGCAGACGCGTGCTCCGTGCATCGCGCCCGGTGTGTTCAGCGTGCCGACATGAAATCGAACAGCCTGGCGATGTCGGTGGTCAGCACGGTGCCGGCCTTCACGCCGACCCACAGCGTGCGCGTCGCCCACGCGTCGTCGAGCTTCACGACCCCGAGCCGCGCGGCGCGCTCGCCGGTCACCGCATCGCGCGGCAGCACGCCGATCCCGAGCCCGGCCTCGATCATCCGGCTCACGCCGTCGAAATTCGATACCTGGATGCGCAGCTTCAGCGAGCGCTCGGCCGCGAACGCGGCGTCGGTCATCCGCGCGAGCAGCGAACTGCCGTCGCTCAGGCCGACGTAGTCTTCCTCGAGCGTATCCGCGAAGCGGATGCTGTCATGCGCGGCGAAGCGATGGCCGCGCGGCACGAGCAGCACGAGCTCGTCGCGCCGGTACAGGCGGCGTTCGATGCCGGGCGCCGGCACGTTGTCCGCGAACACGCCGAGATCGGCCTTGCCGGACGCGAGCGCGTCGACGATCTCGTGGCTCAGCCGCTCCTCGAGACTGACCTTGATGCCCGGGTTGTCGGTGAGGAACGCGGCGAGATCGGCCGGCAGGAACTGGACGATGGCCGACGTGTTGGTCCACACGTGAATGTGGCCGCGCACGCCGGCGACGTAGTCGCTCATCTCGTGCGCCATCCGGTTGACCTGCTCGATCACCTTCGCCGCGTGGTCGAGCAGCGCGCGGCCCGCGGGCGTCAGCTCGACGCCGCGCGCATGCCGGACGAACAGCGCGCTGCCGGTCACGCTTTCGAGTTCCGCGATTCGCTTGCTGACCGCGGACAACGTGAGCTGGCCGTGTTCGGCCGCCTTGGTCAGGCTGCCGTGCTCGGCGACGAGCGCGAATACGCGCAGCGACTGCAGATCGAAATGAAGCGGGTTCACCATGATGAGGGTCCTGGGGAAAGCCGTGCGGCGCGCGCGAACGGCGCCGCACCGGCCTGATGCCGATCATACGCCCGGCCGCGCGCGGCGCGAAATCGCGCAAGACGACGCAAACCGACGCAAACCGACGCAAACCGACGCAAAACGGCGCAAAACGGCGCAAAACGGCGCAAAACGGCGCAAAACGGCGCGGTCAGCGCGGCGCGATCGCCTGCAATGCGGCGAGCATCGTGCTGTCGGGTGTCGCGAGATCGTCGCGCACCGTGAAGTGCCGCATGCCGGGCAGCCAGGCGCGCGCGATCCGCTCGCCGGCCGCTTCGCAGGCGTCCGCGTATTCGTGCGCGTGGCGCACGAGTTCGGGCAGCTCGGCCGCGCCGACCGCGACGACGGTCGGTGCGCCGCGCCCGACATGATGCAGCGGGCTGTAGGCGGCGATTTCCCGCGCGCTGAGTTTCAGCTTGTCGTCGAGCACGCACAGCGAGATCGGTTCGAGATCGACGAGCGGGCTGATCGCGAGCGCCGACACGACCGCCGGATGCGCGCGATGCACGGCCGTCAGGTGGCCGCCGGCCGAGTGACCGCTCAGATGGATCGGTCGGCCAGCGGTGCCGATCCCATCGGGATCGGCCGCGAGATGGTCGAGCAACGCGCCGATCTCGCCGACGATGTCGGTCATCGATGCAGCCGGTGCGAGCGTGTATTCGGCGAGCACCACGTCGAAGCCGCGCGCGAGCGGCCCGGCGGCCGCGTACGCGAAATCCTCCTTCGCGCAGTGCTGCCAGTAGCCGCCGTGAATGAACACGAACAGCGGCGCGTCGGGCCGGCCGCACCGCAGCCAGTCGAAGCGCTGCGCGGAACCCGCGCCGTAACGCAGATCGCGCGGCCCTTGCGTCGCGTCGTAAAGCGCCGCGCTGCGTGCCTGGCAGGATGCGAGCACGGCCGGGAAATCGGGAATGGCTTTCGTGTTCAGGTAGGCGGCGTCGAGCGCCGCGCGGTCCATGCCGCGATAGAGGATCGTCATTCGGGAAGCACCTGGGTCGGATTGCGGATGCGCGGGACGTTCGCGGTGCCCGCTGCGAAGGCGCCGGACGGGCCGGCGCCGTTGCGCCATTATCGGCAGCGCAACCCGGGCCGGCTATCCGGAATCGGCGGGCACGGCATGCGCCTGTCCGCTTTCGGCGGAGGACTGTCGCGCGGCGGGCGCATCGTGCCGGCGCATGCGCGAACGGGCGGACCGGCGCGATGAAGCGGCACGGCGCCCGCCGCTCGCGGCAACCGGAAGCCGCTCAGATCAACTCGGAGATCTCGATCAGGTTCAGGTCCGGGTCGCGCACGTACACCGACCGGATCTTCCGCGTCGCCCCGGTGCGCTCGACCGGCCCTTCGACGATCGGCCATTCGACACGGCGCAGATGCGCGATCACGTCGTCGAGCGGCACCGATGCGATGAAGCACAGGTCGAGCGCGCCGGGCACCGGCACGTGCGCCTTCGGCTCGAACTCCGCGCCGCGCACGTGCAGGTTGATCTTCTGGTTGCCGAAGCGGAACGCGAGTCGGCCCGCGCCGAAGGTTTCGAGTTGCATCTGCAGCACTTCCGTATAGAAGTGCTTCGTCCGCTCCGGGTCGACGCAGGTCAGCACGAGGTGGTCGAGGTGGTCAATCAGCGCCATGTGATTCGCTCCTGTTCACGAGAAAGCCCGCTGCGCCGGCATGTCGCCGGCTTCGGCGCGCGGCGCCGGGTGAAGGTCCGAGCGGCGCCCGGCCTTCAGGATCTGGCTCGGCACGTCATGCCCGATCAGTGCGGGCAGCCGGGCGGCCGCGGCGAGCACGGCCGCGAGGTCGATGCCCGTATCGTAGCCGTCGAGCGCGAGCATGTGCACGAGCTCCTCGGTGCACGCGTTGCCGGTCGCGCCCGGCGCGTACGGACAGCCGCCCAGCCCGCCGAGCGACGCGTCGAAGCGGTCGATGCCGGCGTCGAGCGCGGCGAGCGTGTTCGCGAGCGCCATCCCGCGCGTGTTGTGAAAGTGCAGCGTGAGCTGCAGCGCGGCGAAGCGTTCGCGCGCACGTTCGGCCAGGTCGCGCACCTGTGACGGATACGCCATGCCGGTCGTGTCGCACAGCGTGAAGCCGTGCACGCCGAGATCCGCGAAGCGCTGCATCCACGCGAGCACGGTTTCCGCGCGCACGTCGCCTTCCATCGGGCAGCCCAGCGCGGTCGACAGCGACACGTTGATCGCGACGCCCGTGCCGCGCACCGCGTCGATCACGTCGCGCAGCTGCGCGAACGACTGCTCGCGGGTCATCCGCAGGTTCGTGCGGTTGTGGCTCTCGCTCATCGACATCACGAGGTTCACCTCGTCGACGCCGCACGACAGCGCGCGTTCCGCGCCGCGCAGGTTCGGCACGAGCACCGTATAGACGACGCCCGGTGCGCGCACGATGCCGTGCATCACGGCCTCCGCGTCGCGCAGCGCGGGAATCGCCTTCGGCGACGTGAACGACGTGACCTCGATCTTCGCGTAGCCGCACGCGCTCAACGCGTCGACGAGCGCGATCTTGTCGTCGGTGTCGACGAACGCCGCTTCATTCTGGAAACCGTCGCGCGTCGCGACTTCGTGGATGTGGAGTCGTTGGGGATGCTTGCTCATGTCGTCGTTCCGGTGGCCGGTTCAGATCACGCCGCGCGTGCGCCAGTCGTCGCGCGTCGCGGCATCGATGCCGATCGATTCGAGTACCGCGTCGGTATCGGCGCCGAGCGCGGGTGCGGGACGCGCGACGCGTCCCGGCGTCGCGCCGAGTTTCGGCACGATGCCCGGCACGAGCACGGGCGTGCCGTCCGGCAGCGCGGCGTCGACGATCATGTCGCGCGCGCGGTAATGCGGATCGGCCGCGATGTCCGCGACGTCGTAGATGCGCCCGGACGGGATGCGCGCGTCGTTCAGCGCGGCGAGCACGTCGTCGCGATCGTGCCGCGCGCTCCATTCGCCGATCGCCGCGTCGATGCGCGCGACCTGCGCGACGCGCCCGTCGTTGTGCGCGAGCGCGGGATCGTTGCCGAGATCGGGGCGCCCGATCAGTTCCATCAGGCGCCGGAAGATGCTGTCGCCGTTGCCGGCGATCAGCGCGTACTTGCCGTCGCGGCAGCGGTACGCGTTGGTCGGCGCGATGCCGGGCAGGCTGCTGCCGGCCGCCTCGCGCACGGCGCCGAACGCCGAGTATTCGGGCAGCAGGCTTTCCATCATGTTGAACACGGATTCGTACAGCGCGACGTCGACGACCTGCCCCGTGCCGCCCTGCTGCTCGCGATGACGCAGCGCGAGCAGGATGCCGATCACGCCGTGCAGCGCCGACAGCGAATCGCCCAGCGACACGCCGACGCGCACCGGCGTGCGGCCGGGTTCGCCGGTCAGGTGGCGCAGGCCGCCCATCGCCTCGGCGATCACGCCGAAGCCGGGCCGGTCGCGATACGGGCCGGTCTGGCCGAAGCCCGACACGCGCAGCATCACGAGCCCGGGGTTGATCGCGGACAGCGTGTCCCAGCCGAGCCCCCAGCCTTCGAGCGTGCCGGGCCGGAAGTTTTCGATCAGCACGTCGGTCTCGGCGACGAGGCGGCGCACGACGTCCTGCCCTTCGGGCGTGCGCAGGTCGAGCGCAAGCGAGCTCTTGTTGCGCGACTGTGCGGCCCACCAGACCGACGTGCCGTCGTGCAGCAGCCGCCATTTGCGCAGCGGGTCGCCGACGCCGGGCGGCTCGACCTTGATCACGTCCGCGCCGAATTCGGCGAGCATCCGGCCCGCGAACGGCCCGGCGATCAGTTGGCCGAGTTCCAGCACGCGGATACCGTCCAGGGGTCGCGTCATGACTGTCTCCTGAAAATCGTGTTGTCGATGACGGCGATCATGACGGCGTTCGCACCCGGCGAAAATCGATCGATGCTCAACCCGCCTTTCCCGAACGGAAAGGCACGCATGGCGGCGATCGGGGTGAGCGTCGCGCCGGCACGCAGGCGAGATGGCGCGGCCCTTTCCGCGCGGGAAAGCGCGCTCGCGCAATGCGCAAGCCCGTAACCGCGCGCCGTTGGCAGAATCGTCGTCGTTATGCGCCCGCCGGGCGCCCGTCAGCGAGACCCGCCATGTTTTCCAGCTCCTCTCCCGCGCAGATCGTGTTCCTCGACCGTGCGACGCTGTCGCCGCAGACCGTGCTGAAGCCGTTCCCGTTTTCGCACGCCCTCCGGACCTTCGAACGGACGGCCGCGCACGACGTGGCCGCGCGTATCGGCGACGCGGACATCGTCGTGACCAACAAGGTCCGGCTCGACGCGGCGGCGCTCGACCGTGCGCCACACCTGAAAATGATCGCGATCGCCGCGACGGGCACCAACATCGTCGATCTCGAGGCGTGCGCCACGCGCGGCATCGTCGTCAGCAACATTCGCGGGTATGCGGCGCGCACGGTGCCCGAGCACACCTTCGCACTGATCTTTGCGCTGCGGCGCAGCCTCGTCGCGTATCGCGACGCGGTGCGTGCGGGACGCTGGCTCGACAGCGGACAGTTCTGTTTCTTCGATCATCCGATCCGCGACCTGGCCGGCGCGACGCTCGGGATCGTCGGCGACGGTGTGCTCGGCCGTGCGGTGGCCGGCATTGCCCGCGCGCTCGACATGCGCGTGCGGTTCGCCGCGCACGGCGCTGCACCGGGAGGCGACCATGTGCCGCTCGACACACTGCTGCGCGACAGCGACGTGATCACGCTGCACTGCCCGCTGACGCCGGCGACCCGGAACCTGATCGACGCGGCCGCGTTCGCGCGGATGGCGCGCCGCCCGCTGCTGATCAACACCGCGCGCGGCGGGCTCGTGGAGGAAAGCGCGCTGGTCGACGCGCTGCGGTCGGGGCAGATTTCGGGTGCGGGCTTCGACGTGGTCACGCAGGAGCCGCTGCCGGCCGCGCATCCGTTCCACGCGATCCTGTCGCATCCGGCGTTCATCCTGACGCCGCATGTCGCGTGGGCGAGCGACGAGGCGATGCAGGCGCTGGCCGACCAGCTGGTCGACAACGTCGCCGCGTTCGTCGGCGGCGAACCGCGGCATGTCGTGACGGCGGGTTGAGCGTGGACGAAGCGAAGGCGAACGGCGGCCGGTGTGCGGCGCCCGGCGTCGGCAGCGATGCACCGGCCCGCGGGGCGTGAAAACGCGACGACGCGTTGCGGACGGCAAGCCGCAGCGGGATCGGGGGAAACGGGGAAGGCGGTGTTCAGGCGATGCGCGACCGGAACCGGTGTGCGCGGGTGCGCGATGCGCGCCGCCGGCGCGTGCCGGCCATCGGCCGCGCGTCGGCGGGAATCAGCAGGGATCGGTAGGAATCAGCAGGAATGCGTCAGCGTGAGGCGAGGCTTAGTAAGCGGACATCTCGACGCAAGGATCGACCTTGGACGGCGAGCAGATGACCGAATACTTGGCGCTTTCGCGCATCAGCGCTTCGCCTTCGTGCAGCGCGATCTTGATCTCGGGGTGACGCTCGTACGCGAGGAAGGCGGAGCAGAAGACCGCGGACATCACGACCAGGGAAAACACAAATTTTTCAAGGGATTGGAAACGTTCGGGCATGGTTCGACCTTTCTTCTTGCCCGTGATTATAGCTCGGATTAAGGGTTTTCCCTATATGTCGGCCCGGATACCGAGGATGGCTTCGACCGATACGGGGCCGCGTATGCGCCCTTTTTCCCCGTTAATCCGCGCTTAAGCGCCGGTCGAACAAGATGGGGCACCGGTCGCGACACGTGTGCCGTGCCGGATGCCCTGCTTCTTTCGGAGATCCTGAATATGAAAACCGCCCTTTCGTTGCTCGTCCTCGCCGCCGCGGTCGCGGCGCCCGCCGTGTCGTTCGCGCAGTCGGCCAGCGGCCCCGTCACGCGCGCGGAAGTCGTCGCCCAGTTGCGCCAGCTCGAACAGGCCGGCTACAAGCCGCTGAAAAGCCAGTATCCGGACGACATCCGCGCCGCCGAGGCGCGGATCGAACAATCGTCGGGGATCGGTGCGGATGCCGGCGCGTCGAGCGCGTCGGGGCGCCCGGCGCTGACCGCTCCGGTGTCGCGTACGGCCGGTCGCGGGCGCTGACCGGCGCGCAACCCGCGCGGGCCGTGGCCGTCATCGACGTCAGCGCCGGCGGGTCGCCGGGTTGCCTGCATCGGCATGAAGGAACGGTACGGTCCCGATCGCCGGGACCGTACCCGGAAGACAGCGCGACGAAGGCCGCCGCCTGCGCGTCACTGCGGCGCCGACGCGCCGCTGGCCGCATTGCCGGGCCATGCCTTGCCGATCCTGTCGATCAGCGACTTGGCGGCGCCGGTCGCGATGGCGGCGTCGACGCCCGAGGTCTGCCACGAACCGTCGGCGGCCTGCACGAAAGTCAGGTTCGCGCGCGACGGCGCGTAGTCGCTGTTGCGCCACGTGACCACGACGTCGCACGTGTAGGTCCGTTCGCCGGCCTTCTTGCAGTCGCCGTCGGGTTTCGCGGAAATCACGTCGGCCGACACGGGCAGCGGCTGGCCGAACAGCGCGTTCAGGCCGCCGTGGTTTTCCGCTTCGAGCGCGCGGCGCACCGCGGCGTCGACGTCGCTCGATCCGGGACCGTCGTGGAGCAGGTTGCAGGCGGCAAGCAGCGTGGCGGCAGCGCCGAGCGTCAGCAGCGTTTGAAGCTTCATGGAACTCCGTGGATCGGGTGAACGTCGGCGTCATGCGGCGAGGCCGTGAAACGGTCGCCGAGCCGGTACGCTGCGTAGTCTGCAACGTCCGCACGCCGTTCGCGGTATCCATTTGTAACCAATTGCACGGATCCGGGCGGACAAGCCGACGCGCCCGCACGACGGCCCCGCGCCCCGCTCCGCCGCTGGCGTGTCATGTCGTGACTGCCTACTGCCGCTCCTGCTTCACCCGGCTGACCAGCTGCGTCGGGCTCACGAACTGCAGCGCGATCACGACCCACACGAGCGTGATGGCCATGTAGATCATCGCCATCGCGTCGATCGACTGCGGTGCGCGCACGCCGGTCGAGAACACCGCGTAATACAGCGCGACGACGAGCGTCTGCGTGCTCGGGCCCGCGGTGAAGAAGGTCAGCTCGAACATCCCGATGGTGCGCACCAGCACGAGCAGCCCTGCCGCGAGCATGCCGGGCACCAGCAGCGGCAGCAGCACGTAGCGGAAATAACGCCACGTGTTCGCGCCGAAGATGCGCGCGGCGGCTTCGAGGTTCGGATCGATCTGCTCGATGAACGGCGTCATCACGAGGATCACGAACGGCAGCGCCGGCACGAGGTTCGCGAGGATCACGCCCGGCAGCGTGCCCGCGAGCCCGACCTTGTACATCACGGTCGCCATCGGGATCCCGTACGTGACGGGCGGCACCATCAGCGGCAGCAGGAACACCAGCAGCGCGAAGCGCTTGCCGCGGAACTGCACGCGCGCGAGCGCATAGGCGGCCGGCACGCCGAGCGCGACCGACAGCAGCACGACCGCGCCGACCACTTCGACCGTCACCCACAGCACGCTCGCGAGCTGGAAGTCTTCCCACGCCTTCGCATACCAGTGCAACGTGAAGCCCTGCGGCAGCGGCGTGCCGAACCAGCGCGTCGCGACCGAGTTCACCGCGACGGTCGCGATCAGCAGCATCACGTTCAGCAGGAAGAACGCCATCAGCCCCCACACGAGCGCCTTCCACGCACGGCCGGCGAGACTGCCGCGCAGCTTGCGCGGCTTCATCGCGTTGACGGGCTGCGCGCCGGGCGGGCTGTGCTTCGGCGGCCACGCCGGCGCGGCATGATTGTCGGTCGCCATCAGCCCTTGCCTCCCGTGACCGGACCGGTATAGAAGAAGCGGCGCGCGCCGAGCATCGACGCGACCACCAGCAGCTGCACGAAGCCCATCACGATCGCGATCGCCGACGCGAGCGAATAGTCGTAGCTCTCGAACGCGGCTTCGGCGGCCGCGATCGAGATCACGCGCGTCGGCCCGGCCGGCGCGCCGAGCAGCACGGCCGACGGGAACACCGAGAACGCCTGCACGAACGACAGGCACGCGGCCATCGTGAGCCCCGGCACGAGCAGCGGCAGGTAGATCTGCCGGAACTGCTGCCACGGGTTCGCGCCGAGCGTGGCCGCGGCGCGCGCGAGCGTCGGGTCGATGCCGCTGATGTACGACAGCATCAGCAGGAACGCGAACGGAAAGCCCGACACGATCAGCGACAGCAGCACGCCCCAGTAGTTGTGCGTGAGGCGCACTTCGTCCGTGTACAGGTGCAGCCCCTGCAGCGCCTGCGGGAACCAGCCGTTCGGGCCGAAGTACGTGAGCATCCCGTCGGCGACGAGCACGGTGCCGAGCGTGACGGGAATCACGAGCAGCGTCGTGACGAACTTCTGGTACGGCGAGTTGCGGCGCAGCGCGAACGCGACGGGCACCGAGACGCCGACGTTGATCAGCGTCGCCGGCACCGCGAGCTTCAGCGTGACGAGCACGGTCGGCCACATCGCGGTGTCGGTGAAGAACTGCATGTAGTTCGCGAGCGCGCCGCTGCCGTTCATCGGCTGGAACGACAGCACGAGGCCGTACGCGAACGGATAGATGAACAGCGCGACGATGAACGCGAGCGCCGGCGTGACGAGCCACGCCTTCGCGTCGCGCGGCGCGCCGCCGGTCGCGAGCGCGCTCATGCAGCCTCCCGGGGGCGCGCTGCCGCGCACGCGGCGCGGCGGCCGTTCATTGCGCGTCTCCCGCATAGACGAGCGTGCGCGCCGGGCTCACGCGCAGCCGCAGCCGTTCGCCCTCCGCGAATTCGCCGGCGACCCGCGCCCAGATCGGGCCGAACGGCGCGATCGCGCGGATGAGCGAGTCGCGGCCGCCGTACTCGACCGTTTCGACGGTCGCGTCGAATGCGTTGTCGGCGCCTGCTTCCGCGCGTTCGATGTCGTCGGGGCGCAGCGCGACCACGACGTCCTTGCCGTCGAAGCCAGCCATCGGCACGCCGGTGACGCGCACGCCGGCGGCGGCGACGTTCACGTAGTCGCCGGCCATTCCTTCGAGCGTGAACGGCAACACGTTGCGATAGCCCATGAAGCGCGCGACGTGCAGGTTGTGCGGGCGCGTGTACACGTCCTTCGGCGACGCGACCTGCTGCACGACACCCTCCTTCATCACGACGATCCGGTCGGCCATCGACAGCGCCTCGTCCTGGTCGTGCGTTACGTAGATCGTCGCGCGTTCGAGCTGCGTGTGGATGCGGCGGATCTCGGCGCGCATCTCGATGCGCAGCTTCGTGTCGAGGTTCGACAGCGGCTCGTCCATCAGCACCAGCGGCGGCTCGATGACGATCGCGCGCGCGATCGCGACGCGTTGCTGCTGCCCGCCCGACAGCTGCCCGGGCAGCTTGCCCTCATGGCCGACGAGCTGCACGAGCTCGAGCGCCTGCTGCGCGCGCCGCCGCGTTTCCTGCTTCGGCACGCCGCGCATCTTCAGCCCGAAGCCGACGTTCTCGAGCACCGTCATGTGCGGAAACAGCGCGTAGTTCTGGAACACCATGCCGAAACCGCGGCGCTCGGGCGGCAGCACGTCGATGCGCGTGTCGTCGAGCCAGATGCCGCCGCTCGTGAGCGGCTGCAGCCCGGCGATGCAGTTCAGCGCGGTCGACTTGCCGCAGCCCGACGGGCCGAGCAACGCGATGAACTCGCCGCGCCTGATGTCGAGATCGAGCCCGTCCAGCGCGGCGACCTGCGCGCCCTCCGCATTGGTGAAGCTGCGGCACACGCCGTCGAGCCGCAACCGTTCGAAACTGTGCTTCATCACGCGCACTCCGTCGGCGCGGGCGCCGCGGCGCCCGCGGGTTCATCCGTCATTTCGACTTCTGCGACCCGATCTCGCGGTCCCACTTCTGGAACGCGGCGACCATCGCCTGCGCGTTGAGCGGCTGCACGTGCGGACGGTCCGCGAGCAGCTTCGCGTATTCGGGGCGGCCGAATTTCCGGATCACTTCCTGGCTGTGCGCGGGCGCCATCTCGAGCGTCACGCCCTTCACCGCCGGGCCCGGATAGAAGTAGCCGTCGTCGTAGGTCATCGCCTGCTGCGCCGGTTCGAGCAGGAAGGTCATCAGCTTGAACAGCACGTCGAGCTTGTCCTTCGACACGCCCTTCGGAATCACCAGGTAGTGCGCATCGTTGACCCACGTCATGTTGTCGAACGCCTGGATCCGGAAGTCGGCCGGCACGATGCCGAGCGCGCGCGGGTTGAGGTCCCAGCCGGTGACGGTCACGGTCATGTCGCGCGTGCCTTCGCCGAGCTCCTTCATCACGGCCGACGTGCCGCCCGGGTAGTACGGCACGCAGTCGTTGAGCTGCTTCAGGAACGCCCAGGTCTTGTCCCAGCCGTTGATCGGATCCTGCGGGTTCTTGTCGCCCAGCACGTACGGCAGCCCCATCAGGAAGGTCCGGCCGGGGCCCGAGTTCGCCGGGCGCGCGTAGATCAGCTTGTTCGGATGCGCCTTGCACCACGCGAGCAGCTGTTCGGGCGTCTTCGGCGGGTCGCCGACCTTGGCCGGGTTGTATTCGAGCAGCGGGCCGGCCGGCATGTAGGTCACCTCGAGGCCGAAGCCCTGGGCGAGATCCTGCATCTTGCGCGGGCCGGGCGCGTACCGGTCGAGCACGCCGGGGAATGCGCCCGCGTTGTCGGGCAGCAGCTTCAGCCACAGATTCTGCTCGATGCCGGCGGCCAGCGCGTCGGTGCCGGTCAGCACGAGGTCGATGTCGGTGCGCCCCGCCGCCTGCATCGCCTTGATCTTGCCCGGCAGCTGCGGCGCGGGCGCGTTCGTGAACGTGACGTTCGCGACGAGATTCGGGTTCTTCTCCCTGAACGCCTCGATGGCCTTCTGCGTGAGCTGCAGGTTGCCCGCGACGTCGACGACATTCAGCGACACGGGCGCCGCGACGGCGGCCGCGGCCGGCAGCGTCAGGCCCAGCGCCAGGGCGATCCGGCGGACACGGCGCGCGATCGTGGTGGTGTTCATGTCTCCTCGCTTCGGTCGGTGGATGGGACCTTTCTTTCGGGAAATCATGACGGCGTTATACGATGTCGGTCAACAAAAAACCGACCGGCGCGGGGCGGGAATTTCCCTAACAAAAACCTTCCGGAAACAATTCGCCCCGTTCGATCGAGTGGGTTTCCCGGATCATCGAAATGAAACAAACGACGTGTGTTAGGACGTCGTATGTCAACGAGAGGCAGATTGAAGCGGGTTTGGCGACGCATGGCCAAACGATACGTCACCGCGACCGGACGCCAGGATGGCAATCGAGTCAATGCGCCCCGTCGAGTGATCAAGGGCGGCTGAAAAGCGGACGGATTGACGCGACGTAGTCAGCGGGACAGGGACAGTTCCCAGACTGCACTGAAATACTCGGCCAGTTCCTCGCTGCTTACGCTGCCGTCCGCCACATCGACCATAAGATCTTCGAGATCGGCGCGGCGAGGAATCGTGATCCCTTGCCGTTCCATATACGTCAATGCACAGGTGAGGCCGGTGCGTTTGTTGGCATCGTTGAAGACGTGCCCGCGCGCGATGGCGACCGCTTAGGTCGCGGCGATACCGAACACGTCGTCGAGGCCCGCGTAATGGGCATGATTGTCGACCCGATGCAGGGCGGCCTCGACACCGCCCCGGCCAGCATGAGCAAATCCGCTCAGGCCGCCAAGGTCCCGGATGATCTCGTCATGAATCGTGATGACGTAATCAAGGTCCAGCAAATCAACGATCCTTCAACGCGATCAGCACGTCTCTATGTTCGGAAATGACTTTTCGGGCGGCGCGAAGCACGTCGCCTTTCTCGGTTTCCGTTGAAGCCTTGACCTCCGCCGAGGGCCGGATGATCGTGCGGGGTTTCAGTTCAACCCCGTACAGCGTCTTTCTTTTGGGGGCCATGACAGCTTTCCATCCTAAAAGCGCGAGTAATCAGCCACTTGCCTGCGCTCGAACCAAGCGGCTGCGTTGCCGGCAATCATAGCACCCGAAGAGGCGCCGAAGCGCCCGAACGATGTGGGTGATGTCAGCCCGTCAAGCTGTAACGGCTTCTACCAAGCGCTGCTACCTCGTCGATCAGCCGCTCCGCGTCACTCCACTCGCCGAACCCGGATGCCGGGTTCAGGTGTCCGACTTCGCCGAGATCGACGAGCCGGCTGCCCCACCCCGCCGCCAGCGCCTGCGTGCGTTCGAAGCGCGCGAGCGGATCGTTGCGGCTCGCGGCCACGATGCTCGGAAACGGCAGCGGCCGGGTCGGCACCGGCGTCCAGCCGTGCGCGTCGAGCGCATCGGGTGCCGGATAGCCTGCGGGCATCGGCGTATCGAGATCGGCCGGCGCGGCGAGCAGCGCGCCTTCGATGGCACGCGAGGCGCGCAGCGCCCAATGCACGGCGATCATCACGCCCGCGCTGTGCGCGACGAGAATCACGGGGCCGTCGATCGCGGCCAGTGCCGCATCGAGCGCCGCGACGCGCGCGGCGCGGCTCAGCTTGTCGGCTTCGAGCGGCGCGACGGAACGCGCGTTCGGCAGGCGTCGTTCGAGATGCGTCTGCCAGTGGTCTTCGACGTGGTCGCGCAAGCCGGGCACGATCAGGATGGTGGGCGGGGTCGCCAGGGTCATGCAGCCTCCGGGAGGGTTCGGTTCAGGAAAGGGATGACGCGCGCCGTTCGCGTTCGACGCGCGCGAGATCGGCCGCGTAGCTCGCGCGTCCGATCGCGAACAGCACGGCGGCCGCGAGCGGCACGACGGGAATCCATTGCAGTGCGCCGACGAGGCCGGCGCGATCGGCGACCCACCCCGTCAGCAGCGGGCCCGGCGCCATGCCGAGCAGGTTGTTGGCGAGCGTGAGCGTCGCGAACGCCGACGCGTGGATCGCGGCCGGCGTCAGGTTCGCGACCATCGCGCCCGATGCGCCGGACGCGCCCGCGCCGACCAGCATGCCCGCGCAGATCAGCGCGAGTTGCAGCGGCCCGGGCGGCAGCCGGAACGCGACCGCGAGGCACACGCCCGTCAGCAGGCAATACGCGATCGCGGTCAGCCATTTGCGCGAGCCGTCGGCGCGCCCGACGCGGTCGGTGACGATCCCGCAGCCGACCATGCCGACGCCCGACAGCAGCACGAAGCCGGCCGCGAGCACGGCGGCGCGATCGGGTGCCATCGCGTAATAGCGGTTCAGGTAGCTCGGCAGCCACGCGAACAGCGCGCCGGGCACGAACAGGTGCAGCCCGCTGCCGACATACGCGCAGATCACCGAACGCGACGCGAACAGCCCCGACATCAGCGCGCGAGCGCTGCCGCGCAGGTCGCGCGGCGTTTCGGCATGGCGCCGGCACGGTTCGACGCGACATGCCTCGAGCCGCCGTTCGGTGACCACGCCGCGGTACGCGACGAGCAGCACGATGCCGAGCGCGGCCATCACGCCGAACGACCAGCGCCAGCCGAGATGCGCGCCGACGAGGCCGCCGAGCGCCATCCCGAACACGGAGCCGAACGCGCCGCCGGCCATGAACGCGCCGGTCAGCGTCGCACGCAGGCGCGCCGGAAAGATGCTGAGGATCAGCGCGACGCCGACGCTGCCGTACGCGGCTTCGCCGAGCCCGACGAGGCCGCGCGCCACGAGCATTTCGGTGTAATTGGTCGACACCGCGCAGCCGAGCGTCGCGACGCTCCACAGCGCGGCCATCAGCACGATGCTGCGCACGCGGCCGAAGCGGTCGGCGAGCACCGACAGCGGAAACGTCAGCAGCCCGACCAGCAGCGCGACGACGCCGCTCAGCGAACCGAGCTGCGTGTCCGACAGCCCCCACGCGTGCTTGAGGAGCGGAAACACGGCATTGAGCACCTGCCGCGACATGTAGTCCGACAGCAGCAGGCCGACGGTCAGCCCGAACACGAGCCAGGCATAGGCCGGCGCGCGCCGACTGGTGGCCGCCACGTCCTGCAGCGACGGCTCGACGTGATGAATCAGCATGCGTGTCTCCTCCGGCACCGGTGCGGCAACGCGCCGGCGCGGCTTGCGCGGCCCCGCTCCGTTCGTCGGAGCTTGCCTCGCGCACGCGCGAGGGTGGGTGCCGCGCCACATCGATCGGCGGGCGGCGCTCGCGGGCCGCCCGGTTGCGCGGTGCGTCAGGCCGCGCGCAGCGGCACGTTCGGCTGGCCCGGCCGGCGGTTCGGCGCCATCCCGAGCTGCGCGAGCGTCTCGTCGACGCCGTCGTACTGCACGCCGATCCGGTAGATCGCCTTCGCCTCCTTGCCGGTCGCGATGTCGCGGCCGAGTTCGCGCGCGATCCGCACGCACTGCTCGACCTGCTGCACCGACGTCATCCGGTTGCCCTTCTGGTCGATGATCGTGTCCTCGATCCCGCAGCGCGGATGCAGGCCCAGCGCCATCGCGACCGTGTTGATCGGCAGCACGTTCTTCATCAGCGATTCGAGCGTGATGCACGCGCCGTCGGGGCAGCGCCGCACGAATTCCATGAAGTTGTACGGATTCGGGCCGTCGAAGCCGCCGCCGATGCCGACCCACGTGACGTTCAGCGGGCCGCGATAGACGCCGCGGCGGATGATCCGCTCGAGCGTCTCGAGCGCGTGCATGCCGGTGAGCTGGAAATGCGGCTGGATGCCGGCCGCCTGCAGCCGGCGCAGGTGCTCGTCGACCCAGCCGGGGCCGGCCGGCACGGTCATCTCGCGGTACGCGTCCCACAGCGCGGCCTCGTTCAGCGACGTGCCGGCGATGTCCTTGCGGTTCATCAGCTCGGTGATGTTCATCTGCACGGTGTTGATCGCGACCGTCACCTGGTCGGGCTTCGGCGTCAGCTCGGCGAGCATGTGGCGCGTGTCGTCGGACAGCCATTTCGCCTCCGCGCCGTCGCCTTCCGGCGCGAACGAGATCGAGCCGCCGACCTGCAGGATCATGTCGGGCACCGCCTCGCGCAGCCGGCCGAGCAGCTCGTTGAATTTCGACAGCCGCTTGCTGCCCTTGCCGTCGAGCTCGCGCACGTGCAGGTGCAGCACCGTCGCGCCCGCGTTGTAGCAGTCGACGGCCTTCTGCACGTGCTCGTCCATCGTCACCGGAATGTCTTCCGGAAAATCGGCGGGCATCCACTCGGGGCCGTACGGCGCGACCGTGATGACTACCTTGTCCTGGTGTTCCGGGTGCAGCGAATCGTCGAGAAATTGCATGTCGTCCTCCAGATGGAATCGTTGTGTTCGGGGTGTACGGGCGTGCGCATCCCGTCGCGCCGGGCGGCGGGCCCGGCGTGTTGCATGGGGTTGGAAACCGGTTACGGTGCGGGTGCGTTCAGATCAGAACGGCACGTCGCCGACGATGCCCGCGCGCTCCATCCTGCGCACGCACGGCGGGTAGTCCATCACCGCGTAATGCTGGGTGCTGCGGTTGTCCCAGATCGCGACGCTGTTCTTCTTCCAGCGCCAGCGCACCTGGTATTCGGGGATATGGGCCTGGCTGATCAGGTAGTGCAGCAACTGGCCGGCGCCGGGGTTCGCGTCCTGCCCGACGCGCACCCGCCCGGGCGTATGGAAATTCGTGAAGTGCGTCGTGAACGCGTTCACGTACAGCACCTTCTCGCCCGTTTCGGGATGGGTGCGCACGACCGGATGCTCGGCGTCCGGGTACTGCGCCTTCAGCGCGAGGCGCCGGTCGACCGGCATCGCCGCGCCGAAGCTCGCCTCGATGCTGTGACGCGCGCGCAAGTCTTCGATCTGCTGTTTGACGTGTTCCGGCAGGTGCTCGTACGCGAGCACCATGTTCGCCCACATCGTGTCGCCGCCAACCGGCGGACCCTCGATGCAGCGCAGCACGCAGCCGAACGGCGGCGCCACGCGCCAGCTCGCATCGCTGTGCCACGCATTCTCGTAGCGGTCGTTCGGCTGGTCGGGCGACTTGTAGATCCGCACGAGCCCCGGGTGCTCGGGATCGCTGCCGGCGACCGGATGATCCTCGAGCTCGCCGAAGCGGCGCGCGAACGCGACATGCTCGGCACGCGTGATGTCCTGGTCGCGCAGGAACAGCACGCGATGGCGCAGCAACTGCGTGCGGATCTCGGCGAACAGGCCGTCGTCATGCACGGCGTCGGCGAGGCTCACGTCCAGCAGCTCCGCGCCGATCGCACAGGTCAGGGGTTCGACTCGCATGCGCGTCTCCTCAGACGATGAATACCGACGAGCCGGTCGTCATGCGCGATTCAAGATCGCGGTGCGCCTGCGCCGCGTCCTGCAGCGCATAACGCTGGTTGATCCCGATCCGGATGCGGCCGGCCGCGACGTGCGCGAACAGCTCGCCGGCCAGGTCGTTCTTCTCGGCCGGATCGGCGATGTAGTCGGCCAGCGCCGGGCGCGTCAGGTACAGCGAGCCCTTCATCGCGAGGCGCTGCGGGTCGAACGGCGGGATCGGGCCCGACGCGGTGCCGACGCAGACCATCAGCCCGCGCCGCTTCAGCGAATCGAGCGAGCCCTCGAAGGTGTCCTTGCCGACGCTGTCGAACACGACGTCGACGCCGGCGCCGTCCGTCAGTTCGCGCACGCGCTTCGCGACGTCCTCGCGGCTGTAGTCGATCGTATGGTCGCAGCCGTGCGCGCGGGCGATCGCGGCCTTGTGTTCGCTCGACACGGTGCCGATCACCGTGAGCCCGAGCAGCTTCGCCCATTGCGACACGATCAGCCCGACGCCGCCCGCGGCCGCATGCAGCAGGATCGTGTCGCCCGGTGCGAACGCATGGATGCGGCGCAACAGGTACGCCGACGTCAGCCCGCGCATCGTCATCGCCGCGGCCGTTTCGCATGCGATGCCGGCCGGCAGTTTCACGAGCGGCGCGGCCGGAATCAGCCGTTCGGTGCTGTACGCGCCGAGCGTGTTCAGGAAGCCGGTGTAGGTCACGCGATCGCCGACCGCGACGTTCGTCACGCCGGGGCCGACGGCCTCGACCACGCCGGCGGCCTCGACGCCGATACCGGCCGGCAGCGGCACCGGATACAGGCCGCTGCGGAAATACGTGTCGGCGAAGTTCAGGCCGACGGCCTCGTGCCGCAGGCGGACCTGCCCGGCACCCGGGTCGCCGACTTCGACCGCTTCCCAGCGCAGCACGTCGGGGCCGCCGGTTTCGTGGAATCGCACTGCATGTGCCATCTTGTTCTCCGTAGGGTTTCAGACGGATGCGCGTCACGCATCGTCGGGTTCGTCCGCGCCCGGCATCGTCGCGGTTGCGCCGCTCGCCGTGGCCGTGTCCAGTTCGGTCCAGTCGGCGTCGCCCAGGTAGCGCCGCGCGGCCGGGAAAATCACGCCTTCCATGCGCCCCATCTGCTCGAACGCGCCGCGCGCATAGACGGCGAGCGCGGCATCGAACGCGGCCGACGGCAACCCGCCGGCGGCGAGCCGCGCCAGCGCGTCGAGCGCGTGCGCGTCGCGGTGCCGCTGGCGGTCGAGCTCGTCGAGCTCGGCCGCGGTGCTCTCCGCCCGCATCCGCAATGCGGCGAACAGGCGTGCTTCGGCGGACGTGCCGAAACGCGCGTCCTGCAGCGCCGCGAGCGATGCCAGCACCGCCAGCGTGCGGTCCGCGCCGGCGGTCGGCCGTCTTGCCGCGTCCGGGCCTTCGCTCGCCATCATCAACGCTCGCAGCCGCGCGCCGAGCACGCGATGCGCGGCGAGACAGCGGGCCATCACGCGCGCCTCGGCCGGCGCATGCCGCGCCGGGCACACGAGCACCGGCACGCCGCTCGTCGCGAGCAGCACCCGCCGTTGCGCGGCTGCGGCCGCATCGGCATCGTGCGGCAGCGCCGCGACGCCGATCAGGTCGCAGCCGAGCTCGCGGGCGAGCGCGGCGGGGGGCGTGTCGCCGGCCCCCGGGTGGCCGGCCCCCGCGATCGCATGGGACAGGCCCTGCGCCCGCGCGGCGGCTTCCACTTTCGCACCGTGTTCCGGCATCCGCGCTCCGGATAAACGCGAGTCGGAGCCCGGCGAGTCCGGCGCGGTGCCGGACAGCACGAACGTGACCCGCGCGCCGACCGCACGCGCCAGTTCGAGCGCATGGCCGATCGCGTCGATGCCGCCGGGCGCGCCGTCGACCGTCACGAGCAGATGGCGATACATCGTGCCGCTCCGCTTATCCGGCGCTCGGCGCGCTGCGTCGCGTGCCGGTCGATACGATGTTCATGGCCCTCTCCTCGTTGCGTTCGTCGGTTGCGTTCGTCATGCATCGGAACCCATGCTATCGGCCGGGTGGCGGTGCGGCCCCACTCGTCGCGGGGGGGATTGACGCGCGAACGCGGTTCGGCCGATCCTTCCCCCCACGCCCACCCCGGACGCTGGCCCGCACGGCAGCGCCGGATTCCGACAACTGCCCCGATGGCCCACCCACCCGATCGCGCCGACGCGCCCCCCACCGAACTCGTGCTGAAGACGACCGCGCCGCGCGTGCCGGCGCAGTTGCTCGCGCGTGCGCGGCTGAGCCTCGCCGCGCCGGCGTTCGACGCCCGGCCCGTGACGCTCGTGCAGGCGCCGGCCGGCTACGGCAAGACCTCGCTGCTCGCGCAATGGCGCCGCGAATCCCTCGCGCTCGGCCGCGCGGTCGTGTGGTTGTCCGCCGACGAGCGCGACGACGCGCCGCGCCTGCTGCAGGGGCTCGTGCAGGCGGTGCGCACCGGTTGCGCGCGGCCCGGCTTCGGGCGCCTGATTCCGGACGGCGCGGCGCGCGCGCTGGAGGGGCTGACCGCGTGGCTGGCCGAAGTCGCGCAACTGTCGATCGACGCGCTGTTGATCGTCGACGACGCGGAGCGGCTGCCTGCCGCCGGCCTCGACGCGCTGACCTACGTGCTGCACAACGCGCCGCAGAACCTGCGGGTGGTCGTCGCCGCCCGCCGCGGGCTCGATCACGCGGCCGGCGACCTGCTCGCCGGCGGGCAATGCACGCTCGCGGGCCCCGACTGGCTGCGCTTCACGCTCGACGAGACGATCGCGCTGGTCGGCGCGCGCTTCGCGCAGCGGGTCGACGCCGACGCGTGCGCGCGGCTGTTCGAGCGCGTCGACGGCTGGCCGCTCGGGCTGCAGCTCGCGATGGCCGCGATGGCGCGCTCGGCCGATCCGCGCCAGGCCGTCGACGCGCTCGCCGCGCGCATGGACGGCACCCGCGACCGGCTCGTCGAGCTGCTGCTCGCGAACCTGTCGGCCGACGACACCGCGTTCCTGACACGCACGAGCGTCGCCGATCGCCTGCATCCGTCGCTGTGCGCGGCGCTGCTCGACGACGCGGATGCGCCCGACCGGCTCGCACGGCTCGCGCGCGACACGCCGCTGTTCATCGCGTCCGACGATTCCGACTGGTGCCGGCTGCATCCGCTCGTGCGCGATACGTTGCGCGACCGCCTGGCGGCGGGCCCGGATGCAGACCGCAGCGCGCTGCATGCCCGCGCGGCCGCATGGCTCGCTGCACACGGGATGACGGAGGAAGCCGCGCGCCACGCGTATGCGGCCGGCCAGTTCGAGACGGCATACACGCTCGCGCAGCGCTGCCTCGAGGATGCGATCAAGCAGGGCCGCATCAACGACGTGCTCGACTGGCTCGCGCTGCTGCCCGATGCGGAACTCGACAAGCGTCCGACGCTGCGGATCGCGGTCGCCTGGGCGCTGGCGCTCGGCGAGCGCCATGTCGAGGCACAGCGCCAGATCGCCGGCATCCTGGCCGATTCCGGCACGCCGGCCGCGATGCGCTACGAATGCGCGCTGATCCTCAGTGCGGCGGCCTACTACGCGGACGAAATCGACCGTTTCGTCGAGCTGTTCGAACCGTGGGCCGACTTCACGCCGCCCGCGGCGACGTGGCTCGCGCAGATGCATGCAAACCGCCTGTCGGCACGCGCGATCATCGTCGGCGAGCCGGCGCAGGCGCGCCGCTTCCAGCAGGCCGCGCCGCGCGGCGAGACGGCCGCCGGGTTCGGCTACGTCGCGCGCTGGGGCGAACTGATCACCGGCCTGAGCTACCTGTGCGAAGGCCAGATCCGGCTCGCGGACGATGCGTTGTCGCCGGCGCTCGCGCGTGCGGAAGCCGATCTCGGGCGCCGCCATCCGCTGACCTGCATGCTCGCGGCGATGTGCGCGGCGATCGCCTACGAGGCCGACCGCGTCGACCAGGCCGCCGCGCTGCTCGCGAACCGGCTCGACGTGCTCGAGCACGCGGGCACGCCCGACACCGTGCTGCTCGGCTACCGGACGGCCGCGCGCATCGCGCTGCTGCGCGGCGTCGAGCATCGCGCGATCGACCTGCTCGAAGCGCTCGACGCGATGGGCGTCGCGCGCCGGCTGCCGCGCCTCTCGGTCGCGAGTCTCGCCGAGCAGGTGCGCATTCACGCGGCGCGCTATCGCGAGGCGACCTGCCATGCGCTGGTCGAGCGGATCGATGCGATCGCCGCGGCGGAATTTCCGTCGCACGGGCCGCTGTGGCGGCGCCCCGTCGTGCTGCTGCAGGCGACGGCGCACGCGGGCGCCGCGCTTGCCGCGCGCCGCTGGGACGATGCGCGCGCGGCGCTCGACGAGGCGGCCGTGCTGGCCCGCGAGATGAGCATGGGGGGCGCGCGCATCGAGATCATGGCGCTCAGCGCGTTCGCGCTCGAACAGTCGGGGCACGGCGGCCGCGCGCTGCTCGACGAGGCGATGAACCTCGCGGACATGTTCGGCCTCACGCGCACGCTCGCCGACGCGCATCCGGCCGTCGCCGACTGGGCGCGCCGCGCCGGCGACGAGGCGGCCGCGGGCGACGGTCCCGCCCGGCCCGCGCAGCCGCAGCCGCGCATCGTGCCGCCCGCGCCGCGCAGCACGGCCAGCCCGCGCGCGGTGCCGAGCGTCGTGCTGACGCCCAAGGAGCGCGCGATCCTCGAGCTGCTCGCGCGCAACCTGTCGAACAAGGAGATCGCGGTGGCGCTCGCCGTCGGCGAGGAAACCGTGAAGTGGCACCTGAAGAACCTGTTCGGCAAGCTCGACGCCAGCTCGCGCAAGCACGCGGTGCGCCGCGCGCTGGTGCTCGGGCTGCTCGAAAGCGCGCCTTGACCGTCGCCTGCGCCGGGCTGCACACGTCCGTACCGGCCTTGCCCGTCCGTTGACGGCGGCCCCCCTTCGATTCTCCGCAACCCTGCCCCCCGCGCATGGGGGGGAGCGGCCGCGCGCCGTTGCGTAGTCTTTCCGCACGGCTCGCACCGGTGTCGCATCCCGCGCCTTCCCGCCTGCCTCGCTGCTTCCACGCTTTACCTGCTTTACCCGCACGGGCTCGATCCCGTGCGGTCCACGACGATCCTGGAGACTTCGATGAAGACGAAACTGGCCGCGCTCGCGGCGCTTGCCGGCTGCTCGGCGCTCGCGCACGCGCAATCCTCCGTCACGCTGTACGGCGTGGTCGACACGGGCCTGCTGTACCAGAGCACGTCGGCCGCGTCGTTCGGCCCGAACGCGCCGAACACCGGCAAGGTGTTCCGGATGAAGGACGGCGGCATCTATTCGAGCTTCTGGGGCATCAAGGGCAGCGAGGACATCGGCGGCGGCTACAAGGTCAACTTCAAGCTGCAGGGCTCGTTCGACAGCGGCACCGGCAGGATGCAGCTGAGCGACACGCCGGGCGCCGTCGCGATCTTCAACCAGATTGCGTCGCTCGGGGTGTCGGGACCGTTCGGCACCTTCACGGCCGGCCGCCAGATCGTGCCGATGATCTACGCGATGGCCGACACCGACGTGCGCAACGCGCAGTTCTTCGGCAGCGTGCTGACCGCGTGGCTCGGCCTGAACACCGCGGCCGGCTGGCCGGGGACGAGCACCAACGGCGCGATCGGCGCGCTGTACGACAGCAATGCGCTGGTCTATCAGTCGCCGACGTTCGCGGGCGCGTCGATCGCGCTCGAATACGCGCCCGGTGGCGTGGCAGGACAGTTCCAGGGCGGCACGCGCGAATCGGTCGTGCTCAAGTATGCGAATCATGGTCTCAATGCGTCGGCCGTCTACTACAACGGTCACGACACGAATCCGGCGCCGGGCGTCGCGCCGACCGGGGTCGACAACAACCGCTTCGTCTATGTCGGCGCGAAATACACGATCCGCGATTTCTCGGTGTCGGCGTCGTACGGCAACGGCAGGAATCCGTCGCATGCGGACAAGGTGAACCTCGACATGCTGTCGGCAGGTGTCGGCTATCGCTTCACGCCGGCGCTGCAGGTCGCTTCCGCCGTGTACTACCTGAAGGACCGCAACCGCTCCGAGAACCGGTCGACGGCCGTCGTGCTCACGGCCGACTACAGCCTGTCGAAGCGGACGATGGTCTATGCGCAGGTCGGCCACGTGAACAACCGCGGCACGATGAACCAGATGCTCGTGTACGGGCAGCCGGTTGCGCCCGGGGTCGGCACGACCGCCGCGATGCTCGGGCTGCGGCACAACTTCTGACGACGAAGCGAAGCGAGGCGCGATGCGCGCGCGGCGGCGCTCGGGCGCGGCCGCCGCCTGCAGCGATCGCGGGGATCGGCTACAGTGGGCGACTTCGGCGCGCCCCGCCCGCCTGTCGATGCGTTCGTCGAGTCCCTGCCGCCGTGTCAGGGGCGGTCGGCGATGCGCGGCCGGCTGGCGGGGCGCGGATCCTCCACGTTGACGAGCGAACCTCCATGCCCGATCTGTCCGCCTTCCCGATCTCGAAAAAATGGCCGGCCCAGCATCCCGACCGTCTCCAGCTGTACTCGCTGCCGACGCCGAACGGCGTCAAGGTGTCGATCATGCTCGAGGAAACCGGCCTGCCGTACGAGCCGCACCTCGTGCGCTTCGACACGAACGACCAGCTGTCGACCGAATTCCTGTCGCTGAACCCGAACAACAAGATCCCGGCGATCATCGATCCGAACGGCCCCGACGGCCGGCCGCTGCCGCTGTTCGAATCCGGCGCGATCCTGATTTATCTCGCCGACAAGACGGGCCAGCTGATCCCGAAGGATCTGGCGGGCCGCTACGAAGCGATCCAGTGGGTGATGTTCCAGATGGGCGGCATCGGCCCGATGTTCGGCCAGGTCGGCTTCTTCCACAAGTTCGCCGGCCGCGACTACGAGGACAAGCGTCCGCGCGACCGCTACGTCGCCGAATCGAAGCGCCTGCTCGGCGTGCTCGACGCGCATCTCGCGAACCGCAAGTGGGTGATGGGCGACGCCTACACGATCGCCGACATCGCGATCTTCCCGTGGGTGCGCAACCTGGTCGGGTTCTACGAAGCGGGCGATCTCGTCGGCTTCAACGAGTTCCGCCACGTCGCGCGGGCGCTCGACGCGTTCGTCGCGCGTCCGGCCGTCGCGCGCGGGCTCAACATCCCGGCCCGCGGCTGATCCGCACAGCGGGCGCACCGGGTGCGGCCCGCTGTCTGTCCGGCCCGCCGCATCGCGCGGCGGGCGGTTTTCCCGCTTCCTTCCGGTGTTTCCGTTTCCCGCTGGTTGTGTTCGTTGTGTTCGTTGCGTTCGGTGTGACCGGCGTGACGATTCGGCGGCGCTATTTTTCGGCCGGCGCCGACGCCCCTTCTCCCAATCCCGACAGCAGCTTCTCCAGCAACGCTGAAAGCTGCGCCTGCTCCGCGTCCGACAGCGCCGCCAGCATCGCGCGCTGATTGTCGACGTGCGCGACCACTGCATCGTCGATCAACGCGCGGCCGGCGTCGGTCAGCGCGACGAGCGTGCCGCGGCCGTCGGCCGGGTTCGGCCGGCGCTCGACCCAGCCGGCCTTCTGCAGCCGGTCGATGCGTGCGGTCATCCCGCCGGAAGACATCATCAACGCGTCGTACAGCGCGGTCGGCGTCAGCGCGAACGGCGCGCCGCTGCGCCGCAGCGTCGCCAGCACGTCGAATTCGCCTGGCTGCATCCCGTAGCGCGCGAACAGCGGATTGAGACCGTCGCGCGCGATCACGAGCGCGGCCTCCTGCAGCCGTCCCATCACCAGCATCGACGACGCGTCCAGATCCGGACGCTCGACGCGCCATTGCGCGAGCGCATGCGCGGCTCGATCCATTAACCCTCCTCGGCTCACCAGTTATCTTGACATCGAGATAAATCAGCATTTATCTTGATGTCGAGATACTTTACATGAAAACGCACGGCTCCCCTGACGGAGTGGCCGTGCATCGATATCGAGGGCCATCCCATGAATCGCTTCACTTCCCCCGGCTGGCGGCTGGCCGCCATCGTGCTGGTCGGACTGAACCTGCGGCCTGCGCTGGCCGCGATCGGTCCGCTGCTCGACATGATCCAGCGCGCGACCGGCATCGGCGACGGCGCGGCGAGCCTGTTGACCACGATCCCGATCCTGCTGATGGGCCTGGGCGCGCTGAGCGCGCGGCGGCTGCAGCGCGTGACGGGCATGGCGGGCGGCGTGTGGCTCGGCGTCGCGTTGATCGGGCTCGCCTCCGTGTCGCGCCTCGGCGCGCAGCACGCGTGGCTGCTGCTGGCAAGCGCATGCTGCGCGGGCATCGGGATCGCGATGGTGCAGGCGTTGTTGCCAGGATTCGTGAAGGCGCATTTCGCGACGCGGATCGGCGGCGCGATGGGCGTCTATTCGACGTCGATCATGGGCGGAGCGGTGCTCGCGAGCGTCGTCGCGCCGTTCGCCGCGGCCCGCTGGGGCTGGCTGGCCGCGCTCGCGGGCTGGGCGCTGCCGGCGGCGGTCGCGGTGCTTGCATGGCCGCTGACCAGCCGTGGCGGCGACGCGCCGGCGTCCGGGTCGATGTCGGCATCGGTGTCGCCCGCCCGGCCGTCGCGCTCGCCGCGCGCGTGGCGGCTCGCGGTGTTCTTCGGGATCGCGACGGGCGCCTACACGCTCGTGCTGGCGTGGCTGCCGCCGTACTACATGCGGCTCGGCTGGTCGCCGACCGCGGCCGGCAGCCTGCTCGGCGGCGTGACGCTCGCGGAAGTCGTCGCGGGGCTGGCGATCTCGGCGACGATCGACCGCGTGCCCGATCGCCGGCCCGCGCTGCACGCGGCGATCGCGTCGCTGTTGGTCGGATTGCTGGTGATGCTGGCTGCGCCCGAAGCGCTTGCGCTACCGGCCGCGCTGCTGCTCGGGGCGGGGATCGGCGCGCTGTTTCCGCTGTCGCTGATCGTCACGGTCGATCATGCGGCGACGCCGGCCGATGCGGCATCGCTGACGGGGTTCGTGCAGGGCGTCGGCTATCTGATCGCGGGGCTGTTTCCGTTCGCGGCGGGTGTCGTGCGTCAGCATCTCGCGGATCTGTCGCCCGCGTGGGTCGCGATGGCGTGCCTGTGCGTCGTGCTGTTCGCGCTGGCGGCCGGTTTTGCGCCGCGGTTCGCGCGGCATGTCGCGCGGGCGTGATCAGCCGGCGCTCGCGTACAGCGTCGAATCCGCGAACCCTTCCGCATCGAGCACGCGTCCGATCAGAATCAGCGCGGTGCGTTCGATCCGCGTGCCCTGCACCTTGCCGACGATGTCGGCCAGCGTGCCGGTCACGCGTTCCTCGTCGGGCCAGCTCGCACGGTAGATCACCGCGACCGGGCACTCGGGCCCGTAATGCGGCAGCACTTCGTCGACGATGCGCGCGAGATGCCGCACGCCGAGATGGATCGCGAGCGTCGCGCGATGCGCGGCGAGCGCGCCGAGCGCTTCGCCTTCCGGCATCGTCGTCTTGCCCGCGAAGCGCGTGAGGATCACCGTCTGCGCGACACCGGGCAGCGTCAGCTCGACGCCGAGCGTCGCCGCGCACGCGGCCGTGGCCGTCACGCCCGGCACGATTTCATACGGAATCCCGAGCGCTTTCAGCCGGCGGATCTGTTCGCCGATCGCGCCGTACAGCGACGGATCGCCCGAATGCACGCGCGCGACGTCCTGCCCTTTTGCATGCGCGTCCGACAGCAGCGCGACGATCGCGTCGAGGTCGAGCTCGGCCGTATTGACGACCTGCTCCGCGCGATGGCCGTCGAGCACCGCCGGCGGCACGAGCGACCCTGCGTACAGGATCACCGGGCACGTGCGCACCAGGCGCTGGCCCTTTACCGTGATGAGCTCCGGGTCGCCGGGGCCCGCGCCGATGAAATACACCGTCATCGAAAAATCTCCGTCAATTCATGGGGCAGCCGGTCGCGCGGCATCACGCGCGCGCGGCCGGGTCGAGCGCATCGAGCAGCGCGGCGGCCGAGTCGAACGTCCGATCGGCGGCGGGCAGCGGCGGCCGGCTCAGCATCACGACCGGCAGCCTGCGTTCGCGCGCGACGTCGAGCTTGGCTTCGGTCGCGGCGCCGCCGCTGTTCTTGCTGACGACGACGTCGATGCCCGCGAGCGCGAACAGCGCGCGTTCATTCTCGAGCGTGAACGGACCGCGCGCGGCGACGATCTGCGCGCGCGCGTTGCCGGGATGCGCATCGAGGCAGCGCACCAGCCAGAACTGGTGCGGCGGGATCTCGTCGAGATGCGCGAGCGGTTCGCGGCCGAGCGTGAACAGCGGCCGCCGGAACGGCGCGAGCGCGGCCGCGATGCCGGCCCAGTCGTCGACCAGTCGCCAGTCGTCACCGGGGCCGGGGGTCCACGGCGCGCGGCGCAGCGCCCACAGCGGCACGCCCGCGTCGCGCGCGGCGGCCGCCGCGTTCGCGCTGATTTGCGCGGCATACGGATGCGTCGCGTCGATCACGAGGCCGATGCCGGCGCCGCGCAGATACGCGGCGAGCCCGGGCGCCCCGCCGAAGCCGCCGACGCGCACGTCGCAGCGCAGGTCGTCGGGCACCTTGCCGAGACCCGCGAGGCTATAGACGTGGTGCGGACCGAGCGCGCGTGCGATCTTCAGCGCGTCGCCGGTGCCGCCGAGCAGCAGGATGCGCGCGCTCATCGTGCGCGCCCGACGAAGCGGCCCTGCCGGTCGATCGCGAACATCTCGACGGCGACCGACGCCGGCACGATGTCGCGCGCGACCCGCAGCGCATGCGCGCAGACGATGTCGCCGAGCGGCACGCCTGCGGCATGCGCGAGCTTCAGCGCTTCCTGGCTGGTGTTCGCCGCGCGCATCGCGGCCTGCAGCGCGTCGTTCGCGCCCGCCTCGGCCGCCCACTGCGCGAGCAGCGGCAGGTCGATGCTCGAATGGCGGCTGTGCAGGTCGAGATGGCCGGCCGCGAGCTTGCTGAGCTTGCCGAAGCCGCCGCACATCGACAGGCGCGCGACCGGCGCGCGGCGCAGGTGCTTCAGCACCGCGCCGGCGAAATCGCCCATTTCGACCAGCGCCATGTCGGGCAGGCCGTAGTGCGCGCGCATCGCATCCTCGCTCGCGTTGCCGGTGCACGCGGCGATGTGCGCGACGCCGTTCGCGCGTGCGACGTCGATGCCCTGGTGGATCGACGCGATGTACGCGGAGCACGAGAACGGCCGCACGATGCCGGTCGTGCCGAGGATCGACAATCCGCCGACGATGCCCAGACGCGGGTTCATCGTCTTCAGCGCGAGCGCCTCGCCGCCCTCGACGCCGATCGTCACGTCGAAGCCGCCCGTGTAGCCGGATTCGGCCGCGAGCGCGTCGAGGTGCGTGGTCATCATCTGGCGCGGCACCGGATTGATCGCCGGTTCGCCGACCGCCAGCGTGAGTCCCGCGCGCGTGACGGTGCCGACCCCCGGCCCCGCATGAAACCGTACGCCGGGCGCGGCCGACAGCGCGACGCGCGCGAAGATCAGCGCGCCGTGCGTGACGTCCGGATCGTCGCCGGCATCCTTGATGGTGGCGGCCTCGGCGCCGTCGGCCGTGGTCCGGCAGAACGCGAGCCGCATCATCACGCGCTGCCCCTTCGGCAACACGATCTCGACCGCATCGTCCGCGTGGCCCGCGAGCAGCAGGCGCGCGGCGGCGAGCGACGTCGCGGTCGCGCAACTGCCGGTCGTATAGCCGAACCGCAGCGGTGCCGGTTGTTCGGGGGTCTCGTCGCGCATCACGCGGGGTCCGTGAGGTCCGTTGCCGCGGAATCGGGTTTGCGCACGTCGTACAGCGTGACGGGCAACGGCTGCCGCCACGCGTCGAAGCGGCCGAGCGGCTCGGCGTGGGCGAGCGATACGCGCGTGAGCGTGCCGCCGTGCGCGTCGCGCCACGCGGCGAGCGCCAGCTCGCCCTGCAGCGTGACCGCGTTCGCGACGAGCCGGCCGCCGGGCTTCAGCGCCGTCCAGCACGCATCGAGCACGCCGGGCGCGGTCGCGCCGCCGCCGATGAAGATCGCGTCGGGCGCGGCGAGCCCCGCGAGCGCGTCGGGCGCGCGCCCCGCGACGAGTTGCAGGCCCGGCACGCCGAGCGCGTCGCGGTTGTGCTCGATGAAGCGCTGCCGCTCCGCATGCGACTCGATCGCGATCGCCTGGCACGACGGATGCGCACGCATCCACTCGATGCCGATCGAGCCGCTGCCCGCGCCGACGTCCCACAGCAGTTCGCCGGGTGCGGGCGCGAGGCGCCCGAGCGTCAACGCGCGCATGTCGCGCTTGGTGAGCTGGCCGTCGTGGCGGTACGCGTCGTCGGGCAGGCCGGGCGTGAGTGCGCGGCGCGGCGCATCGGGGCCGGCCTGGCAGTCGAGCGCGACGAGATTGAGCGCGGCGGTTTCGTCGATGTGCCAGTCTTGCGCGAGGCCGTCGATGCGCCGCTCGAGCGGGCCGCCGAGATGTTCGAACACGCTGATGCGCGTCGGGCCGAAGCCGCGCGCGGCGAGTTCGGCGGCGACCGTGGCCGGCGTGCGGCCGTCGGCGCTCAGCACGAACAGGCGCCGGCCCGGCAGCAGGTGGCGCGCGAGCGTCGCGAGCGGCCGGCCGACGAGCGACACCGCGCCGACGTCCTGCAACGCCCAGCCGAGCCGCGCGGCCGCCAGCGACAGCGACGACGGTGCGGGCAGCACGCGCCATTCGTCGGGGGACAGTTCGCGTGCGAGCGTCGCGCCGACGCCGAACAGCATCGGGTCGCCGCTCGCCAGCACGCAGACGGGCGTACCGCGCTGCGCGAGCAGGCCCGACAGGTCGAACGGCGACGGCCATGCCGCGCGTTCGGCCGGCAGCCGCGCGGGCAGCATGTCGAGGTGCCGCTTCGCGCCGACGACCCGCGTCGCCTCGAGCAGCGCGCGCCGCGCGCCGCGCCCGAGCCCCGCGTAGCCGTCGTCGCCGATGCCCACTACCGTCAGCCACGCCGTCATGCACCCTTCCCCATCGTCCGATTCCATCGAGTCGCCGCACGGCGGCCGTGAAGGCGCCGGTGCGGCCGTCCGCATTGCGAAAGTCGGCATGGTACCGTGTTCCACCGTGCGTTTCATCTGCGGGGCCGCCGCCGCCGGGCCGCGTTTCGCTTCGGCCACGGCGCCCGCCCGGCGGTCGCGAAGCAGCGGTGAAAAGCGGCGGTGAAATCGGGTATCCTACGGCCGTTCGTTCGCCGGTGCCCTTCGGGGCCGAAGAGGGAACACAGGGCGCGCATCGCGCCGCTGTGGCTGCCCCCGCAACTGTAGACAGCGAGCCGTTCTCCCCCTCATGCCACTGGTTTCACCGGGAAGGCCGGGAGCCGGCGCCGACCTGTCAGCCAGGAGACCTGCCGGCCTGAAAGTGCGTGCGTGCCAGTCGGCGTCGGGCGGGGTGTACCGATGCGTTGGCCGCGGCGCGACACTGTCCCGGTATCCCGTTGAGATCCGCCCCCGATTCGAATCCTGCCTCGCCCGTCGTGCGCCCTTCGGCTTGCCCGGGGCTCGTGCGCGTCGTCGCGGCAGCCGACGGCGGGCTGTGCCGGATCAAGCTGCCGGGCGGCCGGCTCGACGCGCGGCAGGCCCGCGCGATTGCCGCCGCCGCTAGCGCCTGCGGCTCCGGCGCGATCGACGCGACCAATCGCGCGAATCTCCAGCTGCGCGGCATCCGCGACGGCATGGCCGACACGCTGGCCAACGCATTGCTCGACGCGGGCCTGGGCCCGCGCGCGTGTGCCGGCGATGCCGCCGCCGACCGGGCCGCGCTCGCCGCGAGCGACGACGTCCGCAACCTGATGCTCAGCCCGCTCGCGGGGCGGGATCCCGACGCGCTGCTCGACAGCCGCGCACTCGCGCTTCCCCTGCTCGACATGCTGACGCACGAGCCGCGCCGCGGCGAGGTGTCGCCGAAATTCTCGATCCAGCTCGACGGCGGCGAATCGGTGGCCGCGCTCGATCATCCGCACGACATCTGGCTCGCCGCGTGGCGTCGCGGCGACGGTGCGATCCGCATCGCCGCGGGCCTGGCCGGCTGTCCGCCGGTCGCGCCCGGCGATCCGCCCGCTTCGTTCGACGTGGCGCCGGACCAGGCCGTCGCGCTCGTCCGCGCGCTGCTGCTCGCGTTCCTCGATCTCGCGCCGACCGACGTCACGCGGATGCGTGCGTTGCTCGCGACCTGCGGCGCACACGCGTTGCACGAGCGCGCGCGGCAATACCTATCCTTCCCGCTCGGCGCCGACCCGGCACTGGCCGGCTGGCGGCGCTCGCCTGCGGATGCCGCGCTGCGTTTCGGTGCACGGCCGTCGCGCGATGCGGATCGCTGCAGCGTCGGCGCGCAATTCGTGCTCGGCCGGCTCGACGCGACACGACTGGAACGGCTCGCGGCACTCGCCGAGGCCGATGGCGACGGCACGCTGTCGATGACCCCGTGGCAAGGCGTATTCGTGCACGGCGTGCGGCACGAACGTGCGCCGGCCGTGCTCGACGCGCTCGCGTCGTTCGGTCTCGTGTGCACGAGATCCGACCCGCTGGCCGCGCTGGTCGCCTGCACCGGCAGCGCGGGCTGCGCGAAGTCGCGCGCCGATACGAAACACGATGCGCTCGTGCTGGCCGCGCGCGTCGGCCATCCGGTCGACGTGCACCTGACCGGCTGCGAGCGCCACTGTGCGTTGCCGCACACCGCGACGCACACGCTCGTCGCGGTCGCGCCCGCACGCTACGACCTTTACCGGCGCGACGCCGCCGCGGGCCTCGGTGCCCCGCTCGCGCGCCATCTGACGATTGACCAGGCCGCGGCCCGACTGACGGACGCGCGGCACAGCCAGGACACCACCGATGCTTGACTACATTCGCGACGGGCAGGAAATCTACCGCCAGTCGTTCGCGACGATCCGCGCCGAGGCCGACCTGTCGCAGGTTCCGCCCGATCTCGAGAAGCTCGCGGTGCGCGTGATCCACGCGTGCGGGATGGTCGATGTCGCCTACGACCTGCGCTTCTCGGCCGGCGCCGGCACGGCAGGCCGTACGGCGCTCGCGGCCGGCGCGCCGATCCTGTGCGACGCGAAGATGGTTGCCGAAGGCATCACGCGCGCGCGGCTGCCGGCCGGCAATCGCGTGATCTGCACGCTCGGCGAACCGGAAGTGCCCGACCTTGCGCGGCATCTCGGCAACACGCGCTCGGCCGCCGCGCTCGAACTGTGGCGCCCGCACCTCGCCGGCAGCGTCGTCGTGATCGGCAATGCGCCGACCGCGCTGTTCCACCTGCTCGACATGATCGACGCCGGTGCGCCGCGCCCCGCGCTGATCCTCGGCTTTCCGGTCGGCTTCATCGGCGCGGCCGAATCGAAGGCGGCGCTCGACGCCGACAGCCGCGGCGTGCCGTACATCGCGCTGCTCGGCCGGCGCGGCGGCAGCGCGATGGCGGCTGCCGCGGTCAACGCGCTCGCGACGGAGGCCGAATGACGGCCCCGCGCGGACGCCTGTTCGGGGTCGGCGTCGGCCCCGGCGATCCTGAACTGATGACGATCAAGGCGCTGCGCGTGCTGCAGGCCGCGCCGGTGGTCGCGTATTTCGTCGCGAAGGGCAAGAAAGGCAATGCGTACGGAATCGTCGAGGCGCACCTGCTCGACGCGCAGACGCAACTGCCGCTCGTCTACCCGGTGACGACCGAGGCGCTGGCGCCGCCGCTTTGCTACGAGACGGTGATCGCCGATTTCTACGACACGGCCGCCGAGATCGTCGCGTTGCATCTCGACGCCGGGCGCGACGTCGCGGTGATCTGCGAAGGCGACCCGTTCTTCTACGGGTCGTACATGTACCTGCACGATCGCCTCGCGGCGCGCTACGACACCGAAGTGATTCCGGGTGTGTGCGCGATGCTCGGCGGCACGGCCGTGCTCGGCCAGCCGCTCGTCTATCGCAACCAGAGCCTGTCGGTGCTGTCCGGCGTGCTGCCGGAGGACGAATTGCGCGTGCGGCTCGCGCAGGCCGACGCGGCCGTCGTGATGAAGCTCGGCCGCAACTTCGACAAGGTGCGGCGCGTGCTCGACGAACTGGGGCTCGCGAAGCGCGCGCTGTACGTCGAGCGTGCGACGATGGCGGCCCAGCGCATCGTGCCGCTCGACGAAGTCGATCCGATGGCGTCGCCGTATTTCTCGCTGCTCGTCGTCCCGGGGGAAAAATGGCAAGGATGACGACTCCGCCCGCGATCGTGATTCTCGGCGCGGGCGCGCTCGATACCGCGCGGCGCATCCAGGCGCGTTATCCGGGGGCCGTCGTGCACGGGCTCGCGTCGCGCGTCGACGCCGACGTGCCCTTCGACGAGCTCGGCGCGCACCTGCGCGAGCTCTACGCGTGCGGCTTGCCGATCGTCGCGCTGTGCGCGGCCGGCATCGTGATCCGTTGCGTCGCGCCGGCGCTGGCCGACAAGGGTGTCGAGCCGCCCGTGCTCGCGGTCGCGGAAGACGGCTCGGCCGTCGTGCCGCTGCTCGGCGGGCTGACGGGCGTCAACGTGATCGCGCGCGAAATCGCCGCATGCCTCGGCGTCGCGCCGGCGATCACCACCAGCGGCGAGTTGCGCTTCGGCGCGTGCGTGCTCAATCCGCCCGACGGCTATGCGCTCGCCGATCTCCAGCAAGGCAAGCGCTTCGTGTCCGACCTGCTCGCGGGCGCGGCCACACGCGTCGACGGCGCGGCGCCGTGGCTCGACGACGTCGCGCTGCCGCGTGACGACGCGGCCGCGCATGCGATTCGCGTGACGCCCGATGCGTGGCGCGGCGCGCGCGACGAACTCGTGATCCATCCGCGCAGCGTGGTGGTCGGCATCGACGCGCGCGGCGTGCCGGCCGACGCGTCGCCGTCGCTCGCCGAGCGCATCGACGCGCTGCTCGATACGCACGGTCTCGCGCGGCTGGCGCTTGCCGCGCTCGTCGCACCGGCGACGTTGCTCGGCGATGCGCGGGTTGAAGCGGCCGCACGGACGCTGGGCGTGCCGCTGCGCTTCGCCGATGTCGAAGGTGATGTCGAAGGCGAAGGGGAACGCGAAGCAGCGGGTAACGCCGATGCCGCCGCCCTGCTCGGCAGCACGTTGCGTGTGGCGCATACGCTGCGCGCAACGTCCGACGGCCTCGCGTGCGCGGTCGCGGCGCAACCCGTCGATCCCGCCGCGCTCGGCCGTGCGCGCGGCCGCCTGACGGTGCTCGGCCTCGGCCCGGGCGATGCCGCGTGGCTCACGCCCGCCGCGCGCGGCGCGCTCGCGGAAGCCACCGACATCCTCGGCTATACGACCTACGTGACGATGGCCGGCCCGTTCCGCGCGGATCAGCGCATACACGGCACCGACAATCGCGAGGAAATGCAGCGCGCGCGCCATGCGTTCGAACTGGCGGCCCAGGGCCGGCGCGTCGCGGTCGTGTCGTCGGGCGACCCGGGCGTGTTCGCGATGGCCGCGGCCGTGCTCGAAGCGCTCGACGAAGCGCGCGATCCGCGGTGGGCCGCGGTCGAGCTGCGCATCGAACCCGGCGTATCGGCATCGCTCGCGACCGCCGCGCAGGCCGGCGCGCCGCTTGGCCACGATTTCTGCGCGATCTCGCTGTCGGACAACCTGAAGCCGTGGGACGTGATCGAGACACGCCTGCGGCACGCGGCGCAAGCCGATCTGGTGATGGCGTTCTACAACCCGATCTCGCGGGCGCGGCCGTGGCAGCTCGATCGTGCGCTCGATGCCGTGCGCGCGCACCGCGCGGCCGACACGGTCGTCGTGCTCGGCCGCGATATCGGCCGACCCGGCGCGACGCTCGTGACGACGACGCTCGGCGCACTGCGCAGCGATCAGGTGGACATGCGCACGATGGTGATCGTCGGGTCGTCGACGACGCGGCGTTTCGCGATCGGCGACGGGCGTGAGTGGGTGTATACGCCGCGCTGGTATCGCTGAAGGGCAATGCGGACGGAGCGACAGTCGAGATCCGCTGCCGGGGCGGTGGAGTGGTTCGGTGACAGTGGCTTGGGCGCAAGAATCTCTGTCAGTCGACGTCTGCCGCTCGTCGCTCGTCCGCGCTTCGATGGTGCATGGATGCCATGAAATTGAACAGGTGATTCAATATCCGCAAGCTCGTCAATTCATGGATTTTCCAGGGGCGATCAATCAAAAGGACCTACATTGTCAACCACAAAGCCTTTGCACGTCATTTTTGCTACATAGCGGTGATTGTCGACGCGGTAAGGAATCTTCCATTGCTGAAGATCCGTCAAATACTCTGCGGTTTCGTCAAACGTTACATTCGCAAAATTGTTATGTTGGGTGTACTTGCCAAAATAATCTCTCAACTGGGATGTGGAGAGATTCGGGCAGGCCGCATCGCCTCCATCATCCCGAATATACGCCGTAACGCCTATCAGCAACGCAGCCAGAAGGGCAATCGCAAAAAAAGCCGCGAGTGTGAATTTAAAGAGCCTGGAGAAATATGCTGCCGGCATCACGCCTCCATCAATGATAGAAAATCCGAGCGTAATTTTATCTCATCGAAAAATACGGGGTGTCAAAATAAATTGATTGCCGGCCTTTCGCGCCCATGCCCTATAGAAGGAATGTGCACTGCGCCGCCCTCAGGGTTCGTTGCTCTGATGCTGGCCCTGGTGCCTTGAATATTCAATGGCTGGGAACCTGTGAAGTAAATCATGTAATCGTGATGGCCGGCAAATGAGCCAATTACCCGAACCAGTGTGGTGAGCGCCTCCTGAACCGCTGGCCGGGAATTCGATGCGTCGAAATCGAATTTATCCGGGTTTAGCGTATATTCCCCGTTAAAAGCGAAATTTCCGGTGGCGTCCAATGTTAACTGCCCCGTAACATGCCCGCTGACTCGTCCTAACGCCGACCCGACTATGTATTCGTGATCGCTAAGAAGATTTGTGCTGAATACGGCATCGATTGGGTATGTTCCGGGCCCCATTCCGTCGTTCACGATGATGCTTCGAATCGGTCCGATTTCGGCGGCTCCAATTTTGAGATGGAGGGACTTCAAATCAACAGTCCTCGGGCTTCCATCTCCTCGAATCCAGTAATCGTATGCCGCTAACGGGAAGAATGGCGTTGCGTAAAACTTGAAATCCGAGATCGGCGGCGAAGGAAGGTGACTGAAATAGTAGTTGCTAAAAAGGCCAAATGCCGTCGTCAACCCCGCCATTTGCGTATTGGAGAGTTCATACTGGCTGGCTCCGGCAATGCTCTGCCAGCCATTGTTGGCCAACCATTGCGTAAAAAGCCCATAGGTCGCAATTTGAGCTCGAACTACTCGATTGCCTGCCAATTCAATGCCATATGCAAATTGACGCAACACTTCAAGTGGATCTTTTGCGGCAGCGGCTTCAAAAATCTTCTTTCCGTTTACCAGCCTGAACTGCCCGATTTGCCAAATTCCACCGCGAATATTCTCCATGCCCGGCGCCCAAGCGTAACCGCCGGCGGGGCCATTCGGTGTTGCCACTGGAAGACTGTAGTCATGGGGCGCTGTTACATTGATTGGAGGCATCATGTCATCAGCGGGGCCATGGCCCTGGGCCCAACTTCGCAGCGGACTCAGCATCATGGTTGTGGGAGCAGCAATCGATATACCCAAAAACTTGCGCCGCTTCCTCGCAACCCCTCCATTGGGTATGCGATTAATTTCGAGCAAGGAATTTCTATTTCTTGCCATTTTGTTCCCCGTATCAAATAAAAACAATGCGTGGTTTAGGTGCTTTGTTTTGTAAATAAATATGGGGATTATTTATATAATTATTAGCATTGCGTAATAATAATGTAATGTATACGCATCACTTCGGATTGTCATCATTTTTTTGTGATTTTTCGGGTTTCGTGATTGTTGCGCTCGACGCGATGCACTTGATGACGATGGGCTTCGACATGGGCGCGGCCGCGATCAGCGCCGCGCAGGCGCGCTACTCGCAACTCGACGCGGCGTTCGAGTCGGCGGGCCGGCCGAAGACCGGTGCGCAACCGTAGCAGATGGTGGGTGTGACGCCGATGATCGGGATGAACGACGTGCCGGGCGAAACCTTCACGCTCGGGAATGCGCGGAGCGTGCTGAATGGCGGCGGCCAACGATGGCTACGGCTTCTTCGGCGACTGGTCGGTCGGCCACGACCAGCCGTGCCCGAACAATGGTGCGTACGTGTTCGCATCGACCTTCAAGAAGTTCGACGGCAAGTGGGGTGCGGGCGTCACGCACGATGAAGTCGTGACATCGCGACGCATTGGCGCGTGACGCGCCACGGCCGTTCCCGGATGCCGTCCGCCATCGCGGCGAACGGCCGCCGAAGCAGGCGCCACACCCTGCTTCGCGGCCCGTGCTACCCGCGCCCCTGCTCGGCCAGCAGCCGTGCCTTCGCATCGACCAGCAGCGCCGCATGCGTATCGCGATACTGGCGGATCCGCTCGGTCGGCCCGACGACGGACAGCCCGTACCAGTCGCCGTCGAGCGTCAGCGCGACCGCGATCGCCGACAGCTCGGGCGCGCTCTCGCCGAAGTTCTCGGCCCAGCCGAGCTCGCGAAACCGCGCGGTTTGTACGACGAGCGCCGGCAGGTCGGCCACCGTCGCATCGGTGAAGCGTTCGAACGACAGCTGCGCGCCGAGCGCCTGCTGTGCATCGCTCGCGAGTTCCGCGAAGATCGCCTTGCCGATCGAGTTCGCATGCAGCGGGCGCAACTCGCCCGGCTGGCGCGTATAGCGGATCGCCTGCTCGGACTCGACGACGTCGAGGTACGTGACCGACGCGCCCTGGATCTTGCCGAGCACGGCCGTCTCGCGGCTCGCGTCGCGCAGCGCGACGAGATGCGGATGCACGATGTCGACGACGGGATCGGTCGCGTCGATCGCGGCGGCGATCGTCTGCAGGCGCCGCGTCGGGTAGTAGCCGCCGCGCTTGCGCACCTCGTACAGATAGCCGCGGCTCACGAGCGTGCGCGCCATCGCCAGGCAGCTCGACGCCGGCACGTTGAGCAGGCGCGCGAGTTCGGTGAGCGGCAGCGGCCGCCGTTCGGCGGCGAACAGCTCGAACAGGTCGAGCGTGCGGGCAACGAGTTTGACGTCCATGACGAGCGCTTGATTCGGAACGGGAAACCGCGCGCCGGGCGAGCCGCCGCGCGTCAGTACGACTTCGGCAGCCCGAGCACCTTCTCCGCGATGTAGCACAGGATCAGTTGCGGACTCACGGGCGCGAGCCTCGGAATCATACACTCGCGCAGGTAGCGCTCGACATGGTATTCCTTCGCATAGCCCATCCCGCCGTGCGTCGCGATCGCCGTCTGGCACGCCTGGAACGCGGCTTCCGCGCCGAGGTACTTCGCGGCGTTCGCCTCCGCCCCGCACGACTGCCCCGCGTCGTAGCGCGTCGCGGCCTTCATCACCATCAGCCACGCGGCCTCGAGCTGCATCCACGCCTGCGCGAGCGGATGCTGGATCGACTGGTTCTGCCCGATCGGCCGGCCGAACACGACGCGCTCGCACGCATACTGCGTCGCGCGCCGCAGCGCGGCCTGCCCGAGGCCGATCGCCTCGGCGGCGATCAGGATCCGCTCGGGGTTCAGCCCGTGCAGCAGGTAGCGGAAGCCGTCGCCCTCGTTGCCGATCAGGTCGTCGCGCGGCACGCGCAGGTTGTCGATGAACAGCATGTTCGAATCGACGGCCTTGCGGCCCATTTTCTCGATCTCGCGCACCTCGACGCGCGAACGGTCGAGGTCGGTGTAGAACAGGCTCAGCCCGTCGGTCGGCTTCGCGACCTGGTCGAGCGGCGTCGTGCGCGCGATGATCAGCATCTTGTTCGCGACCTGCGCGGTCGAGATCCAGATCTTGCGGCCGCTCAGCACGTAGTGGTCGCCGTCGCGGCGCGCCTGCGTGCTCAGGTGCGTCGTGTCGAGGCCGGCGTCGGGCTCGGTCACCGCGAAGCAGGCCTTGTCGCGCCCGGCGATCAGCGGCGGCAGGAAGCGCGCCTTCTGCGCGTCGTTGCCGAACACCTGCACCGGGTTCAGCCCGAAGATGTTCATGTGGACGGCCGAGGCGCCCGACAGGCCGGCGCCCGACGCGCTGATCGTGCGCATCATCAGCGCGGCCTCGGTCATCCCGAGCCCGGCGCCGCCGTGGGCCGGGTCCATCGCGATGCCGAGCCAGCCGGCCTCGGCGAGCGCCGCGTGAAAGTCGGACGGAAACCCGCCCGCGCGATCGCGTTCGAGCCAGTAGTCGTCGCCGAAGCGTTCGCAGATTTTCTCGATCGCGCTTTCGATCGCGCGCTGGTCGTCGGTCAGGTCGAACTGCATGGATTGCTCTCCAGGAAAACGTGAACGGCCGCGCCGCTCTCGAGACCACGCCGGGCCTTGGGGCCTCCGCAGTGGAGACCGGCGGGCGCGGCGCGACGGGTACGCGGACGCTCACAACGGAAACACGCCCGCCACGACCGCGGCGAAGACCATCAGCACGGTGGCGGCGAACAGGAACGGAATCGTGAATTTCTGGTGCTCGGCCAGCTCGACGCCGGTCAGGCCAACGATCAGGAACGTCGCGGGCGTGAGCGGGCTGACCGGAAAACCGGTCGTCATCTGGCCGAGCAGCGCGGCCTGCGCCATCTGGATCGGCGGCACGCCGAGCAGCTTCGCGCTCTCCGCGAGCACCGGCAGCACGCCGAAGTAGAACGAGTCGGGATCGAACAGCAGGCTGAGCGGCATCGACAGCAGGCCGAGCACGAACGGCATGTGGCGTGCATGCTCGACCGGCACATGCGCGACGACGACGTCGGCCATCGCCTTCAGCATCCCGGTGCCGGACATGATCCCGGTGAACGCGCCGGCTGCGAGCAGCACGCTCGCCATCATCAGCGCGGCCTTCGCATGGGCATCGATCCGCTCGCGCTGCGCCTGCACGTCCGGATAGTTGATGACGAGCGCGGCAACCGTGCCGAGCATGAACATCACCATCGGGTCGACGATGCCCGACACCAGCGTGCCGAGCACGACGAGCGTCAGCGCGAGGTTGATCCGGAAGCGTCCGGGCCGGCGCAGCGCGCGTTCGGCGTCGGTCAGCTCGCGCGGTGCGATCGCGAGGGACGCCGCGCCGGCGCGATCGAGCCCGAGCCGCTTCGCCTCGCGCACGCCGAGCAGGTAGGCGGTGCCGAACACGAACACGAGCCCGACGATCTGCACCGGGATCATCGGCATGAAGATCGCCGAGCCGGGAATGTGCAACGCCGCCGATGCGCGCAGCATCGGCCCGACCCACGGCAGGAAGTTGACGCCGGCCGCCGTCGACGCGACGCACGCGAGGATCCGCCGGTCCATGCCGAGCCGCGTGTAGAGCGGCATCATCGCGGGCAGCGTGACGAGAAACGTGACGGCGCCCGAGCCGTCCAGGTGGATCAGCAGCGCGAGCAGCGCCGAGCCCATCACGATGCGCGGCGGGTGGCAGCCGATCACGCGCAGCACGCCCGCGATGATCGGGTCGAGCATCCCCGCATCAGTGAGGATACCGAAAAATAGAATCGCAAAAACGAACATCCCGGCGATCGGGCCGATGTTCTGCACGCCGTGCACGATGAACTTGCCGGTCGAGAGTCCGAAGCCGGCCGCGAGCGACGCGGCCACCGGCACGACGATCAGCGCGACGAGCGGCGACAGCCGCTTCGTGATGATCAGGCCGAACAGCGCGACGATCGCGATCGCGCCGATCCATGCGAGCATGTTGTGTCTCCTCGTGCGCCGGCGCGCGTCGGGTGCGGCGCGGCGTGATGTCCGAAGCGGCGCGCGGTCGTGCGGCGGCGCCGGACGCCATCGCGCGGCCGCCGGCCGCCATGCGTGTCAGTTCCGGCGTGTGCCGTTGTCGTTGCCGTCGCGTTCGGCGTCGGCAAACACCTGCGCCGCGTGTTCGTTCAGCGCCGGCGGCGGCCGCCGGTACGTGGCCGGCGTGCGGCCGAGCTTGATCGGCGACGCGATGCCGCGATGCCGGCCCAGTTCGACCTTCATCCGCCGATGCGCGACATGCGGATGGTCGAGCGCCGCGTCGAGCCCGAGCACGGGCGCGCACGGCACGCCGCGGCGCATCAGCTGCTCGGCGAGCGCCGCGCCGTCGTGTGCGGCCAGCGCCGTTTCGAGCAGCGCACGCAATGCTGCGCGGTTCGCGCTGCGCGCGCGGTTGTCGGCGAAGCGCGGATCGTCGGGCCAGTCGCGCGTGCCGAGCACGTCGCACAGCGCGGCGAACTGCCCGTTGTTGCCGACCGCGAGAAAGATGTCGACGCTCGCGGTCGGGAAGCTGTCGTACGGCGTGATGTTCGGATGCGCATTGCCGGTGCGCACCGGCGCCTTCCCCGCATGGAAGAAATTCGGCGTATGCGGATGCAGGATCGACAGCGCGCAGTCGAACAGCGTCGATTCGACGAACTGGCCGCGCCCGCTCGCATCGCGTTCGCGCAGCGCCATCAGCACGCCGAGCGCCGCGTTCAGCCCGGTGACGAGATCGACGATCGGCACGCCGACGCGCAGCGGCGCGCCGCCCGCCTCGCCGTTCACGCTCATCAGCCCGGCCAGCGCCTGCACGGCGGCGTCGTAGCCGGGCAGGCCGCCGAGCGGGCCGTCCGCGCCGAAGCCCGACACGCGGCAGTGGACGAGGCGCGGGAACCGCGCGTGCAGCACGTCGAAGCCGAGCCCCCAGCGCTCCATCGTGCCGATCTTGAAGTTCTCGACCAGCGCGTCGGCATGCTCGAGCAGCCCGAGCAGCCGCTCGCGATCCTCCGGCTTCGTCAGGTCGAGCGCGATGCCGAGCTTGTTGCGGTTCACGCCGAGGAAATACGACGCGGTGTCGCCGTCGAACGGCGGCCCCCAGGTGCGCGTCTCGTCGCCCGACGGCGGTTCGACCTTGATCACCTCCGCGCCGTGGTCGGCGAGGATCTGCGTCGCGTACGGGCCGCCCAGCACCCGCGACAGATCGATGATGCGCAACCCCGCCAACGCGCCCTGCTGCTCCAGTTCCGCCATGCGTCTCGCTCCTGCTTCCGGTTGATCGGACCGCCGGTTCCGCCGGGCCGACAGGCGCGGCACGGTTTCCCGGACTCGAAGAATAATTCTTGTGTGTGAATTTATATTCACACCCGGGAATTTTATTGTCAAGCCGGAGATGCCCCGGCGGACGCGCCGAGAACGCGGCCGCCCGCAAGTGGGGACGACACCGAACGCCGGCCGGTTGCCGTGCCGGGCCGCGGTTCGCTAAGCTGGCGGACGGTGCTCATCTGAAGAAAGGCGGACTTTTCATGAAACGCATGCTGTTCGCGGCCATCGTGCTCGCGTCGACGCTGGGCATCGCCCGCGCGCAAACCCAGACCTTCCATTTTGGCGAGGGACAATCACAGGCGCGGGCCGCCGCGCCGGCGGCACGGCCCGCGCCCGCGCGCCCGCATGTGACGCCGCCGCATCACCATCGGCGTGCCGTCCACAAACGGCGCCACGGGCCTTCCGGGAAGCCGGCGCGCACGGGGATCGACACGCACGCGTGATGCGAGGCGCGTGCGCGGCAACGCACGGAACTGTCACGAACGCCCGGTATGATCGGCGCGGCGGCTTGCATGCCGTCGCGCCCGACGATCGGGCGACAGGCCGGCAACACCGGTCGACGTGCATTTCCCTCCACGATTCAGCACCTGTTTTGCCGAACATGAATACCGGGCCGGATACCGTCGCCAGCATCAAGGAGCGCGCCACGATCGTGTGCCGCCAGCGCAGCAGCGTGCTGCTGGTCGCCCGTACCGCTGCGCGCTGGTCGCTGCCGGGCGGCACGATCCGGCGCGGCGAGACGCCGCTGGAGGCCGCGCAGCGGGAGCTGGCGGAGGAAACGCGGCTGGAGGGGCTCGCGCTCGACTATGCGGTGCAGTTCGGCGGCCTCACGAAGCTCCATCACGTGTTCGTGGCCGACGTGCCGAAACACCTGACCCCGCGCGCGAGCAACGAGATCGCGCGCTGCAAGTGGTTCGACGTCGAACGGCTCGAGACGCTGCGCGCCAGCGTGCCGACCCGCAAGATCATCGAACTGCTGCACCTCGACCGCTTGTCCGCGCTCGCGGACGGGCCGCTTCGCTCGCGCTGAACCGGCCCGCGCCGCTCACGCGCGCAGCAACGGCCCGGCCTTGCGCTCGAGCAGCGCGACCAGTTCGGGCTGCATGTACGCGTAGCGGTCGGGAATGTCGAGACAGACGACCTTCTTGTGCTTCAACTGGGCGCCGAACCGGGCGCCCAGCTTCGCCTTGTGCGCGCGTTCCATCACGAACACGATCTCGGCCCATTCGAGCTGTGCCGCGGATAAACGCGTGTCCGCGTCGGGCGCGAGGCCCGCGGAGTCGGTCTCGACGCCCGGCCATGCGGCAAACACCGCCTCGGCCGTCGGGCTGCGCAGCCGGTTGCGGCTGCAGATGAACAGGGCCCGCGTCACGCCGGTGCGCCGCGGCCGGATCGTTGGCGCATCCGCTCAACCCTGCGGAATCGTGCCGGGCCGCACGTAGGCCAGCATGTGCGACACGTAGTCGGCCTTGCCGAGCTCGACGCCGTGATGGCGCAGGATCGCGTATGCGGCGATCGCGTGGAAGTAGAACTGCGGCAGCGCCCAGTCGCGCACGTACTGCTCGCCCGTCATGTCGAACGCGATACCGTTCGGCAGCTCGAGGGCGACCGGCAGCGCGGCGCCGCCGTCGAGTGCGTCGGGCGCGAGTTCGCCGAGGAACGCGATCGTGCCGGCGAGGATGCCCTGCGCGTCGCTCAGCGTGCCGGGCTGCGCATCGGCATGCCAGCCGGCTTCCCGCAACGCCAGCAACGCGTCCGGCAGCGGTTCGCCGCGCAGCCGGTAGACGGGTTCCATGGCCTGGAAGCACGAAAACCGCACCTGCGCGGCGAGCGGATACATGTCGGGCGCGAGCTTCAGCGTCAGCACCGCGTCGGGCGCGCCGCCCTCGGCCTGCCGGTGCGCCGCGGCCTTGTCGAGCCACGCGGATTGCGCGCGCAGCATCTGGGTCAAGGTCGGAACGAGAAGTTGAGTCGGTGACATCCATGCCCTCCGATGGGTCGTTCGTGCCACGATGACAATTCGGGGCGGAATCTCCATTCTGCCGTAGCCGACGATTCGACGCGAACCCGGCGACGTATCACGCGACCGACGCCCGTGCGTCAGGGCTTGCCGTGGCGTGCCAGGAAGCGGTCGAGCTGCGACGCGAACGCCTTGCCGTCGCGTGCGCTGAACGGGGGCGGCCCGCCCGTATCGATGCCCGCGCTGCGCAGCTGATCCATCATCGCGCGCGTCGACAGGCGTTCCTCGATGTTCTCGCGGCTGAACCAGTTGCCGCGCGGGTCGAGCGCATGCGCGCCCTTGTCGAGGACGGCGGCGGCCAGCGGGATGTCGGCCGTGATCACGAGATCGCCGGCTTCCACGAGCTCGACGATCCGCGCATCGGCCACGTCGAAGCCGGCCGGCACCTGCAGCGCCTTGATGAACGGCGACGGCGGCGTGCGCAGGAACTGGTTCGCGACCAGCGTCACGCAGATCTCGGCCCGACGCGCGGCGCGAAACAGCATGTCCTTGATGACGGCGGGACACGCGTCGGCATCGACGAGTACTTGCATGGCAGGCATTCCGGTGAGGAGAAACGGCGATCATAGCGCAGCGCCGGCGATCGCCCGCGCGGCCGGGCCTCCGGTCAGCCGGCCGGCCCGGGGCACAGTGACGCTGCCGTCGTCCATTGCGCGTCCCACGCATCGGCGAGCCGCCGGCCCTGCCCGATCCGCACGGCTGCGTCGTCGAAGTCGACGAACACGACGTGATCGGCGGCCGGCGGTTTCGGCGGCGTTTCGCGCGTGCGCCCGTCGGACAGCACCCACAGCCAGCGCTGCTTGTCCGGCGCACGCCGTGCATCGCGCGCGAGCAGGTGCGCGGCGGCCGCGATGCCGTCCGCGAGCGGCGTGCCGCCGCCGCCGTCCACTGGTTCGAGCCAGCGCGCATTCCACCAGCGCGGCACGGCCGGGCCGAAGCGCCGCGCGGCACCGTTGCCGCCGAAGCAGATCAGCGCGGTTTCCACGCGGTCGCGCGCGGCCTGGTCGAAGTACGCGACGATCAACCCTTTCGCGCGCGCGAGCCGTTCGTGCGACAGCATCGACGCCGAACAGTCGAGCACGAAGCAATGGAGTGCGCGCGGTGTGCCGGCCTGTTTGTGAAAACGCAGGTGGTCGGCATGCAGGGGGCCGCCGCGCTTCGCGGCGAGCGTCGCCGGCCACGCAACGGCCGTGCCGGCACGTACCGTACCCGGCACGCGCGCGGCAGCGCCTGGCTGCCATCGAGGACCGCGAACGGCGTTCGCGGCGGCGTCGGCTCGATGGCTCAGCGTTTTTTTAGCGGTAGCGGCACCACGCTTTTCACGTCGCGCAGTCCGGTCGGCTCGGGCGGCAGGTAGCCCCAGTCGCCTTGCGATGCCGTCGCATCGTTTCGTGCCGCGCCCGGTCGATCGTCGGGCTGCCGGCGCGTGTCCGGAGGCGAACGGCCGTCGCGGTCGCCGCCCTCTCCATTCGACTGCGTCGCGCCCGACGACGGCGGCGTTGCCGCCTGACGCCGATGCCGCAGCACCGCGTCGGCCACGCGTTCGACGTGCGACACCGTCACCGCGTCGGCCTGTTCCAGCGCCGCGAGCGCGCGCGCGGCGCGCAGCATCACGAGGTCGGCGCGCAGGCCGTCGACGGCCGCGTCGATGCACAGCGCGCTGACGCGTGCGTGAACCGCATCGTCGAAATCCAGCGTCGACAGCCGTGCCCGCGCCGCGTGAATCCGGTCGCCGAGCGCGTGCTGCGCGGCCGCATGACGTGCGCGGAACGCGTCCGGATCGAGATCGAACGCGAGGCGCGCCTTCACGATCTGCTCGCGCTGCGCGGCGTCGAAGCAGTTCTCGAGCTCGACCATCAGCCCGAAACGGTCGAGCAGTTGCGGGCGCAGTTCGCCTTCCTCGGGATTCATCGTGCCGACCAGCACGAAGCGCGCGTCGTGCGCGTGCGACACGCCATCGCGTTCGACCACGTTCACGCCGCTCGCGGCGACGTCGAGCAGCGTATCGACGAGCCCGTCGGCGAGCAGGTTCACCTCGTCGACGTACAGCACGCCGCGATGCGCGCGCGCGAGCAGGCCCGGCCGGAAGCGCACGCCGTTTTCGGCGAGCGCATGCGCGAGATCGAGCGTGCCCGTGACCTGCTCGTCGCTCGCCGACAGCGGCAGCGTGACGAATGCCCCTTCAGGCAGCAGTTCGGCGAGCGCGCGCGCGGCGGTCGACTTCGCGGTGCCGCGCGGCCCGCTGACGAGCACGCCGCCGAGCGACGGGTCGATCGCCGCGAGCAGCAGCGCCTGCTGCAGCGGTTGCTGCGCGACCAGCGCCGCGAACGGGAACACCGCGCGCGCGCGATGCGTCGTCGGATCGGTCATCGCCGCCCCCCTTCCTGAAGTTGTTCGCTGTCGAGCCAGACCGCTTCGATCCGCTCGCGATAGTCGCCCGGCTGCTGCCACAGCCCGCGCTGCATCGCTTCGACGAAGCGTTCGCAGATGCCGTGCAGCGCCTTCGGGTTGTGGCGTTCGAGGAACGCGCGCGTGGCGTCGTCGAACAGGTACGCGTCGGCGACGAGCGCGTACTGGTGGTCCGACAGCACGCGCGCGGTCGCGTCATAGCCGTACAGGTAGTCGACGGTCGCGGCCATTTCGGCCGCGCCCTTGTAACCGTGGCGCTTCACGCCGTCGAGCCATTTCGGATTGACGACGCGCGAGCGGATCACGCGCGCGATTTCCTCGCGCAGCGTGCGCATCTTCGGCGCGGCCGGGTTCGCATGGTCGCCGTGGTAGATGCTCGGCTGTTGCCCGGACAGGTGCCGCACGGCCGCCGTCATCCCGCCCTGGAACTGGTAGTAGTCGTTCGAATCGAGGAGGTCGTGCTCGCGGCTGTCCTGGTTCTGCACGACGACGTCGATCGTCGCGAGCCGCTCGCCGAACACGTCGGGCGCGGCGTCGCCCGCGCTGTTCTGCGCGTACGCGTGGCCGCCCCACTGGCGGTACGCATCGGCGAGATCGGCGTCGGTCTGCCAGCGGCGCTGGTCGATCAGGTCCTGCAGGCCCGCGCCGTAGCTGCCCGGCCGCGCGCCGAACACGCGCCAGCCGGCACGGCGCCGCGCTTCGTCCGGCGCCACGCCCTGCGCGATCCATGTCGCGCGTTCGCGTTCGATGCGCGCGCGGATCGGGTTCAGGGCCTCGGGCTCGTCGAGCGCGGCCACGGCCTGCACGGCCGCGTCGAACAGGTGCATCAGGTTCGGGAACGCGTCGCGGAAGAACCCCGACACGCGCAGCGTCACGTCGATGCGCGGCCGGTCGAAGATCTCGATCGGCAGGATCTCGAAGTCGGTCACGCGATGGCTGCCGTGCGCCCATTTCGGCCGCACGCCGATGAGCGCGAATGCCTGCGCGATATCGTCGCCGCCGGTGCGCATCGTGGCCGTCCCCCAGACCGACAGCCCGATCGCGCGCGGATAGTCGCCGTGATCCTGCAGATGGCGTTCGATCAGCTGCTGCGCGGATTTCAGCCCGAGCGACCACGCGGCCTGCGTCGGCACCGCGCGCGTATCGACCGAATAGAAGTTGCGGCCCGTCGGCAGCACGTCGGGCCGGCCGCGCGACGGCGAGCCGCTCGGCCCCGGCGGTACGAAGCGGCCGTCGAGCCCGCGCAACAATTGGCGCATTTCCTCGCCGCCGCACGCGTCGAGTGCGGGCAGCAGTGTCGAACGCGCGCGTTCGATGACCGCGAGCGTGTGCGGCCAGTCGCCGGGCGGCGTCGTGTCGATGCCGGACGTGCCGGACCTGTCGGTCGTACACAAGCCGTCGAGCCACTGCTGCGCGAGCCGTTCGAGCCGCTCGCGCGTGTCGCCCGCATGGCGCCACGGCGACGCGTCGAGCGCTTCCAGCACGGCCGGCCGCGGGCCTGCCCACGGCGCGGCCCAGTCGGCCGCGAGCGGATCGAAATCGTCGCCGAGCGCGAGATCGCGCGCGAGCGCGCCGATCAGCCCCGCGCGTTCGCCCTTGCCGTCGCCGACCGGAAAACGCGCGAGCGCGAGCAGCGTGTCGCGCCGCTGACGATCGGCCGGCGATGCGCCGAACACGTGCAGTCCGTCGCGAATCTGCGCTTCCTTCAATTCGCACAGCCACGCGTCGACGCGCGTGAGCAGCGCATCTTCGGCGCCTGCATCGCGCGGCGGCGACACGCTCAGTTCGTCGTGCAGATGGTGTTCGGCGATCGTCGCGAGGATCGTCTTGCGCAGCAGCTTCGCGCGCCGCGCATCGACCATCAACGCTTCGTAATATTCGTCGACCTGCCGTTCGAGATCCTGCAGCGGGCCGTAGTTTTCCGCGCGCGTGAGCGGCGGCATCAGGTGATCGACGATCACCGCCTGCGCGCGGCGCTTCGCCTGGCTACCCTCGCCCGGATCGTTGACGATGAACGGATACAGGTGCGGCAGCGGCCCGAGCGTCAGGTCGGGCCAGCACGCGTCGGACAGCGCGACGCTCTTGCCCGGCAGCCATTCGAGGTTGCCGTGCTTGCCGAGGTGGATGACCGCGTCGATGCCGAACGCATCGCGCAGCCAGAAATAGAACGCGAGGTACGCGTGCGGCGGCACGAGGTCCGCATCGTGGTAGCTCGCATAGTCGTTCTCGCCGCGCGAACGCGACGGCTGGATGCCGACGAACACGTTGCCCGCGCGCCAGCCGGCGATCGTGAAGCGCCCCTGCCGCACTGTCGGGTCCGCGTCGGGCGGGCCCCAGCGTGCGTTCAGCGCGTCGCGCACGGCGGCCGGCAGCCGCGCGAAATGCGCGACGTAATCGGCCAGCGCGAAGCTCTGGAACGCGGGGCGCAATGCGCGCACGGCCGGATCGTTGGTCACGCCTTCGGTGAGCCGCGCGATCAGCGCGTCGCCGTCGGCCGGCAGCTCGGCCACGGCATAGCCCGCATCGCGCAGCGCCGCGAGCACGCGCAGTGCGGACGCCGGCGTATCGAGCCCGACGCCGTTGCCGATCCGCCCTTCGCTTTGCGGATAGTTCGCGAGGATCAGCGCGATGCGCTTGTCGGCAGGGTCGAGCGTGCGCAGCCGGCACCAGCCGCGCGCGAGCGCCGCGACGAACGCGATCCGTTCGGCGTCCGGCTGATAGCGCACCACGTCGACTTCGGTGTGCGGACAACGATACGCCAGCCCCTTGAAGCTCACCGCGCGCGTGACGATGCGCCCGTCGACTTCGGGCAATGCGATGTGCATCGCGATGTCGCGCGCGTGCAGCCCCTGGTTGTCGGCCACCCACGCGTCGCGGTTGCCGCCGGACAGGATCACCTGCAGCACCGGTGCGTCGCCGGCGAGCACGTCGGGCTCGGGGCTGTCGATCGCGCCGGCCGCGAAGGCCGTGGTGTTCAGCACGAGCGCGACGCCGTGCGTGTCGCACAGCTGCGTGATGACCTCGCGGCTCACCGCATCCTTCAGCGACGTGACCGCGATCGGCAGCGGGTTGAGCCCTTCGCGCACGAGCGCATCGGCCAGCGCGTCGAACACGGCGGTGTTCGCGGCCTGCCAGTGCGCACGATAGAACAGGATCGCGACGACCGGCGCGCCGGGCGTCCAGCGCGCGCGCCAGTCGTCGACGCTCGCCGGGTCGCGCGCCGGGTGATACAGCGCGGCGGCCGGCAGCGGGCGCGGCAGCTCGGGTTCGTCGCCGACACCGAGCGTATGGAACGCGATGCTGCGCAGCAACGCTTCGGCGTTGTGCATCCCGCCTTCGCGCAGGTAGCGCCACCACAGCCGGCACAGGTCGGGCACGACCGTGCTCTTCGCGACGAGGTTCGGGTCTTCCTGCAGGTCGCCCGAGAACATCGCGAGCCGTTGCCCGCGCTTCGACGCGAGCGACACGGCCTGTTCGATCCCGTACGGCCAGTACGCCTCGCCGCCGAGATGATCGATCACGACCGTCTTCGCGTGACGCAGCACGTCGTCGACATAGAAATCGACCGACGCCGGCTGTCGCAGGAACGTGACGTTCGCGAGCCGCACGCTCGGAAAGCCGGCCGGCAGCTTCGGCACGACGCTGGCGAGCAGCGACAGCGTCGTGTCGGCCGAGCTCAGGATCACGATGTCGGCCGGCTGCTGGTCGATCCGGATGACGCCCTGGGTATCGTCGACGAACCCGCCCGGCGTGGTGCGCAGCAGATGCATCGTGCGTTACGCCTGTTGCGGCTCGGCCGCGCACGCGGCGTCGAACGCGCGCTGCAGCGCGGCCGCGTCGAGCTCCTCGCCGATCAGCACGAAGCGGCTCGCACGCGTTTCGCCGTCCTGCCAGCGACGATCGAAATAGCTGTCGAAGCGGCGGCCGACACCCTGGATCACGAGCCGCATCGGCGCATCGGGCAGCGCCGCGAAGCCTTTCGCGCGGTAGATCGTGTGCGTCTCGACCACGCGCTGCAGCGCCGCGATCGTCGCCTCGCGCGAGCCCGCGTCGCCCGACACCACCACCGAATCGAAATCGTCGTGATGGTGGTCGTGATCGCCGTCGTCGGCCGAGCCGTGATGGTCGTGCCGCAGGTGGATCGTTTCCTCCGATGCCGATGCGAGGCCGAGCAGCATCGCGAGGTCGAGCTCGCCGCGCGTCGCGCGCACGATCTTCACCTGCGGCGGGATTTCCTCGCGGATCGCGGCTTCGACGTCGGCGAACTGCGCGTCGGCGACGAGGTCGGCCTTGTTCACGATCACGAGATCGGCGGACGACAGCTGGTCGGCGAACAGTTCGTGCAGCGGCGACTCGTGGTCGAGGTTCGGATCGGCGCGGCGCTGCGCGTCGACGGCCTGCGGGTTCTCGGCGAACTGGCCGCTCGCGGCGGCCGGCCCGTCGACGACGGTCACGACCGCGTCGACCGTGAAGCTGTTGCGGATCGTCGGCCAGTTGAAGGCCTGCACGAGCGGCTTCGGCAGCGCGAGGCCCGACGTCTCGATCAGCACGTGATCGATGTCGGCGCGGCGCTCGACGAGCGCTTCCATCACCGGATAGAACTCCTCCTGCACGGTGCAGCACAGGCAGCCGTTCGCGAGTTCGTACAGCTGGCCCGACGCTTCGCCCTGCGCGCCCTCGGCGCCCTCTGCATCCTCGCAGCCGATGCCGCAGCCCTTGAGGATTTCGCCGTCGATGCCGAGCTCGCCGAATTCGTTGACGATCACCGCGATGCGGCGGCCTCCGGCGTGCTGCAGGATGTGACGCATCAGCGTGGTCTTGCCGCTGCCGAGAAAGCCCGTGACGATCGTGACGGGAAGCTTGCGTAGGGTCATGGTGGGTCCTGTGTCGAAAAGGGAGTCAAGCCGAGAGCGTCACGTCGATCTCGTCGTAGCGTTTGATGCGGTAGATCGCGGCCGACACGATCCAGCACGCGAGGAACAGGCCGATCACGACGTAGCCGAGCATCCCGAAATGCGATGCGACCATCGTCGAGAAATTCCACACCGGGCCGTGCAGCGAGAGTTTATCCGCGAGCAGCGCGAGCACCTCGATGCCGCCGATCAGCGCGGCAACCAGCACCGACACGAACGTGATCGTCATGTTGTAGTAGATCTTGCGGATCGGCCGCACGTACGCCCAGCGGTACGCGCCCATCATCAGGATGCCGTCGGTCGTGTCGACGAGCGTCATGCCGGCGGTGAACAGCACCGGCAGCACCATCACCGACCAGAACGACAGGCCGCCCTGCACCTGCGTGGCCGAAATGCCGAACAGCGCGATTTCGGTCGCGGTATCGAAGCCGAAGCCGAACAGGAAGCCGACCGGATACAGGTGCCAGCTGCGCGACACGAGGCGGAACAAAGGCCGGAACAGGCGGGCCAGCACGCCGCGCTGGTTCATCAGCATGTCGAGGTCGGCGTCGACGATCGGCTCGCCGCGGCGGGCTGCGCGAAAGGTCCGGTAGACGGAGATCAGGATCAGCAGGTTCGCGGCCGCGAGCACCAGCAGGAAGAACGCGGACACGCTCGTGCTGATCACGCCGCCCCAGGTCTTCATGCTCTCGAAGCGCGCGAGCGATGCCGCGGTCAGCGCGACCGCCACGGACATCACGATCACCACCGTCGAATGGCCGAGCGAGAAGAACAGGCCCGCGCCGAGCGGGCTGCGGCCCTCCTGCATCAGCTTGCGCGTGACGTTGTCGATCGCGGCGATATGGTCGGCGTCGACCGCGTGGCGCAGCCCGAACACGTAGGCGAGCAGCGCGGTACCCAGCAGCACGGGCTGGTCGCGGAACGCGACGAAGGCCCAGATCCACGCGCCGACGTTGAAGGCGGCGAGCAATGAATAGATCGCGACGATTTTGCCGCGCAGCCCGGACGGGCTGTCGTTGAACAGGCGGAAGAACGAGCCGAGCATGATGCTCCCTTGCGAACGGTCGACATGGTGAATGCCAACACGGCCGTCGTCGGCCCGGCGCGCGGCGCTGGCCGTGCTTCGCCCCCGGCCCGCGCGCGCAGCGGCTGACGGATCGGCGGAGGAAGCGGGCAACGCTCGGGCGTCCGGCGAACTGCGGCCGTGGACGATGCGCCGCCTCCCCGCGGCGCTGAACCCCAACGTTTCGGCCGGTATCCGGGCTGACGAACACGCCGCTTCGCCTTCCCGGATGCACGGCATCCAGTGGCGGTCGTCCGCATGCGGCAGGCATGCGGCGAAGCGGCGCTGCATCGCGCTGGGCGCGACGCGTTCGCTTACCGTTGCGGGGGCAGCACAGGTTGGCTCGACTGCGGCGCAGGCAGGCTCCCTGTTTCCCGTTTAACTGCGCGCGCCGGAGGAGCGCGCGCGAGCACCAAAACGCGTGCGAGTGTAGGCGGCGGTGCGGGGAGCGTCAAGGCGGAACGGGCCGGCGCGGTGCGTTCGGCCCGGCCGGGGCACCGCGCCGGGGGCGCCTGCGGCGCCCGCACGGCGGGTTCGCGCGGGCCGACCGCTGTGCTATCGTATGCGCCGCGTTCGGTGCTCGCATGCGCATTCCGCGCACGCAGTTAAACGGGAAACAGGAGGCGGAAGTCCGCCCGGCCTGTGCTGTCCCCGCAACGGTACGCCGCCCGCGCGCCGCGGTTCCCCCGCACGCGCCCAGGCCGCCCGCGATGCCACTGCCCTTCAGCGGGCGGGAAGGCTGCGGCCTGGCAAGCGGCCAGCCCGGATACCGGCCGACGCAAGGGGCGAGCCCGCTGCTCGCCGAACGCCCGATCCGCGGGGGACGGATGGGGTGCGCTTTCCGCCCGCGCTCGCGCGGGCTTCGCCCGATCCGTCATGCCTTGCCTGTCCGCCGGCCGTCGATGTGCCGCTCGCTTGCCCCTTCCCACTGCTACGACACGGTGTGCGCCGTGCCGCGTCCGATGAGCCGCGCCTGGCTCGTCGGCGCCGGCCCCGGCGACGCCGATCTGCTGACGCTGAAGGCCGTGCGCGCGATCGCCGCGGCCGACGTGCTGCTCGTCGACGATCTCGTGAACCCCGACGTATTGCGCCATGCGCGCGCCGACGCGCGCATCGAGCACGTCGGCAAGCGCGGCGGCCATGCGTCGACGCCGCAGGAAACCATCGTCGCCGCGATGCTCGCGCACCTGCGCGCGGGCCGCAGCGTCGCACGGCTCAAGGGCGGCGATCCGTTCGTGTTCGGCCGCGGCGGCGAGGAGCTGCTCGCGCTCGGCGCGGCCGGTTTCCCGGTCGAGGTCGTGAACGGCATCACGGCCGGTATCGCAGCCCCGGCCGCGCTCGGCATTCCGGTCACGCATCGCGGCGACGCGCAGGGCGTGATCTTCGTCACGGGCCACGGCGCGGGCGCCGACGAACCCGACTGGCGCGCGCTGGCCGCGACCCGGATGACGGTCGTGATCTACATGGGCATACGCCGGCTCGACGCGATCGTGGCCGCGCTGCGCGACGGCGGCGTGCCCGGCGACATGCCGTGCGCGGCGATCGAGAACGCGACGCGCGACGGGCAGCGGCACGTGCTCGCGACGCTCGACACCGTCGTCGAACGCGTGGGCGCGACCGGTATCGGTTCGCCCGCGATCGTCGTGATCGGCCGCGTCGCGGCGCTCGCCGACGATCCGGCGATGCGCGCCGCGCTCGGCGGCCGCGCATGATGCGCGTCGCGCTCGGCGTCGGGTTCCGCGCGGGCGTGACGGCCGCGCAACTCGATGCCGCGATCCGCGCGGCGCTGGCGCACTACCCGGACGCCGAGCCGGCCGTCGTCGCGACGCTCGCCGACAAGGCGCGTGCCCGTTCGCTGCGCACGCTGTGCGCACGCCGCGGCTGGCCGCTCGTCGCGTTCGACGCGGCGCGGCTCGCGCAGTGCGCCGAACCGGCATTGAGCGCCCCGTCGGCTGCCGCGCTCGCGCGTTTCGGCGTCGCGGGCGTGGCCGAACCGTGCGCGCGACTGGCGGCGCCGCATGGCCGGCTGCTCGGCCCCAAATCCATCCGGGACGGCGTGACGGTCGCGCTCGCCGGCCCGCTCTGAACCCTTTGTTTCGCTTTCGACAGGACGATTCCCGATGAAGACCGATGCCGAATCCCATCAGCGGATGACCGAACGCCGCCGCGCCGGCCATGAAAAGAAGCAGGCTGCCGCCACCCAGGAAAAGGGCCTGCTGATCGTCAACACCGGCAACGGCAAAGGCAAGAGCACGGCCGCGTTCGGCATGGCCGTGCGCGTGCTCGGCCATGGCATGCGGCTCGGCGTCGTGCAGTTCATCAAGGGCGCGCTGCATACGTCCGAGCGCGACTTCCTCGGCGCGGTCGCCGAATGCGACTTCGTGACGATGGGCGACGGCTATACGTGGAACACGCAGAACCGCGACGCCGACATCGCGACCGCGCGCAAGGGCTGGGACGAGGCGCGCCGGATGATCGAAAGCGGCGAGTACCGGATGGTGATCCTCGACGAGCTGAACACCGTGCTGAAGTACGAATACCTGCCGCTCGACGAAGTGCTCGCGACGCTCGTCGCGCGCCCGGAATCGGTGCACGTCGTCGTCACCGGGCGGCATGCGCCCGATGCGCTGATCGATGCGGCCGACCTCGTCACCGAAATGCGGCTCGTCAAGCATCCGTACAAGGAGCAAGGCGTGAAGGCGCAGCGCGGCGTGGAGTTCTGACCGATGCCGGCCTGCCCCGCGCTGTTCGTCAGCGCGCCCGCGTCCGGCCAGGGCAAGACGTCGGTGACGGCCGGCCTCGCGCGGCTGCACCGGCGGCTCGGCCGGCGCGTGCGCGTGTTCAAGACCGGGCCGGATTTTCTCGATCCGATGCTGCTCGAACGCGCGAGCGGCGCGCCCGTGCATGCGCTCGACCTCGGGATGGTCGGGGAAGCCGGTTGCCGCGCACTGCTCGCCGATGCGGCGCGCGATGCTGACCTGATCCTGATCGAAGGCGTGATGGGGTTGTTCGACGGCACGCCGAGCAGCGCCGATCTCGCGGCCGCGTTCGGCGTGCCGGTCGTCGCGGTGATTTCCGCGAAGGCGATGGCGCAGACGTTCGCGGCGATCGCGTTCGGGCTCGCGCGGTTCCGGCCCGAGGTGCCGTTTCACGGCGTGCTGGCGAACCGCGTCGGGTCGCCGCGACACGCGGCGCTGCTGCGGCAGGCGCTGCCGGACGACTTGCGCTGGCTCGGGCACGTGCCGGCCGATGCGGGCATCGCGCTGCCGGAACGCCATCTCGGCCTGCACCAGCCGGCCGACATCGACGATCTCGATGCGCGGCTCGAGCGTGCGGCCGACGTGCTCGCGCAGACGGCGCTCGCCGAATTGCCGCCGGCCGTTGCGTTCGCCGAACCGGACGTCGGCGCCCCGCTGCCGCGCGCACTCGCCGGCAAGCGGATCGCGATCGCGCGCGATGCGGCGTTCTCGTTCATCTATCCGGCCAATCTCGCGCTGCTCGATGCGCTTGGCGCGCAGCTGCGGTTCTTTTCGCCGCTTGCCGACCAACCCGTGCCCGACGCTTGCGATGCGCTGTTCCTGCCGGGCGGCTATCCGGAGCTGCATGCGGCGACGCTCGCGGCGAATGCCGTGACCGCGCGGACGATTCGCGCGCACGCGGCGGCCGGCCGGCCGATCGTCGCGGAGTGCGGAGGGATGGTGTATCTGTGCGAATCGCTGACCGACGTGGATGGCGCGGCGACGCCGATGCTCGGGCTGCTGCCGGGCCATGCGACGATGCAGCGCCGGTTCGCCGCGCTCGGGATGCAGCAGCTGGATACGCGCACCGGGCCGATGCGCGGCCATACGTTCCATTATTCGCGGCTCGATACGCCGCTGGCGCCGGTCGCGAACGCCGCGCGCCCGGGCGGCGAAGCGGGAGTCAAAGCGGGCGACGGCGAAGCTGTCTATCGCGACGGGACGATCGTCGCGACCTACATGCACATGTACTGGCCGTCGAATCCGCCGGCGGCGGCGGCGCTGTTCAGCGGCGCGGCGTGGTGACGCGCGGCGACCGAGTGACGCGGCGGGGCAAGCCCGCCGTCACGGCTTCTCCCGTCCGGGCGCTTCCGATCTGGAGGTCCGGATCACGGTCCCGTCCGGCGAAAAATGCGCATTGAACATCGCGTCGCCCGATACGCCGCCTTCGGCCCAGTGCCAGCTCCAGACTTCTTCGTGGCTCAACGCGTATTGCGAGACCGACGTCGGCTTGCCGAGCAGTTGCCGCACGTCGTCCTTCGTCATCCCCGGCACGACCTTCGCGATGTTTTCCGCACTCAGCGCCTGCGTGATCGACATGAGCCTGCCGTCCGGCCCGAAGTCGAGCATGTACGTGCTCGTCCCGAACGGGCCGCGCGGATACTCGTACCGCTGCGAGCCGTCTTCGTTCTGCCTGACCATCTCGGGCTTGCCCGCCTGGCGCAGCACGTCCTCGGTCGTCGAGACGCCCGGCTGGAGATTGCCGAACGCCATCGGATCGGGCTTGATCGCGTTGACCGCGTCAGCCACCTTCTGATCGTCGCATCCGGTCAGGAGGAAGCCGAACGCGCAGGCCGTCAGCGCGATGAGGAGAGGTTTTCGCATGTCGTGGGGGCGGTATCGATTGAGCGGGGCCGGCGCGTAGGGCCAAACGACGCAGTGCGGGCCCGGGTGTGAGCGGTCGAGCGACGCGTGCCCGGCCGTGCAGGCCGGAAAACGCCGTTCGTTCGGCGAGCCGCGCGGCCGAATGCGCGTTGCTGCCGGCGGCCGGAGCGGATCGCGCCGTGCGGGCCGTCCGCTCGTGCCGACGACTGCTCCGACGCGAACTGGAGCGTAGCACGCGTCCTGGCGGCGCCATGTCAAGGACCGTCAAATCCATCCCGCCGGGATGCCGATGGGCCGATGGGCCGATGGGCGATGCGGGCGCCGCGCGCGGGCCGCAACCGTCACACCAGGAACGTTTCCGCCAGCTTGACCCAGTACGACGCGCCGGTCGGCAGTGCCGCGTCGTTGAAGTCGTAACCGGGGTTGTGCACCATGCAGCCGCCCTCCCCGTCGCCGTTGCCGATGATCAGGTAGCAGCCCGGCCGCTTCTCGAGCAGGAACGCGAAATCCTCGCTGCCGGTAAGCGGCACCATCCCGTCGATCAGGTTCGCGTCGCCGACCCACTCGCGCGCGACGCCGCGTGCGAACGCGGTCATCTCGGCGTCGTTGACGAGCACCGGGTAGCGGCGCTGGTAGTCGATCGTCGCGGTCGCGCCGAACACGGCCGCCTGCGCATGAACGACTTCCTTGATGCGCGTCTCGAGCAGGTCGCGCACCTCGGGCTTCAGCGCGCGCACGGACAGGCGCATCTGCGCGCGGTCGGGAATCACGTTCGGCGCCTCGCCCGCGTGGATCGCGCCGACCGTGACGATCGCCATGTCGAGCGGCGACACGTTGCGCGACACGATCGTCTGCAGTGCGATGACGATCTGCGCGCACACGACGACCGGGTCGATCGCCTTGTGCGGCACCGCGCCGTGGCCGCCGCGCCCCTGCACGTCGACGATCACGGTATCCGACGATGCCATGAACGGCCCCGGCAGGAAGCCGAACTTGCCCGTCGGGAAGCCCGGCATGTTGTGCATCGCGAAGATCGCGTCGCACGGGAACTGCTCGAACAGCCCGTCGTCGAGCATTTTCTTCGCGCCGCCGAGCCCTTCCTCGGCTGGCTGGAAAATCAGGTTCAGCGTGCCGGAGAAGCGGCGCTCGCGCGCCAGGTGCTTCGCGGCCGCGAGCAGCATCGCCGTGTGGCCGTCGTGGCCGCACGCGTGCATCTTGCCGGGGATCGTGCTCTGGTACGGCAGGCCGGTCGACTCGTGGATCGGCAGCGCGTCCATGTCGGCACGCAGGCCGAGGCGCTGCGTGCCGTTGCCGACCTTCAACTGCGCGACCACGCCCGTGCCGCCGAGCCCGCGATGCACCGTGTAGCCCCATCCCTGCAACTGCTCGGCAACGAGGTCGCTCGTCGCGAATTCCTCGAAGCCCAGTTCGGGGTGGGCATGGATGCGGTGCCGGATCTCGATCATTTCGTCGGCGAGGCCTGCGGGGATCACGCTGTGCGTCACGGTGTCGTCTCCTGGGTTCCGTGGGAAATGTGCAGGCAAGGATAGTCGGTTGAGCGGCAACCGGACAGACAGAAAGTCGTCGCGGCGACAACCTGGAGTTGCCGGGCGATCAGCGTGGCACGCGACGAATCGCACGGCGGGCGGAAACCGGCCGTCCGGGCGACTGCCGCGCACGATCGGGACGCGCGACACTGCGTGTTCGGTCTCGATTTTTCCGGTGGGAGCGACGGTTGATTGCCATTCGTCATCCAGGAATAATTCCATCACATCAACGGGTTGAGTGCGTTTGTTCATTTTTTGACGGTTGTACATTTTTTGTGTACGCTGATGGAAAAGTAAACAAGTGATCTGCCCTGATGCCCGAGAACGCCACCCTGCCGATATCGGAACAACACGTGCTCGACGAAGCCTGCACCGCGTTCGAACGCGCGACGGGGCGCTTCAACGCACGGCCCGTGCGCGTGCCGGCCGCCTACCACGCGCATGCCGACGCAATGATCCGCTTCGGCATCGCCGGGCAGACCGTCGAGATGCCGGTGGTGGTGAGCATCGGCATCGAATCGCTGCAGGGCGCGCTCGCCGTGTTACGCCGCCACCGCGCCACCTCGATGCCCGGCGAGCGGCCGCTGATGCTGGTCGCGCCGTATTTTTCGGCCGAACTGGCCGCCCGCCTGATCGAGCACGAGATCCCGTACCTCGATACCGCCGGCAACGCGTGCCTGATCCAGCTGGAGGCGACCGTGATGATCTCCGGCCGGCCGAAACCGCCGCGCACGCCGCGCCGGCAGGCATCGCGCGCGACGACGCCCAAGGGGCTCGCCGTGATGTTCGCGCTCGCGACGCAGCCGGGCCTCGTCGCGCAACCGCTCCGGGCGATCGCCGCCGCGTCGGGTGTCGCGCTCGGCACGGTCAATCTCGCGATGGACGACCTGATCGCACGCGGCCTCGTCGCGCAGCGGCGCAACGGCGAGCGCGTGTTTCCCGACTGGCCGCGCGTCGTGCAGGAATGGGTCGCGCTGTACCCGAGCCGCCTGCGCGCGAAGCTGCCGAGCCGGCGGTTTGCCGCACTCGCGCCCGACTGGTGGCGCGGCTTCGATTTCGCGGCATTCGACGCGCGGCTTGGTGGCGAGCCCGCGGCCGACCTGCTGACGCACGACCTGAAGCCGGCCGCGATCACCGTCTATACGCACGGCGCCGTGTCGAACCGCCTGCTGCTCCAGGCGCGCCTGCGCCCGGACGAGCGCGGCGACGTCGAGTTGCTCGAAGCATTCTGGCCGCCGTCGCCGGCGCTCGACCGGCAGGAGCCAGACGTGCCGCTCGTACCGCCGCTGCTGATCTACGCGGATCTGGTCTCGTCCGGGGACAGCCGCAATCTGGCCGCCGCCGAACACATCCATGACCGATACCTCACCCACCCGCCCGCTTGAAGTCGACGCGCGCCGGCCGCTCGAGCCGGCAGCGATCGCGCTGCTGCAGGCGCTCCGTGCAGCCTGCGCGCAACTCGACGCGGCATTCGTCGTCGCCGGCGCAACCGCGCGCGACATCCTGATGTGGCATGTCCACGGCATCCGGCCGGTGCGGGCGACGCGGGACGTCGACGTCGCGGTGTGCGCGGTGAGCTGGCCGTTTCACGAACGGCTCGTCGATGCGCTCGTCGCGACCGGGCAATTCGCACGCGCGCCGAAGCATCGGCAGAAACTGCTGTTCGACAGCGGTACGCAAGGCTTTCGCACGGAGCTCGATCTCGTGCCGTTCGGGCCGCTCGAGGCGCCGCCCGGTGAAATCGCGTGGCCGCCGGGCGGCGAGGTCGTGCTGAACGTGCTGGGCTTTCAGGAGGCGGTCGATACGGCGCTCGCCGTGTCGATCGGCGCCGGCGTCGCGGTGCCGGTCGCAAGCCTGCCGGCGCTTGCGCTGTTGAAGTTGCTCGCGTGGAAGGACCGGCGGGCGCGCCAGAACAGCGACGCGTACGACCTGCTGTTCCTGCTCACGCATTTTCACGACGCGGGCAATCGCGAGCGCATCTGGGACGTGGCGCCCGATCTGCTCGAACGGCACGATTTCCAGCCGGCGCTGGCGGCCGCCGCGCTGCTGGCGCGCGATGCGAAGCGGATTGCGTCGCCGCAGACGCACGATGCGATCCGCGCGCTGTTATCCGACGAAGCGATTTACGCGACGCTCGGGCTGGACCTGCAGGCCCGAGCGTTCGCGCTGCTGCCGGGTGAATTCAGCGCTGACGCCGACCGGTATCTCGACGCGTTCCGCGGCACTTTCCTCGCGGATCCGCCCGTTCCTCGCGCATGACGTGCGACCGCGCGACAGCAACGCCAGCGGGCATTCACAGCGCTAGGCCGAGGCCGCCCAGTCCTCGAGCGACAACCCCGCGACGCGGCTGAATTCTCGACTGTTGTTCGTGACGAGCACGGCACCGGCCGCGATCGCGTGACCGGCGATCGACGCATCGTTCGCGCCGATCGGCGTGCCACGTGCGGCAAGGTCGACGCGAATCGCCGCCGTTGCATCGACCGCCGCGGTATCCCACGACAGCACGCCGTCCAGCCGCGCGACGAAGGCCGTCACGAGTTCCGCATGCTTCGGCGATGCCTTTCTGCCGACCGCGCCGAACCGCATTTCGGCATAGGTAATCGCCGATACGACGATCCGGTGCTGCGCATTGACGCACGACTGCAGCCGGGACAGCACCACGGGCGGCCGCTCGCGCATGATGAACGAGCAGATGTTCGTATCGAGCATGTAGAGCGTGGTCACCGGCCCGACTCCGTCGGCGCGTCGTCATCAGCGCCGGAAAGGTCGAAACGACCGGATTCGACGACAGCCGGGCGCTCGACGAGGAAGTCGGCATCGGCCAGCGGTTCGCTCGACAACGAAAGCCACGTCGGCCGCACCGGACGCAGCAGCAGCGTGTCGCCCTCGCGGCGGATCTCGAGTTCCGTCACCCCCTCGAATTCCATGTCCTTCGGGATGCGGATTGCCTGGTTACGGGCGTTCTTGAAAATGGAAACGGTGCGCATGAGCCACTCCACGGGAGTACGATGCGCCCATTCTAGGCATATGCTGGCATATGTCAATGCCGGAGAGCGCGGAATCGGGATCGCGCCCAATGCTGTCGCGGGTGTGCTTGCCATGTCGTCACGACCTGTCTGCGATGAGGGAGCGATCCATTCTTCCTCATGCCGCTCGCCCGAGCCATATCCCGAACGGCCGATGCCCGCCCCCTTCAAGCCGCGCGAAACGTCGACGCCTTCAGATCGACACGTCGATGTTCCGCGCCCCCACCCCGTCACGGCAACCGGAAAGTGTCGAAGAATGTCTCGCGCTCCATCACGGTGAGCGCCGCGCGCTTGTGCGGGAAGTCGAACTCCTTCAGCGTGTAGAAGCCGAGCCGGTGCATGTACGCGATATGCCGCACGTGATCGACGCGCGGCTCGCCGACGAGCCGCTGCGTGCGCGGTTCGTCGACGAACATGTAGTGCAGCACCCCGCTCCACCACGCATGCAGCTTGCCCGCGCTCTGGAAGCGCGAGTCGCCGATCAGCAGGTGCAGCCCGCGATCGTAGTCGTGCGCGTCGTAGAACGGCGCGAGGCGGTCCTCCTTCGCCCAGTAGAACTCGAAATAGCCGAACGGCGTGTCGTCGAAATAACCGATCATCGGATGCATGTGCGGATCGGCGAGCCGCTCCGCGAGATACGCGGCGTGCTCGTCGCGCGTGCCGCGCTGATCCCAGAAATGCGCGACGCGATCGAGGTTCATCCAGTCGCTGAACAGCTGCGCATGCGCGTCGATGTCGACGGTGCGCAGGCTGAACGTCATCCCGACCTGCGGCATGTAGCGCGCATAGATCTCGCCGGCCGGCGACGGCGGCCGCACCGGATGCCGGTGGCCGTTCGTGATCGTGTAGCGCAGCGGCATCCCGCCCGACGCAGGCGCCTTCAGCCACGGCCGCGGGTTCTGCCAGAAGGTCGCGCGCGACGCGCCCAGGCGCAGCCGGTCGCCCGTGATTTGCGCGCCGTCGATCACGCCGTCGCGCACCGCGCGGGCGACGTACGACGCGACGGCCGCCGGATCGGCGCCGCCGAGCGGCACCGATACCGTCGCCGCGTCGTGCCGCGTGTCCGTATTGAACAGCGCGACGAATTCCGCGAGCAGCGCGGCCGGCGGATCGTCGGGCCGCCACGTGTCGAGCGTGCGCTCGACGGCGGGCGGCTCCTGCCCGTGCGCGGCGCCGTCGAGCGCCGCGGCCACCTCGCCTTCGACCGCGTCTGTCGCGTTGGCCGGTTTCGTCAGCGTGTCTTCCATCACAGTGCTCCCGCGTCGTGGCGGTCGGCGAGGATGTGCAGCCCCTGCTCGAGCGCCGGAAACAGGCTGCGCTGGAAGTTGTTCCAGCGCAGTTCGAGAATCGTGTCGTCCGGCGCGATCGGCGTGTCGAGCACGTCGCGGATCACCTCGCCGGAATCGATGCCGTTGTCGACGTAATGGAACGATGCGCCCGTCATCGTCACGGGTTCGACGCGCGACGTCGCGCCGCTCGCCCAGTCGACCCGTTCGCCGCGCGCGCCGTGCAGCGCGTCGAGCGTTGCCCACGCACCGCGCCGCTGGTACGGCGAATCGTCGGCCGTGATGCCGGGGTGGATGTTCGCGATGCGGCGGTGAAAGCGCGCGCCGGGGCGCACGAGCTCGTCGAGGATCACGAGCAGCCCGTCGAGCACGACCACGTCGGCGTCGAGTTCGAGCAGGCGTTCGAGCAGGCGGCGCTCGAACGCCTGCTTGCCCGTCGCGCGCTCGCGCGCGTCGCGCGGCAGCCGGCGGTACGTCGACGCAATCGTGCAGAACAGTTCGTCGACCGGCCGGCCCTGCACGGTCAGCCCGTCGGGCAGGATCCACGGGCGGCCCGGCGTGCGCGCGAAGCCGTAGTCGGCAACCTTCGCGCGGTCGGCCGGCGAGCCGTCGTCGTCGTCGACGATCACGCCCTTGAGCGCATAGCGTTCGCCGAGCGGCGAGTCGTTCAGGCGCTCGACGAGGAATTCGAGCGGCGCCTTCATGTAGCGCGTGCCGCCCTGGTAAGCGACCGGCTGGCCGGCGCGATCGGCCGCGCCGTTGCGCAGCGACTGGATGTAGACGAGATTTTTCTTCGGCATGGAGGCGTCGTGGAAAAAGCGGACGACGGCGCCGCGGCACGCCCGCACGGCCCGAAGGCCGGCCGGCGCGCCGCGGCGCGCGGCGTCACCAGTTGTATTTCGCGGTGGCGATCACCGTGCGGTCGGTACCGAAAATGCAGACGCTCGTCGACTGGCAACCGCTGATGTAGTGGCGGTTGAACAGGTTCGTCCCGTTCACGGCAAAGCGCCAGTTACGCGTGTCGTAGTGCACGCCCGCGTCGAACAGCGTGTAGCTCGCGACCGTCAGCGAGTTGTCGGCCGCACCGGCCGACGCGCTCTGGTAGCGCACGCCGCCGCCCAGGCCGAAGCCCGTGAGCGGCCCCGTGTGCCAGGTCCAGTCGGCCCACAGCGACGCCATCTGGCGCGGCCGCGGAATGTCGACCGGCCAGTTGTTCAGCGATGCGTCGTTGGCCTTCACGTTCTTCACGTCCTGGTAGACGTAGGACGCGATCAGCGACAGGTTTCGCGTCAGCTTGCCGGTCGCGTTCAGCTCGATCCCGCGCGAGCGTACTTCGCCCGTCTGGACCGACGTCGTGCCGGACGGATCGAGGTCAAGCGGCGTCGACGTGAGCACGTTGGTCTGGTTGATCTGGTAGATCGCCGCGCTCAGCATCAGGTTCTTGCCGGGCGGCTGCCAGCGCAGGCCGGCCTCGATCTGCTTGCCGCGCGTCGGCTGCGGCAGGCCGCCGCCGAACAGGTTCACGCCGATCAGCGGGTTGAACGACGTCGCGTAGCTGATGTACGGCGACAGCCCGTAGTCGCCCTGGTACGTCAGGCCCACGCGGCCGGTGAATGCCGTGACGTCGGCCTTCGACTGCGTGCCGCCCTCGCGGTCGTCCATCCGCTGGTTGACCCAGTCCTCGCGGCCGCCGAGCGTCAGCGTCCAGCGGTTCCACTTGATCTGATCCTGCACGTACAGCCCGAACGTGTTCATCGTCGTGTACGTGTTGGTGCGGTACGTGGTGTTCGGCGGCGAGAACACGGACAGCGTGACGGGCGTGTAGACCGGGTTGTAGATGTTCAGCGTCGACGCGGCGGCCAGCCATTCGCTGTCGGTCGCGGTCTGCCGGTTGTACTGGAAGCCGAGCAGCAGCGTGTGCTCGAGCGGCCCCGTGCCGAAGCGGCCCTGCAGGTTGTTGTCGATGTCGAAGCGGCTGTAGTTCGTCTGGAACACGCCGGCCCAGCGATTGATGTCGGTCAGGCTGCCGTCCGCGAAGCCCGCGCCGAACACCGAGCCGTTGTCGAGCGACAGGTGCATCCAGCGCACGTTCTGCCGGAACGTCCACATCGCGTTCAGGTTCCGCTCGAACTGGTAGCCGAGCGACCACTGCTTCTTGCGGTAGTAGTTGAAATCCGGGTCGCCGCCGTAGACGTCCTTGCTGAGCTGTCCGTTCGGGTTCGGCAGCACCGTGCCTTGCGCCGGCAGGAAGTTCGACGAGATGTCGCCCCAGTCCTGCAGGTAGGTCGCGGACAACGTCAGCGACGTATCCGCGTCCGGGCGCCAGCGGAACGACGGCGCGAGCGCGACGCGCTGGTCGTTGTTCGGGCCGGTCAGCGCGTTGCCGTCGCGCGCGACGCCGACGAACCGGTACGCATACTTGCCGTCCGCGTCGAGCTTGTCGCCGACGTCGATCATGAACTGCTTGCGCGCGTAGTTGCCGAACTGCACGCCGGCTTCGCGCACGCGCTCGCCGTCGGCCGTCTTGGTCTGCACGTCGATGATCGCGCCCGGGTCGCCCGCGCCGTACAGCACCGACGTCGGCCCGCGCAGCACGGTGATGCTGTCGATCATGTACGGATCCACGCGCCAGCTCGACAGGTTCAGCGTGTTCGGCACCTGCAGGCCGTTCACGTACGCGGTCGGCGTGAAGCCGCGCAGCGCCGCGTACCAGTCGGACCGGTTGTCCGAACCGTACGACGAGAAGCCCGGCACGTAGCGCAGTGCCGCGTTCACGTCGGTCGCGCCGGTCATCTCGATCTGCTGCGCGGTGACGACGTTGACCGTCTGCGGGATGTCATTGATCGACGTATCGGTCTTGGTGCCGGTCCGGCTGCGCTTCGCGACGAGCCCGACCGTGCCGTCGCCTTCCGAGCCCGCGTTGACGTTGATCGCCGGCAGCGTGCCAGACGTCGAGCCGTTCGGCGCGCTGGTCGCCGTACCGGCCGCCGCACCATTCTGCGCACTGCTGGCCGACGCCGCGGCGCCTGCGTTCACGGCCGGCGCCGTCTGGGCGAATGCGTGCCCTGCCGCCATCCCGAACGCCACGCTCGCCGCGGCTGCGATCGCACGCACACGCGTGCCTGTTGCCCACTCCATCTTTCTCTGCTCCACTTTTTTGATGCGGTCTCCGACCGCGCCTTTGTCAAAGAGCGAAAGCCATGCGGCCCGCGCTCGCCCCGTTTTGATGTCGTTGTTCATGCTGTGCCCGGGCCGCGCCATCGTCATGGGCGGGCACGATCCCTTCTTCGAGCGACGCGCAGATCTCGTCCGCGCGGCGTGCCAGGACCGACAGCAGCGTGTCGGACAGGCCGTGGCTGTCTTCGCAGCAGCCTTGCAGGTAGATGCGCGGCGCGAAGTGCTCGGGCGTCGCGAGCAGGTAGTCGCGCGCGACGTCGCCGCGCGTGAGCGCATCGCCCAGATGCGGCGCGAGTCCTTCGAGCAGCGCCGAATGCGTGTCGCGCCGGTAGCCGGTCGCGAGCACGAGCGCGTCGAAGCGCTCGACGCGCGTGGCGCCGTTCATCCGGTCGCGCAGCGTCAGCTCGATGCGGCCGTCGGCGGTGCGCAGCGCGGCCTCGATCGCGCTGTTCGCGAGCAGCGCATGGCGCGGCGTGCCGTCGATGCGCTGCAGGTACAGCATCTCGTAGATCTGCTCGATCAACGGACGGTCGACCACCGCATAGTTGGTGTCGCGATAGCGCTCGAGCAGCGCGCGTCGCGCGTCGTGCGGCTGCGCGTAGACGACGTCGGTGAACTCGGGGCTGAAGATCTCGTTGACGAACGGGCTGTCGTCGGCCGGTTTCAGTGCGCCCGCGCGCATCACGAGGCTCGCGTCGACGTGCGGGAAGCGGCGCGCGAGGTCGATGAACACCTCGGCCGCGCTCTGCCCCGCGCCGATCACCGCGACGCGGCGGCGCTCGCCGTCCGGCGCCGCGACCAGCCGATCGATGTCGGTCAGGTACGATGACGAATGGATCACGCGGTCGCGGCCGAGCGCGGCGAACGCGTCCGGCACTGCCGGCGTGCCGCCGACGCCGACCGACAGCGCACGCGTCACGCGCTGGCGTTCGTGGCCGGCCGCATCGCGCGATACCACGCGCAGCGCGTCGATGCGCGCGCCGTCGCCGCGCACGGGCTCGATCGCCGTGACGGTTTCGCTGTAGTGGACGTGCTCGTCGAACGCGTCGGCGACCCAGCTCAGGTAGTCGTGGAATTCGACGCGGGTCGGATAGAAGTTCTTCAGGTTGACGAATTCGTTCAGCCGGCCGCGTTCGAACAGATAGTTGATGAACGTGTAGCGGCTCTTCGGATCGCGCATCGTGACGAGATCCTTCAGAAACGAGATCTGCATCCGGCAGTCGTCGAGCAGCATGCCGCGATGCCAGCCGAATTCCGGCTGGCGTTCGACGAAGCAATGCGCGAACGGACGCGCGCCGTTACGTTCCGCGAGGCGCACGGCCAGCGCCAGATTCGACGGCCCGAAGCCGACGCCGATCAGGTCGAATACGGTTTCTCTCTGCATGTCTCTCAGTTCCCTTGTCAGTGAATCCGGCCCGTCAGACGTGACGGCCGGAGAAGAAGGTCTCGCGCAGCGCGCGCATCCACAGCGGCTGCGCGTCGGCGAGCGCCAGGCGGCGCTGCCGCGCGAAGCCATGCCGCGCGAGGGTATCGACGACCCGCGCGCGGCCGGCCGGAACCGCGCAGCCGACCGCTTCGGTGCGCGGATCGTCGAGAAACAGGTAATGCACGACGGACGGCAGCCAGCCCGCGACGCAATGCGGGCCGCGCCAGCGTGACGCGCCGACCAGCATCCGCAGCCCGCGGTCGTAGTCGCGCGCGCCGACGTGCGGCGCGAGCGGGTCTTCCTTCAGCCAGAACGCCTCGACGTACGCGAACGGTTCGCCGTCGAAGCAGCCGACGAGCGGGCTCACGTGCGGATCGGCATCGGGCGCCGTGCCGTCCGCGCCGGGCTGCGTGCCCGGCCAGCCGTCGCGCACGCGCGGCTCGTCGAACCAGTGCGCAAGGCGCGCGGCATCCTCGCCCGGCTGCCAGCCGCGCAGCGTGAAGCGCACGCCGAGCGCCGGCAGGTCGCGCGCATATACGTCGCCGCGCGGCGCCGGCGGCCGGCGCGGATGACGCCGGCCGTCGGTCAGCATCGGCAGCGTCGCGCACGGCAGATGCGTGCCGACGCGCCACAGATCGGCCTGCTGCGCCCAGCCTTCGCGCATGCACCGGCCGCCGTCGGCGAGCACGCCGCTCGCGCGCAGCGCATCGAGCGCGACCGCCGGCCACGCGGCCGGGTCGAGCCGGATCGCCGCGTGGCGCGCGCTGTCCGAAAACGCCGCGGCCAGCGCGGCCAGCAACGCACGGCGCTGATCGGCCGGCGCCGCGCGATGGTTGTATGCGACGAGGCGCAGGCCGCCGTCGTCGCCGAGTTGCGCGCGCAGCAACTGCGCGCCGATGCCGTCGCCCTGCGCGACGCGGATCTCCGCGCCGTCGCGCACGGCGAACAGGCCGTCCGCGAACGCGAGGCGGTACGTATCGAGCATCGTGAATCCGTCCGGACGCACTTCAGCCAGCATCGCGCACCTCCAGTCGCGTGTGCGCCGATGCGTCGAGACGCGCGCCGAGCGCCGCGAGCGTCGGCGCCGCGAACACGTCGGCCACCGTCAGCGCGTGACCGGCGCGGCTCGCCGCATCGACGAAGCGCACCACGTCGAACGACGTCGCGCCGGCCTCGAACAGATCGGCATCGGGCGCGGGCGCGGCCGTCGCGAACGTGTCCGACCACAGCGCGGCGAGCGCGGCAACCGTGTTTGGCGCGCGCGATGACGCCGCGACAGCGGTTGCGTGGCCGGCCGGTGCGACCGCGACCGCCGCCGGCGCGGCGAACAGCGCATCGGGCACGCCGAGTGCCGCTTCCGGCGCACCGGCGAAACGCGCGACTTCATCGTGGTAAAGCTCGACGAGCGCATCGACGAAACCGCCGTCGAGCAGTTCGTCCGCATAGGAGAACGCGGCGCTCACGCGCCCGTCCGGATGCTCGACGACGTCCAGCTCCAGCGTGAACACGACGCGATGACGCACGTCGTCGAAGTCGGTAAGCGTCAGGCCGGCCCAGTCGCGTTCGGCCGCGCCGGTCGGGCGCAGGTAGTTGAACATCACCTGGAACAGCGGATTGGCCTGCGCGGCACGCGGCGCGCGCAGCGCCGCGACGACGTCGGCGAACGGCACGTCCGCATGCGCATAGGCGGCGAGCGCCGTATCGCGCACCTGGGCGAGCACGTCGGTGCGGCGGGCCGCCGCGTCGATCCGCGTGCGCACGACCACGGAATTGATGAAGAGACCGAGCGCATCGCGCGCCGCGTCGCCCGTCAGCTCCCGCGTCGATGCCAGCACGCCGACCGGCTGGTCGGCCGCACCGGTCACGCGGAACAGCGCGGTGTTGAGCGCCGCGTGCAACAGCATCGGCAACGTCGCGTGCGCAGCCGACGCGGCGTCGCGCGCGGCACGGATCAGCGACGCGTCGAACGCGAACGCGATGCGCGCCGCCCGCCATTGCGGGACGGCCGGCGCGTCGGCGCGCCGCGGCAGCACGGGCGACGGCAGGTCGGCCAGCGCGTCACGCCAGTACGTGACGCGGGCCGGGGGGCACGGCGCGGGCAGCACGAGCGGCGTGCCTTCCGGCGGCGTCGCAACCGATGCGGCTTCGCCGCGTACTTGATCGACATAGCGTGCGCGCACCGCGTCGAGCCACAGCTCGATCGATTCGCCGTCCGACACGATGTGATGGATCGTCACCGACAGCACGTGATCGTCCGCGCCGAGCCGCAGCACGCGGGCGCGCCACAGCGGCGCATCGGCCGCGAGATCGAATGGCGCGAGCGCATCGGCGTCGGTCAGCGCCACCGCGCGGGCGAGCGCGTCGGGCTGCGCGGACAGGTCGACGAGCGGCAGCGCGACGGGTGCCGCGGCGTCGATCCGCTGCCCCGGCAGCATGCCGTCGCGCGCGACGAGCCGTGCGCGCAGCGCCGGGTGCGCGGCGGCCGCCGCCGAGAACGCCGCACGCAGCGCAGCGACGTCGAGCGGGCCGCGCACGCGCAAAGCGACCGGGATGTTGTATGCGGCGCTGTCCGGCTGTGCGCGCCACAGGAACCACAGGCCGAGCTGAGCGGGCGACAGCGGCCACACGCCGTGCGCATCGGGTTTGACCACCGCGACACCCGGGGCCGCGGCGCCGGCGTGCGCGGCGCGCGGCGCGTCGGCCACCTGGCGCGCGTATTGCGCGAGCACCGGCGCTTCGAACAGCGCGCGCACCGGGACGTCGCGGCCGAGCCGCTCGGCGACGCGCGTCGCGACGCGCACCGCCGCCAGCGAATGACCGCCGAGTTCGAAGAAGTGATCGCCGCGGCCGACGCGTTCGAGGTTCAGCACGTCGCGCCAGATCGCCGCGAGCGCGGTTTCGTCGCCGTCGTGCGGCGCCTGGTATGCGCGTTCGACGCGCACCGGCGCCGGCAGCCGCGCACGGTCGACCTTGCTGTTCGCGTTGCGCGGCAGCGCGTCGAGCACGATCAGCTGCGCGGGCACCATGTAGTCGGGCAGCGTGCGGCGCAGATGCGCGTCGAGCGTCGCGGCTTCGACCGGTTGCGCGGCGGCCTGCGCATCGGCGGTCAGTTCGACGTAGGCGACGAGCTGTGCCTGCGCGCCCTGCCCGTGCACGACCGCGCACGCTTCGCGCACCGCATCGTGCGCGGCCAGCTGGGCCTCGATCTCGCCGAGCTCGATGCGCAGCCCGCGCAGCTTCACTTGATGATCGACGCGGCCGATGAAGTCGAACACGCCGTCCGCGCGACGCCGCACGAGGTCGCCGGTGCGATACAGGCGTGCGCCCGGCGCGCCGTACGGATCGGGCACGAAGCGCTCGGCCGTCAGCGCGGGACGGTCGAGATAGCCGCGCGCGACGCCGATCCCCTCGCCGCCCAGGTACAGTTCGCCGATCACGCCGACCGGCAGCGGATGCAGCCGCTCGTCGAGCACGTGCGCGGTGCGCGCGCCGACCAGCGTGCCGATCGGCAGATAGGCGGCGTCACCCAGTTTCGCGAGCTCGTCGCCGGGACGGAACATCCACAGCGTCGGCGTAATTACGGTTTCGGTCGGACCGTAGCCGTTGACCACGCGCACGTTCGGCATCGCGCGGCGCAGCATCGCGAACGCCTCGCGCGACGTCGCCTCGCCGCCGACGGTCAGCGAGCGCAGCGTCGGCGGCGCGCCGTGCGCGAGCGCCCATTCGGCGAGCTGCGCGGCGCAGCCGGGCGGCACGTAGGTCATCGTCACGCCGTCGCGGACCATCATCGCGCAGGTCTGCGCGGGCGGCCACAGCACGTCGGCCGTCACCGACACGGCGGCGCCCGACAGGTATTGCGAGAACCAGCCTTCGTGCGCGCCGTCGAAGTTGACCGACTGGAACAGCAGGAACACGTCGTGCTCGCCCGCGCCGTAGCGCTGCGCGATCGCCACGCAATGCCGCGCGAACGCCGCGTGATCCACGATCACACCCTTCGGCTTGCCGGTCGAGCCCGACGTGTAGATCGCGTATGCCGCATGGCCGGGCAGCACGTCCGGCAGCGCGACGTCCGCGGCTTCGTCGAGCGCGTCGACTGCGTCCGCGCGCCAGACGCGCAGCGCCGGCAGTTCGGGCAGCGACGCGGCGCTCGCGCCGTCGGTCAGCACGTGCGCGATGCCCGCGTCGCCGACGATCTGTGCGAGGCGTTCGCGCGGATGAGCCGGATCGAGCGGTACGAACGCGGCGCCCGACTTCAGCACCGCGATCAGCGCGACCAGCAGGTCGACCGAGCGCTGCAGCGCGACGCCCACGCGCATTTCGGGCCGCACGCCGGCCGCGACGAGGTTGCGTGCGATGCGTGCCGCGCGCGCATCGACCTCGCCGCGCGTCAGCGCGCGATCGATGTCGGCGACGCCGCGGGCATCGGGCCGTGCGTGCGCATGCGCGGCGATGCGCGCGTGCACCGGGATGAACGGTTCGGCTTCGGCCGCGCCCGCCGGTGCGTTCCATGCGAAGAGCTGCGCGAGCTCGTCGGCCGGCAGCCAGTCGAGATCGCCGACCGGGATGTCGGGGCGCGCGAGCGCATCGCCGAGCAGCGTGACGAAGCGCGCGGCCAGCCGCGCGATCGCGTCGCCGTCGAACAGGTCGAGCGCATGGATGAACGCGGCATCGAAGGTGCCGTCGGGCGTCGCCTCGACGGCAAGCGTCAGGTCGAATTTCGCGGACGGCGTGCCGGACGGCAGCAAGGCTGCCGATGCCGAACCCAGCGCGGGCAGCGCGCGGCGCTCGCCGTACGCGGCCATCACCTGGAACAGCGGATGGTGGCTCGCGCTGCGCGGCACGCCGAGCGCGTCGACGACCTGCTCGAACGGCACGTCCTGGTGCATCTGCGCATCGACGAGCGCGCGCTGCGTGCGCGCGACCAGCGACGAGAAATCGCCGTGCGCGGGCACGTCGACGTCGATCGCGAGCGTGTTGACGAAGAAGCCGATCAGGCCGGCCGTTTCCGCGCGTTCGCGGTTCGCGGCCGGCACGCCGACGCAGATTCGCGCATCGCCGGTCGCACGCGCGAGCAGCGCGTCGAGCGCCGCGAGCAGCACCGCGAACGGCGTCGCGCCCGACGCGGCCGCGAAGGCGCGCAGCTGCGCACCGGTGCGTGCGTCGAGCGAGAACACGTGACGTGCGCCGCGCGCGCTGCGGCGTGCGGGTCGGGCGGCCGCGCCGGGCAGCGTCAGCACGCCGCGCTGCGGATCGAGCCGTTCGCGCCAGAACGCCAGTTGGCGATCGCGCTCGCCGGCATCGAGCCAGCGACGCTGCCACAGCGCATAGTCCGCGTACTGGATCGGCAGCGGCGCGAGCGGCACCGGCACGCCCGATGCATACGCGCGATAGAACGCCGCGAGTTCGTCCAGCATCACGCCCGACGACCAGCCGTCCGACACGATGTGGTGAACGGTCAGCGCGAGCCAGTGATGCGCCGGGTCGAAGCGGATCAGGTGGGCGCGCACGAGCGGCGCCGCGCCGAAATCGAACGCGTCGGCTTCGTCGGCCGTCGCGACGTGTTCGGCGCGCGCGACGCGCTGCGCGGCGGGCAGTGCTTCGAGATCGGTCTCGCGCCACGGGCAGCGCAGCGGCGGATGGATCGTCTGCGCGACGCCATCCTCCGCTTCGTCGAAGGTCGTGCGCAGCGCTTCGTGGCGCGCGATCAGCGCATCGCATGCGAGCCGCAGCGCATGCGTGTCGAGCGGGCCCGTCAGCGCGAGCCGCTCGGTGATGTGATACGCGTCCTGCGCGTCGATCAGCCGCGCGTGCAGCCACAGCCGCGTCTGCGCGAACGAGGCCGGCACGCGGTCGCTGCGCAGCGTGCGCGGCGGGATCGGCAGCACGCGGAAGTCGATGCCGGCCGCGCCGAGCTTGTCGATGAACACGGCGCGCTGCGCGTCGGGCAGTTGCGCGAAACGCGTCGCGAGCGCGAGCCAGTCGGGTTGAACCTTCGTCATCCGTCGTCCTTATTGGGTTTCCAGTTCGCCGAGCAGCGCGTCGATCGCGCTCGCCGCGTCGGTCTCGCCGCGGGCCGCGCAGGCCGTATCGATCGCGTCCGCGCAGCGTGCCAGCGTGCGGGTGTCGAACAGCGTGCGCAGCGGCAGCGCGAGGCCCCAGTGCAGGTTCGCCTGCGCATGGGCCTGCGTCGCGAGCAGCGAGTGGCCGCCGAGCAGGAAGAAATCGTCGTCGCGGCCGATCGCGTCCACGTGCAGCACGCGCTGCCAGATCGCCGCGAGCGCGCGCTCCGTGTCGGTCGCGAGTTCGACGGCCACGGCCGCCTGGCGCACCGGCGCGGGCAACGCATGGCGGTCGCATTTGCCGTTCGGCGTGACCGGCAGCGCGTCGAGTTCGATCAGCTGCGACGGCACCATGTAGGCCGGCAACTGCGCGCGCAGCGATTCCAGCAGGGCCGCACGGTCGAGCGGGCCCGCGTCGCCGCGCGCGACATAGCCGATCAGTTGCGCGTCGCGCACGATCACGACCGCGTCGTGCACGCCCGGCGCGGTGCGCAGCAGCGCCTCGATTTCGCCGGGTTCGATCCGCTGGCCGCGCAGCTTGACCTGCGTGTCGACGCGGCCGAGGTAGTCGAGCGCGCCATCGGCGCGACGCCGTGCGAGGTCGCCGGTGCGATACATGCGCGCGCCCGGCGCGAACGGATCGGGGACGAAACGCTCGGCGGTCAGCCCCGGGCGGCCGAGATAGCCGCGCGCGAGGCCCGCGCCCGCCAGATACAGTTCACCGGTCGCGCCGGCCGGCACCGGCTGCCAGGCCGCGTCGAGCACGTGCAGTTGCAGGTTCGCGATCGGATGGCCGATCGGCACGGCGACGGCGCGCGCGTCGTCGGGGCCGCAGGTCCAGTGCGACACGTCGATCGCGGCCTCCGTCGGCCCGTACAGGTTCACGAGCGTCGCGTTCGGCAACAGCCGTGCGACCTTCGCGACGAGTTCGGGCGCGAGCGCCTCGCCGCTCGCGACGATCAGGCGCACGCTGTCGCATTGCGCGGCGGCCGAGAAATCGTCGAGATACGCGGCGAACGCGGCCAGCATCGACGGCACGAAGTGCAGCACCGTCACGCCGTGCGCATGGATCGCGGCCGCGAGGCGGGCCGGATCGCGGTGGTCGCCGGGCGCGGCGATCGCGAGCTTCGCGCCGGTCGCGAGCGGCCACACGAATTCCCACACCGACACGTCGAAGCCGAACGGCGTCTTGTGCAGTACGACGTCGTCGCGCGTCAGCCGGTAGGCGTGCTGCATCCATGCGATCCGGTTCGCGAGCGCGCCGTGCGAGTTGCCGGCGCCCTTCGGCTTGCCGGTCGAGCCGGACGTGTAGATCAGGTACGCGAGCTGTGCGGCGTCGATGTCGACCGGGGCGTCGGCGTCGCCCGCTTCGTGGGCTTCGTCGGCGAGCAGATCGGCTACCGTCAGCAGTTGCGTCGCCGCGTCGTCGCCGAGCGCGGCCTCGACCTGCTCGCGCAGATGCGCTTGCGTGATCGCGACCGCGGGCCGCGCGTCGCGCAGCAGGTACGCGATGCGCTCGGCGGGATAGTCGGGGTCGACCGGCAGGTACGCGGCGCCGGCCTTCAGCACGCCGACGAGCGCCGTCACCATGTCGAACGAGCGCTCGACGCACAGCGCGACCGGCGTGTCGGGCTGCACGCCGCGCCGGCGCAATGCGGCGGCGACGCGTGTCGTGTTCCGGTCGAGTTCGCGATAGGTCGCGCGTTGCACGTGGCCCTGGGCATCCGCGTACTCGAGTGCGATCGCATCGGGCGTCGCCTGCGCGGCGGCCGCGAATTGCAGATGCAGCGGCTGCCGTTGCGCGTCCGGCCACGTAAGCGCGGTGTCCTGCGCGAGCGCCAGTGCGTTGCGTGTCGCTTCATCGGCGATCGACAGCGTGCCGAGCAGTGCATCCGGCGTGCGGGCGAGCGCATCGAGCGCGCACGCGAACGCGCGGTGCCAGGTTTCGACCTGGTGCGCATCGACGCGCGCGGTGTCGTAGCCGTAGTCGATCGTCAGCTCGGCGCCGCTCTCGATCACGAGCGTCAGCGCGAAATCGGTCGCCTCGATGCTGCGCACGTTGCTCAGCGCGAGCGCGCGCGAATCGGCGTCGCGCGCCGTATCGTCGACCGGATAGTTTTCGAACACGACCAGCGTGTCGAACAGTGCGCCGCCGGCGCCGCGCGCCCAGCGCTGGATGTCGGCGAGCGGCGTATGCGCATGCTCGGCGGCTGCCGCGTTCTCGCGCTGCAGCGCCTGCAGCCAGTCGGCCGCGCGTTGTTGCGGCGCGGGCGCCGTGATCACCGGCAGCGTGTTGATGAAGAGACCGAGCACCGTATCGACGTCCGCGAGCGCATCGGGACGGCCCGCGACGGTCGCGCCGAACGCGACGGCCGGCTGGTGCGTCATGCGCTGCAGCGCGAGCGCCCAGGCGCCCTGCACCAGCGTATTGACGGTCAGCTTCAGCGCACGCGCCGTTTGCGCGACACGCGTCATCGCCGCCGCGTCGATCGTCGCGCGCCACGTGACCATCTCGGCGTCCGCGCGGTCGGCCACGCGCTCGGCGATCAGCGTCGGCGCGTCGAGGCGCGCGAGCCGCCCGGTCCAGAAGCGCTCGTCCGCGTCGCGGTCGCGCGTGCCGAGCCACGCGATGAAGTCGCGATAGCGCAGCGCCGGGCGGCTCGCGAACGGCGACACCGCATCGGGATCGCGATAGTCGCGCAGCACGTCCGCGAGCAGGCGCGCGGTGCTCCAGCCGTCGAGCAGCACGTGGTGGCGTGTCCAGACGACACGCCACGCGTCGTCCGCGACGCGGATCAGCGTGAGTCGCATCAGCGGCGGTTCGCGCCAGTCGAAGCCGCGTGCGCGGTCGGCCGCGAGCCACACGTCGAAATCGGTGTCCAGCGTGTCGCCGCGCGTGCGCCAGTCGAGCTGGTCGACCGGCATCTGCGCGTGGCGATGCACGCATTGCAGCGGTGCGGCCTCGTCGGGCATCACGCTGGTGCGCAGGATGTCGTGGCGTGCGACGGATGCACCGAACGCGGCCGCGAGCCGGTCGGCGTCGAGCGCCGTCGCGGTCGCGACGAGCTGGTTCACGTAGCTGGCATGACCGGGCGCGAACAGCGCATGGAACAGGATCCCCTGCTGCATCGGCGACAGCGGATACACGTCGTCGATCGTGCGCCAGTCGAGCGGCGCGCGCTCGATCGCGGCCTGTGTCAGGCCGGCAGCCTGCGCGAGCGGGAAGTCGCCCGGCGTCGCCCCGCCGCCGCGATGCGCGACACGCGCGGCGCATGCGTCGGCGAGCTCGCGCAGCGCGGCTGCAAAGCGATTCGCGAAGGCATCGATCGTTGCGCGCTCGAACTGCGGCGCACCGTAAACCCAGTGAACCTTCAGCGTGCGTGCGCCGTCGCGGTCAGTATCCAGGTACGCATGGATCGCGAGCGTGTTGCCGAGCGGCCCTTGCGGGTCGCGCTCGATGCCGGTGCCGCCGAAGCGCGGCACGAGCGTCGCGTCGCGCGGCGCGTCGAACTGGCCGAGATAGTTGAACGTGACGCGCGGACGCGGCACGGCGGCCAGCGCCGCACGCGTTGCCGCATCGCCGTAGTGCGCGAGCACGCCGAAGCCGAGCCCCTTGTGCGGCACCGCGCGCAGCGTGTCCTTGACCGCGCACAGCGTGTCGCGTGCCGTGGCTTCGACCGGCAGCGTCACCGGATAGTGGCTCGTCAGCCAGCCGATCGTGCGGCTCGCGTCCGCATCGTCGAACAGCGCCTCGCGGCCGTGCCCTTCGAGTTCGACGCGGCACGACGCGGCGCCGTCGGCACCGGCCAGCGCCCGTGCGAGCGCCGCGCCCAGCAGTTCGATCGTCTGCGTGCGATACGCGGCGTGCGCGTCGGTCAGCGCGGCGCGGGTCAGGGCCGCGTCGATCGTCTGCACGACGACGGCCGCGTCGGCGTTCGTCGCCGGTGCGTCGGGATGATCGGGCACGACATCGTCGCCCTGTGCCATGCGGGCCCAGTAAGCCGTTTCAGCGGAGAACGGCGATGCCGGCTCCGTCGCGGCGCGCGCGAGGCGTGCGGCCCACGCATCCGCGCGCAGGCCCGGCTGCGTGAGGCGAACCGGCGTGCGCTCGCATGCGGCGCGATAGGCGGCGTCCAGGTCGTCGAGGAGGATGCGCCACGACACGCCGTCGACGATCGCGTGGTGAATCGCCAGATACAGCTGCGTCGCGCCGTCCGGCAGCCGCGCCGCGCATGCGCAGGCGAGCGGCCCGCGGCCGAGATCGAGGCGGCGCTGCAGCGCGTCGAAGCGCGCCAATGCGTCGGCGTCGTCGCGTGCGGCGACTTCGACGAACGGCAGTGCGTCGTACGGCTTCGCCGCATCGCTCGCGTGCCACTTGCCGTCCGCGCCGCGCGCGAAGCGCTGGCGGAATGCGTCGTGATGGGTCAGCAACGTCTCGAATGCACGGGCGAAGGCAGCGGCGTCGAATGGACCGCGCACGTCGAACGCGACCGACTGGTTCCAGTGGCCCGGATGCGGCACGTCGAGTGCGAAGAAGCGTTGCTGCGCGGGCGTCAGGATCGCCGCGGCAGCCGGTGCCGACCGGGCCGGCGCCGGGCTTGCGGCTGTCGTTGCCGACGGTGCGGCGGCAACGTCCTCGGTTTTCGCGATGCGCGCGAGTTCGGCGACCGTCGGGCCGTCGAACAGCTGCTTCGGCGTGAAGCGCACGCCGCGCTTGCGGGCGCGTGCGATCACCTGCAGCACGAGGATCGAATCGCCGCCGAGTTCGAAGAAGTTGTCGTCACGGCCGACGTGCGGCGCCTTCAGCACCGCTTGCCAGACCTCGGCGAGCGCCGTTTCGACCGGGCCCTGCGGCGCGTCGCCGGCGACCACCGTCACCGGCGCGGCGGCCAGTTCGCGCAGCGTCGCGCGATCGATCTTGCCGTTCGCGGTTACCGGCAGGCGTGCGAGCGCGACGAACTGCGCGGGCACCATGTAGTCGGGCAGCGTCGCGCCGAGCGCCGCGCGCATGGCCGCCTCGTCGAATGCGGCGCCGTCGCGCATCACGACGAACGTTACAAGCCGCAGGCGGCCGTCGTGCTCGAGCGCGAGCGTCTCGGCCTGCGCGATCGGGCCGGCCGCGCGTACCGCCGCGCTCACCTCGCCCGGTTCGACGCGATAGCCGCGAATCTTCACCTGGTCGTCGATGCGGCCGAGGAACGCGAGACGGCCGTCCGCGCGCAGGCGCACGCGGTCCCCGGTGCGATACAGGCGCGCACCGGGCGTGAACGGATCGGGCACGAAGCGCTCGGCGGTCTGCGCCGGCCGGTTCAGGTAGCCGCGCGCCACGCCCGGGCCGCCCAGATACAGCTCGCCCGTTGCACCGGCCGGCACGCACGCGCCGAACGCGTCGAGCACCAGCGCGCGCGCATTCGGCAGCGGCCCGCCGAGCGGCACGCCGCTCGCGGGATCGCGCGCATCGGCGGCGATCGACGCGGTGTCGCACGCGATCGCGCCGACGGTCGCTTCGGTCGGCCCGTAATGGTTGATCACGCGGCAGGCCGGCGCGAGCGTGGCCAGGCGCGCGACGAGCGCCCACGTCAGCGTTTCGCCGCCGGTCACGAGTGCATGGCGCGGCAGCACGTCGGCCGGCACGCGTGCGTCGAGCAGCGCCTGCAGGTGGCTCGGCACGATCTTCAGCACGCCGACGTCGCGGCGGCGCATCTCGTCCGCGAACAGGTCCGGATCGAACGCGCACGCGGCCGGCAACAGGTGCAGCGTGCGGCCCGCGCACAGCGCGCCGAACAGCGTCGTGTGGCCGAGGTCGGCGGCGACGGTCGACACCATCGCGAACGACGCATCCGGTGCGAACGCAAGCTCGTCGAGCATCCCCTGCACGTAGTCGGCCAGTGCGCCGTGCGACACGACGACGCCCTTCGGCGTGCCGGTCGAACCCGACGTATAGATCAGATAGGCGCCCTGCCCGGGATGCGGCGCGACGCGTACGCCGGCTGCATGCGCGAGCGTCGCGTCCTGCGTGAGCGTGTCGACGTCGAGCGGCCGTGCATCGTTGCCGGCCGGCCAGGCGGCCCCATCCCGACCCTGCGCGACGAGCGCCCAGCGTGCGCCGCAATCGGCGGCCGCTGCCGCGAGGCGTGCGGCCGGCTGGGCCGGGTCGAGCAGCACGGCCAGCGCGCCGGCCTTCAGCGCGCCGAGCAGACCGACGACGAAGCGGGCCGAACGCTCGATGCAGACGATGACGGGGGCTTCGGCCGTCGTGCCGCGCAGTGTCAGCGCGTGCGCGATGCGGTTCGACGCGTCGTCGAGTTCGGCGAACGTCAGCGAGGCCGACGCATCGGCGAGCGCGACGCGATGCGGATACGCGGCGGCCTGTCGCGCGAATGCGGCGACGATGTCGGCGTGTTCGATCTTCAACGCACGGCCGTCGCGCGGCTGGCGCGATGCCGGCGACGCATCGCACGGCAGCGCGGCCGTCGTGCAATGCGGCTCACGTGCGGCCGCCGCGACGAGCGCCGCATAGCTGTCGAGCCAGGCGCGCGCGGTGTCGGCATCGATGCAGTCGGTCGCATAGGCGGCGACCAGTTCGATGCCGTGCGCGTCGTCGGTGAAATCCAGTGCGAAGTCGAAGCGCGCGGCGAGATCGGGCCCCGGCGTCGCAACCGCGGTCGCGTCCGGCAGCACGCTGTCGTGCCGCGCATCGAACTGCTGCGCGAATTTCACGCGCAGCCATTCGTCGCCGCGCCTGACGGGCGGTTTCACCGCATCGACGACGCGTTCGAACGGCACGTCCTGGTGCGCGACCGCGTCGAGTGCCGCCGTGCGTGCCGCGTCGACCAGCGCGCGGAACGGCAGCATCGGCGCCACGCGCACGCGCAGCGCGACCGTATTCAGGAACAGGCCGAGCAGCGCGCGGGTTTCCGGGCGCTGGCGATGCGCGACCGGCACCGCGACGACCACGTCGGTCTCGCCGGTCAGGCGCGACAGCCACGCGTCGAGCGCGGCCAGCAGCACCGTGAAGACCGTGGCCTGCGCGTCGCGCGCGAGGCGCCGTATGTCGGCCGCGGCCGCGTCGGGCAGGCGGACCGACACGCGTGCGCCCTGCAGCGTGCGCGTCGCGCCCGGCTGGCGGTCGACCGGCAGCGCGAGCGGGCCCGGCACGTCGCGCAACGCGCCGCGCCAGTAGTCGAGCTGACGCTCGCCTTCGCCGCCGGCGAGCATGTCGCGCTGCCAGTCCGCATAGTCGGCGTACTGGATCGGCAGTGCCGGCAACGACGGTTCGCGGCCTTGCGCATACGCGCGGTACGCGGCCGACAGTTCGTCGAATGCGCAGCGCGAGCTCCAGCCGTCGGTGATCGCGTGGTGCGCGGTCAACAGCAGCCGGTGGCGAGCGTCGGCGAGCACGACGAGCGTCGCGCGCAGCAGCGGCCCGTTCGACAGATCGAACGGCGCGCCCGCGTCGCGTTCGGCGATGCGCGTGGCTTCCGCGTCGCGTGCGGCCGGCGCTTGCTCGCGCAAGTCGAGCGTCGCGATCGCAACCGGCAAGTGTGCATGGATGCGCTGCATCACGATGCCGTCGTCGTTGTCGACGAGCGTCGTGCGCCACGCGTCGTGCCGCCCGATCACGTGATCGAGCGCGCGCTGCAGCGCGGCGCGGTCGAGCACACCGTCGATCGTCCAGTGCGCGGCGATGTGATAGGCGGCGCTGGCGTCGCGCGTTTGCGCGAGCACCCAGAAGCGTTGCTGTGCGAGCGAGGCGGCGCGATCGACATGCGAGGCACCCGATGCGGCGGCATCGGCCGGTGCACGGCGGGCGGCAATCGCGGCCAGCGGCTCGCCCGTTTCGCGTTCCGCGCGCTCGACCTGCGCGGCGAGATCGGCCAGCGACGGATCGGCGAACAGCGTGTCGAGCCGCAGGTTCACGCGCAATGCGGCGCGGATCGCGGCCTGCAGCTGCATCGCGGCCAGCGAATCGGCGCCCAGTGCGAAGTAGCGGTCGTCGCGCGACGGCGCCGTGTCGAGGCCGAGCAGCGTCTGCCAGAGGCCGGCGATCTGCTGCTCGGTCGGCGTGCACGGCGCGTCGCCTGCCGGTGGTTCGGTGTCGCGCGCGGCGGCGATGCGCTCGCGCAGCGCGGCACGGTCGATCTTGCCGTTCAGCGTGTACGGCAGTGCGTCGCAGCGCACGAACCGGTGCGGCTGCCACGCGGCGGGCAACTGCGCGCCCACGTGCGCCTTCAGCGCCGCATCGTCGGCGGCCGCGCGCAGCGCGACGCACGCGATCAGCCGCGTCGGCCCGTTGCCGGTTTCGGCAACCACGGCCGCGTCGGCCACCGCCGGGTGCGTGCGCAGGCATGCGGCGATTTCCGCGGGCTCCACACGCACGCCGCGTACCTGGACCTGGTCGTCGAGGCGGCCGAGGTAATCGAACGCGCCGTCGGCGCGCAGGCGTGCAAGATCGCCCGTGCGGTACACGCGGGCACCGGGCTCGCCGTCCGCATCGGGGATGAAGCGTTCGGCCGTCAGCGCCGGGCGGTCGTGATAGCCGCGCGCGAGACATACGCCGCCGAGCAGCAGTTCGCCGCCCTCGCCCGATTCACCTGTTTCACCGGCTTCGTCGCTATCGATGCGTGCGACCCGCGGGCCGATCGCGCGACCGATCGGCAGCGATGCATACGCATCGTCCGCGGCCAGCAGCGGCGTTTCGCCCGGTTCGACCGGCCACAGCATCGGCGAGATCACGGCCTCGGTCGGCCCGTAGCCGTTGATCAGGCGGATCGACGGGAACGTGCGGCGCACGAATTCGAATGCCTGTTGCGGCAGCGCTTCACCGCCGAACGCGAGCACGCGCAAGGCCGGCGGCACGCCGTCGCGCGCGGCGACGGCCGCGAATTCGCGCAGGTAGGCCGGCGGGAACGCGGCGACGCTGACCGATTCGCGCACCATCAGCGCATGGGCGGCGTCCGGCGCGAACGGCTGCGGCGGCGCAATCGTCACGCTTGCACCGATCGCGAGCGGCGCGAGCCAGCACTCGTGCGCGGCGTCGAAATTGACGGACGCGAAATGCAGCAGGCGGTCGCCGCCCGCGATCGGCAGCGCGGCCGCGAGCGCGTCGCAATGCGCGGCGAGCGGCCCGTGCTCGACGACCACCGCCTTCGGCGTGCCGGTCGAGCCCGACGTATAGATCATGTAGGCGGCAGAGCGCGGATGCACCGGCACGTCTGCGTCGTCGACGAAGGCGGCGGCATCCGCGGACGTCGCGTCGAACGCGTGTTCGAACGGCGCGCCGAGCGCCGCGCGGCCGGCCGCATCGACGATCCCGTGGCGCAATTGCGCATCGCGGACGATCCAGTCGAGGCGCGCAGCCGGATGACGCGGATCGAGCGGCACGAATACGCCGCCCGCCTTCAGCACGGCGAGCAGCGCGACGAACAGCTCGCACGAGCGTTCGACGCAGACGCCGACCCGCACTTCCGCGCCGACACCGGCCGCACGCAACTGGCGGGCAAGGTGCGACGCACGCGCGTCGAGCGCGCCGCGCGACAGGCGCAGGTCGTTCTGGAAAGGCGCGGCGAGCGCGGGCGCGTCGGGCGCACGGCGCGCCAGTTCGCGGATTCGGTGATGCAACGCAGTCGGGAAACTCGTCATGTGCGTGAAGTCCTTCGGTCCGGCCGCTTGGGCCAAGTCTCGGGGCCGCATGGGGCGGCTTCACTGGTGTGACGAACGGCGCGGCCGATTTTTTACCGTTTTGCGTGCAAAGGCCGCACGGAGGCATTTTTTGCAGGCAGCGCTAAATATTTGCGCGGCCCGTTCGTCTATCAGGGAGGAAAGCCGCAACCGGGCCCGTCCCGCGCGCTGCTTTCACGTCAGTTCCACCGCTTCCGCATGATTTGCTTGCCCTTCATTTACCGACGTTGCCGATGACAGCCGCCCACGAGCCTTCTTCCCCGCCGTCCCTCGACGCCTCCCCCGGCCGCCCCGCGGCCCGCCTGATCCTCGCGTTGCTGCGCGAAAGCCGCGCGTCGCTCGCGCTGGCCCTCGTCGCCTGCGTGCTCAACGGCGTCGCGAGCGTGCTGCTCGTCGCGACGCTGAACCGCGCGCTCGCGACGCCCGGCGCGGCCGACGCATCGCTCGCGTGGCGCTTCGCGCTGTGCGCGGTGATCGCGCTCGTCACGCGCATCGTGTCGGGCACGCTGTTCGCCCGGCTGTCGCAGGACACGATGGCGCGGCTGCGCGTGCATCTCGCGCGGCGCGTCGGCGCGGCCGAGCTGCGCGACATCGAGCGGATCGGCGCGGCGCCCGTGCAGTCGGTGCTGACCGACGACGCGACCAACGTGTCGATGCTGTTCTTCGCGCTGCCGAACCTGGTGATGCACGGCTCGATCGTGTTCGGCTGCCTCGGCTATCTCGCGTGGCTGTCGTGGCCCGTGTGCCTGCTCGCGCTCACCGCGATCGTCTTGGGCTCGCTCGGCTATCACACCGGCGATCGCCGCGCGATCGCGTCGCTCGAAGCGGCCGGCCAGGCGCAGGACCGCCTGTTCGGCTATCTCGGCTCGCTGTTCTCCGGCGCGAAGGAGCTGAAGCTGCACGACGCGCGCGCACGCCAGTTCGTCGACGGCCAGCTCGGCGCCGCGATCGGCGAGGTGCGCGACCACCGCCGCCGCGCGTTCAGCGCGTATGCGGTCGGCGTCGGCTGGATCATCTTCCTGTTCTATGTGTTCCTCGGCGCGGCCGCATTCTGGCCGCAGCTCGGCGTGCATGCCGATGCGAGCACGGCGGCCGGTTACGTCGTCGTATTCCTGTTCATGCTGGTGCCGCTCGACGGACTCCTGAACAACCTGCCGACCGTCAATGCGGCGCGCGTGTCGCTCGGGCGCATCGAAGGCGTGATGGCCGAATTCGGCGCGCTGCGCACGGTGCCGCCGGCCAGCGACGCGCCCGACGTGCCGCCGGCCGGCGCCGTCACGCTGCGCGGCGTCACGCATGCGTATTTCCACGAGCGCGACGAACGGATGTTCCGGATCGGGCCGATCAACCTGACGATCCAGCCGGGCGAACTGGTGTTCATCGTCGGCGGCAACGGCAGCGGCAAGACGACGCTCGCGAAGGTGCTGACGGGGCTCTACGAGCCGGAGGAAGGCGCGATCGAGGTCGACGGCCGCACGATCGGCTGGCGCGAGCGCGCCGCGTACCGGCAGCGCTTCAGCGCGGTCTTCAACGACTTTCACTTGTTCGATGCGCTGCTCGGCATCGTCGATCCGGACGATCCGGCGCGTGCGCAGGCCGATGCGCGCGCCAACGCGCTGGTCGCGAAGCTCGCGCTCGATCACAAGGTGAAGGTCGTCGACGGCGCGTTCTCGAACCGCGCGCTGTCGACCGGGCAGCGCAAGCGGCTCGCGCTCGTCGTCGCGTACCTGGAGGACCGGCCGTTCTACCTGTTCGACGAATGGGCGGCCGACCAGGATCCGTCGTTCAAGGCGGTGTTCTACGAGCAGTTGCTGCCCGAGCTGCGCGCGCGCGGCAAGGCCGTGATCGTGATCACGCACGACGACCGCTATTTCGACCTCGCCGATCGCCTGCTGAAGCTCGACAACGGGCAGATCGTCAGCGACACGACACCCGCGCGGTCACGCGCACGGGACGGTGTCGACGCGTTGAGCGCGTAAGGACGCGTGAACACCGCCTGCGCGCAGTCATTGCGGCGCGCAGGCGGTGTTCGGTTCAAATGGTTTGGAAGCGCCGGAAGGAAATGTTGTCCGGCGCACTTGCGTATGCATGACCCCGGCCGGAATGCCGCGGCCCGTTCGAGCAGCATGCGGATGACGACGCGGTTCCCGGCCACGCTGCCCTGCCCGCGAAGATAATCCGCTCGTTCAGCGCACGGCCGGCAGCTTCAGCATCGTATCGGTCATCACGTCGGCCAGCTTCAGCGCCGACATCGGCCCGCCGAACCCCCAGATGTTCCGCTCGATGAGCGCGATCCGGTGCTCGCGCAGCGCGGGCACGAAACGCCACACCGGCGAATCGAGTTTCGACGACAGCGGCACGTCCATCCCCGTCGCGGTGACGAACAGCACGGCGAGATCGCGTTGCCGCAGCAAATCGGCGGACGTCACGTAAAGCGTGCCTTCCCGCGTCGGCTTCTTCGGCCACGGATCGAGCCCGAGCGCGCGCGCGAGGCCCGCCGACGTGCTGTTGCCGGTATAGGCCCAGTAGCGGTCGGGCAGCCCGAGATCCTGCAGCAGTGCGATGCGTTCGCCGGCGCGTCCGGCCGCCTTGAGCCGCGAAGCATTGCGCGCGATCCCCGCGTCGAGTTGCGCGTCGACCGCCTTCGCGCGCGCCTCGCGTCCGGTTACGGTACCGATCGTCAGGAAGATCTGCCGCATCCAGTCGAGTTGCGTGACGGGCACGCCGTCTTCCGACACGTTCGGGCTGAACTGGAACAGGATCGTCGGCGCGATCCGGTCGAGCGCGGCGAAGATCGGTGCGTGCCGGAAGCCGACGCCGATGATGAGATCGGGCTTGACCGCGGCGATCGCCTCGAGCCCCGGCTCCTGCCGCGAGCCGATGTCGGTCACGTGCGCGAGCCGGTCGCTCTCGTAGCCGAGCCAGCCCGGGTAGAACGCGGTATCGGCCATGCCGACCGGCACGAGGTCGAGCGCGATCACGCTTTCCGCGAACATGAAGTCGAGCGCGACCACGCGCCGCGGCCGCACGGGCATCGTCGTGCTCGCCTGCGATACGACGGGATTGCCGGCGAGCGCGCGGCCCGGTTGCACGGCCGTGCCGCCCTGCCCGCCGCGCGCGTCGTCGGCGAGCGCGACGGCCGGCGCGACCAGCGCGCCGCAGTACGCGGCGCCGAGCGCGGCCAGTGCGCCGAGCACATGACGGCGGCCGGCATGCGTCACCGGATCGCGTCCTGCTCGGCCAGCGCCGCGTCGTCCATCGTCAATAGCAGGGGGCAGCTTCCACACAGTTGCGTCTCTCCAGGAATTTCATAGCGCAGGCAGCACACGCGGCGCGCGCGAAACGGCGTCGGCAACAGCGGCGAGCGCGGCACGGCATCGCGTACCGGCAAGCGCAGCGGATTCGGTTCGCCATCGACGCAGGACGCGCCGAATAGCCAATCCGCATCGCGAACGGGATCGGCCGCGCACGGCAGCGAGCGGCAGGTATCGAACAGATAGTCGAGCAGGTTGCCCGCGTTGCTCCAGAGCACGCGTGGCGTGACGCGGCCCATCGCCGCGAGCAGGTCGATCACCGCGCCGAGATGCGCGACGAGCCCCGCATAGCGCGGCGCGGGTGCGTCGCACGGTGCGCCGAGCGCGTCCGGCGCAAAATACAGCGCGGCCGGCATCCCGTCGTCGAGTGCGACGAAGGTGCGTTCCGGCGCCATGTCGAGCGGCCGGCCGAGCGTCAGCGCGGCGACCACGCTGGCGGGCGCCGCGCGGCCGAAGTAGTACTTGCTCCATTGCGACATCAGCGCGCGCGCATGCTGCGCCGGATCGCCGCCGTAGTGGGCGACCATCGCGTCGAGCATGGCCGCGCGATGATCGGGCAGCGCGCTGACCGGCACGACGACCCGGCCCGGCGCGTGCGTGTCGTCGGGCATGCCCAGCCACACGACGTCGAGATGCACGAAAAACGGCTCGGGCGCGAACGTCGAGAAGCGCGTGGCGCATGCGCCGTCGAGCGCCGGCGTCATCGCCCCGCGCGCCGGGCGCGGCGCCCCTCGAGGATCAGCAGTCCGAGCAGATACGGTGCGCCGATCAGCGCGGTCAGCACGCCGGCCGGCACTTCGCGCGGCGCGACGACCGTGCGGGCGGCCAGATCGGCCAGGCCGAGGATCAGCGCGCCGCATGCGGCCGCGAGCCACAGCCGCGTGCGATGCCGGCGCGCGCCGAGCATGGTCGCGACGTGCGGCGCCATCAGTCCGATGAAGCCGACCGGCCCGACCGCCGCGACGGCCGCGCAGGCGGCGAGCGTCGCGATCGTCAGCGCGAGCGGCCGCAGCGCGGCGACCGGCAGGCCGAGCGCGGCCGCCTGGTCGTCGCCGAGCGCGAGCATGTCGAGCGGCCGCGCGAGCCATGCGAATACCGGCACCGCGAGCACGCACCACGGCAGCAACATCGACACCTCGCCCCAGCCGCGGCCGTAGGTGCCGCCGACGAGCCACACGACGAAGCGCGCGGGCTGCACGCTTTGCTGCGTGATCAGCCATTGCGCGAGCGTGGTCCACAGTGCGCCGATCGCGATGCCGGTCAGCGCGACCGCGAGCGGGGCATAGCGATGCCGATGGTTCAGCGCGAGCGTGATCGCGAGCGACAGCGCACCGCCGATCAAGGCGGCCGCCGCGAGCGTCACGTGCCCCATCAGCGGCCACGTCGACAACGCGAACAGCGTGACGAGCCCCGCGCCCTGCGTGACGCCGAGCACTTCGGGGCCGGCGAGCGGATTGCGCACGACGCTCTGCATCGCGACCCCGCTCACCGCCAGCAGCGCACCCGCGAGGAGCGCGCACAGCAGCCGCGGCATGCGCAGGTCGATCAGCATGCGCGCGACGGCATCGTGACCCGACAGCGCGGCGGACCAGCGCGCGGGCGACAGCCATTCCGGGCCGGCCGACACGCCGACGCACACGACGAGCACACCGGCCGCGACGAACAGCGCGACGCGCAGCGGCCAGCCGAGCCGCTCGAGCCGCTCGAGCCAGCCGACCGCGCGCGTCGCACCGCCGCCGGTCGCGCGTTCGGCTTGCGCGTGCAGCACGCCCGACCACGCGGCGCCGCGCCGGATCATCGCGAGCATCAGCGGCGTGCCGACGAGCGCGATCGCGACGCCGGTCGACAGCGTCGCGTCGAGGCCCGACGCGAGCACCGCGCTGTCGGTGACGAGCACCAGCACACCGCCCGCGAGCGCCGACAGCGGCACCAGCACGCCGAGCCGGGCCGCGCGTGCGCCGCGCACCTGGCGCAGCAGGTTCGGCGCGACGAGCCCGACATACGACAGCGGGCCCGCGATGCTGACGGCCACGCTCGTGAACGCGACCGCGACGACCGTCGCGGCGAGCCGCGTCGCGTCGACGCGCACGCCGGCCGCGGCCGCCGCCTCGTCGCCGAGCGCGAGCGGATTCAGCGGCCGGATCACGAACGGGAGTGCCAGCAGCGGCAGGACGAGCCAGCGCGCGGCGAGCGCGAGCCCGGTCGCGCCCGGCTGGTAGAGACTGCCGTTGGTCCACAGCGCGGCGCCCGCGATGTTCTGCTCGAAGAACGCGAGCACGAGTGTCGACAGTGCCGCGAACAGCAGCATGCAGACGCTGCCCGCGAGCACGAGCCGCAGCGGCGTCGCGCGCCAGCCGCCGGCCGCGACGATCGCGCACGCGGCGGCGATCAGCCCGCAGACGAACAGCAGCGGCACCGACGCGACACCGGCGAGCGCCGGCACCAGCATCGCCGCGAGCAGGCCGAGCTGGGCGCCGCCTGTCACGCCGAGCAGGTCGGGCGACGCGAGCGGGTTGCGCGTGAGCGCCTGGAACAGCGCACCGGCGATGCCGAGGCAGCCACCCGCGACGAGCGCGGCCGCGACGCGCGGCAGGTTGAGATCGAACAGGAACACGCCCGCGAGCGCGGCAGCGTCGCTGCCCGGCACGGCGTTCCACCACACGCGCAGGTCCGGTGCGACGCGCAGCGCCGCCAGCCCGGCGATCAGCGCGACGAGGCCGAGCGCGAGCGCGCCGGCACGGCGGCCGGCTGCCGCGCCCTGCCCGCGCGCCGCGAGCCGCTTGCGCATCGCGAACGTCGTCATACGGCGATGTCCGGGTGAACGGCGGGGTCGACGGCGCGATCGAACGCGTGCGGCATGCCGGATGCCGGCAGCCCGTAGGCCGGCACGCACATCGGCGCGCCCGTCTGCGGATGCGCGAGCTTCAGCATGTCGACGCCGAACGCCGCGCGCAGCCGCGCCGGCTCCAGCATCGCGTCCGGCGAGCCCTGCGCGACGAGGCGGCCGGCACGCATCAGCACGATGTCGTCGCTGTACGCAGCCGCCTGGTTCAGGTCGTGCAACACCCACACGATCGTCAGCCCGCGCGCGCGATTCAGCGCGCGCAGCGCGTCGAGGATGTCGAGCTGGTGATGGATGTCGAGATAGGTCGTGGGCTCGTCGAGCAGCACGATCGGCGCCTGCTGCGCGAGCGCCATCGCGATCCACGCGCGCTGCCGCTCGCCGCCCGACAGTGCGCCGACGTCACGCTCGGCGTCGCCGGCGAGGCCGCTCGTGTCGAGCGCCTCGTCGATCGCCGCATGATCGGCGCGCGACAGCCCGCGCAGGAAGCCGCCGTATGCGTAGCGCCCGTACGCGACGAGTTCGCGCACGGTCAGTCCCGACGGAATCTGGTTGAACTGCGCGAGCATCGTGAGTTCGCGCGCGAGCGCGCGACGGCGAAACGACGCGAGCGGCCTGCCGTTCACGTCGACCTGGCCCGCACGCGCGGGCTGCAGGCCCGCGAGCGTGCGCAGCAGCGTGCTCTTGCCGCAGCCGTTGGGCCCGCACAGCGCCGTGACGCGGCCGGCCGCGATCGACAGGTCCAGCCCGTCGATCACGACATGGTCGCGATAACCCACCATCAGCCCGCGCGCGGCAAGCGCGGCGGTACTACGCGTCATCGGTCCTCCGTTCGGTCGCGCGCGGGACCGTGTAACTCTGCGCCATCGCGACGACCACCTTGCGCGGCCCCTCGAACGGGTCGCGTGCGTGCGCGGTCAGCATGTTGTCGAGCATCAGCACGTCACCCGTCCGCCACGGGAACACGATGCGCTGGCGGTCGAGCACGCCGCGGATCTCCGCGAGCGCGTCGGCCTCGAGCGGCTCGCCGTCGCCGTAGTACACGTTGCGCGGCACGTTCTCGAGCCCGACCGCGTCGACGAGCGCTTCCTGCATGTCGTCGTCGAGCGCGGACAGGTGAAACAGGTTCGCCTGGTTGAACCACACGCGGTCGCCGGTGCGCGGATGGCGTGCGACGGCCTGGCAGCGTTCGCGCGTACGCAACAGCAGTTCGCCGTCGTCGTCGGTGCGCCATGCGCATTCGATCCCGCGCGCCGCGCACATCCGCTCGACCTCGGCCGGCTCGTCGGTGCCGAACGACTGCTGCCACGGCAGGTCGAGCCCCTGGCCGAAATTGCGCACGTACAGCAGCTCGCGCTGCTCGAAGCGCGCGACCAGCGCCGGATCGAGCGCGCGATAGACGGCGCGGCTGTCCGCGATCGGCGTCGCCCCGCCCTTCGGCGCCGCGAGCGCGCAATGGAACCAGATCCGCAGCGGCCACTCGCGTGTGTACGACTGCTCGTTGTGCAGCGGAATCGCGCGGTGCGGCGGGTATTCGGTCGACGTGTAGACGGCGCCCTCGACCTGGCTGCGCGGCGTCGACGCGTATTCATAGCCGATCAGCGGATCGCCGAACGACGCCGCGAACTGCTGGAACGCATCGATCGACGGCACGTGAAAGCCCGTGAACAGCACACCGCCCGCCCGTTCGAGCGTGTCGGCCGCGATCGCATGCGCGAGCGGCGCGACCTCGTCGATCGACATGCCGTCGGCGCCGCGCGGCGACACGACGGTGGGCAGCCCCGGCTCGATACGCAGGTCGTCGAGCGTCGGCAACGAAAGCAGGGTCATGCAACGTCCTCTTCAGGTGGCGCGCCGCAAACGCGGCGCTGCGGGTCACGACGCGCGCGTCGCGCGTTCGCCGTCCATCGCGCGGCGCAGGCTCGCGGGGCGCATGTCGGTCCAGACGGTCTCGATGTGCGCGAGGCAATCGGCCTTCGGGCCGCGCACGCCGATCTCGCGCCAGCCGGCCGGCACGGGCCGGAACGTCGGCCAGATCGAATACTGTTCTTCGTCGTTGATGACGACCGTGTAGACGAGGTCGTCGGAGTCGGCGGAAGGCGTCGTGGCTTGCGTCATGATCGAAAAAAAGAAGCGGGAGACGGTTGAAGGATGCGAAGCGGCAAGTGATCGGATCGTCGAATCGGCCGCTCCTGTCTTGAAGACGATTGGCCGGCGCGATTTTTTACCGCCGCCGCGCACGGCCGCCGAGAAACACCGGGCACGCGACGCCGCGATGGCATGCGTCGAGACATTCCGCGCAGTGCCGCTCCGCGTCGCGCACCATGAAATGCACGAGTGTTTGCGACACGTTCAGCGCGCGCGCCGCGGTCTGCAGCGTCTCCTCGCGCAGCCGCACCATCTCGAACGCCGCGCGGCTGCGCGCCGGCAGGTCGTCGAGCGCGGCCCACACGCGGCGCAGCGTGTCGCGCGTCATCAGCGCGGCCTCGGGCGTCGGTTCCGGCGACGGCACGTCGAAGCCGTCGTCCTCTTCCGTGTGATAGACGTTCTCGAGGCTTTGCCGGCGGCACGCGTCGATCGACGCGTTGCGCACCATCCGCGTCACGTACGCGACCGGCTGGCGCACGTCGTCCTGGTTCGGGAATTCGACGAGCTTCACGAACACGTCGTGCACGACGTCCTCGGCCCGGCTCGCACAGCCGACGAAGCCGCGCGCGACGTTGACGAGCATCGTGCGATGGGAAATCAGCACGTCGAGCAGCGCGCCCTGCGCTCGCTGCTCCGCGGCACGACGCGCACGCGGCGCGGGGCGCGACGGCAGGTCCGGATAACTGCCGAGGAACGGGTTCGCCGTTGCCGCTGCCGGTCGTTCGAGCACTTCAGCCATTGCCATCGATCTGCTCCGCCGAATTCTGAGATAGCGCAATTTAACGTAAACGCAAATCATTCTCAATTCGATTATCGGATACCCCTTCCGTTTGTCAGGATTTGTCTGATCAATTGACGGAATCGGCGTGTTGACGGACGCGATGGCGGTCATGGACTCGCGGCGCGCGGAATGCTTTCAGCGCGAAAGGAAGTGGCCCGATACCGGAAACGGCCCGCGACCCATGGCGGGCGCCACCCTGTCGGGCGCGCGGCGAATTCGCACGACGCACGGCGCCGGCATGACGCCGACACGAGCTTTCACCCGCCTGACGAAACGCGTACCGCCGTCATTTGCCGTAGCCACTTCTTGCCACGTGAAATTTTGGGGGCTCGTACGATCGACTTGCTGTTTCCAAGGGGGAACGACATGAAATCCATCGCGTTATCCGCCGTCATGGTCGGCGCGCTGTCGAGCGCGATGCTGACCGGCTGCGTCGCGTATCCCGGCCCGGCCGAGGTAACGATCGGCTGGCATGGCGATCGTTACCGGGAGCGCCACGACTGGGGAGCGCGGCGTCCCCGTGGTGATGACGCGCGCCGGGACGACCGTCGCGACGATCGCCGTGAAGATCGTCGTGATGACCAGCGGCCGCAGTGGTAGAGCCTTCCCCTCCCGCGACCCGATACCGAACGACATGACGTCGACATGAAGACGCGGCTGAAAACCCAGACCGCGGCCGCCGTTGCCGCCGCCGTGCTCGTGCCGGCCATCGCGGAAGCGCATCCGCACCGCGTGTGCCACGTCGAGCATCACCATCACAAGGGGTGCCGCTGGGTGCGTTGAGCCTCGCGCAGCGCGTTTGAAAAAAGCGCCGGCCGGCGCTTTTTTCATGAAGTGCGCGCGGACGTCAGTAGATGAACAACCGGATTGTCGCCGTGCCGTTGAACGGACCGATCTTCGGCGGCCCGAACGCCTTCAGCACCGCGTCGAGCGTCACGCTCTCGTAGTTCACGTTGCCCGGCATCTGGGCGAGCACGAACTGCTGGTTGAACGGGATCGCCGTGCCGTTGCGGTCCTCGATGCCGATGCCGAAATTGCTCTTCGGGTCCGGCACGAGCAGCCCGTTCTGCACGGTCTGCGAGGTCTCGAAGTAGCCGTCCACACGCACCGGCACGCTGCATTGCTTGGTCAGCGCGAGACTGAACGGCCTGCGCGGCACCGCGGGCGAGAAGCCGTTACCCGTCGCCTGGACCTGACCGAACTTCACGATGCCCGGCTCGGGCGTGACCTTCACGTCGACCATGCACGGCGTCGGCTTCAGGTTCTGCAGGCCGCTCAGCTTGTAGCGGAAACTCCCCTTGCTGTTCAGCCCGCGCTCGCCGTCGAACTGGAACACCGCGTAGATGTCCGACGGCGGCCGCACCCACGTCCCCTTCTTGCGCACGACCACTTGATACGTAATGCTGATGGGCCATTTCGGGCACATCCCGGCATTGACCTGCCGGTCGGTCATCTCGCAGATCTTCACGTAGCGGTGCGTGCCGATGCCGTTGCCCGGCTGGCTGCTGCGCCCGTAGTAGTCGGTGCCCTCGAAGCGAATGCCGATTTCGAGCCCCCACGCGGCCGGGTTCTGCCGCTCCGGGTTCGCGTAGAAGTAGATCTGCTCGGGGAAGTCCTGCAGCCCGCCGATGTCCTTGTAGCAATAGCCGGTCGTCGTGCGCGGCGGCGATACCCAGATCACGTAGCCGTCCGGCGCGTCGGTCGGATAGGACGCGACGTTGCCGATCGATTCGGTCAGCGCCATCCCCCCGTTGTCCGCGATGCATTTGAGCGCCCAGGCCGGCTGTGCCAGCGCGACGAACAGCGCGAGCACGCTCCACCGGAGCCATGCAGGCAGCCGCGCCGCGATTGCGTTGCGTCGGGCGCCGCTCATTGCTTCACGCTCTTGCACGCACCCGCGTCGCACGCATACTCGACCGCCACCTGGCCGCCGTAATCGTCGATATGCGTGACGAACAGCGTCGCCGGCGTCGCGGCCTTGAACGGCACGTCGGCCGTGCTCATCGGGCTCACCATCACCGGCTCGATCGGCACCGGCATCTTCTGCGCGCCTGCCGTCACCTCGACCACCGTCACGTGGTACGGCGTCGGGTTGTCGAACACGAGCTTGTGCGCGGCCGGGTCCACCCGCAGCGTCATCGGCAGCGTCCAGTCCTCGTCGCGTGCGGGCTGCACGGCCTTCGGCCGGTAGAACAGTTTCATTTGCGTATGCAGCGCGATCTGCAGCGTGTTCGGCGTATCGGACTTCGGCGGCACTTCGCGGATGTTCAGGTAGAACACCGATTCGCGATCGGTCGGCAGCGTGGTGCCGGGCAGCTTGGCGATCCGCAGCACGTTGCGCTCGTTCGCCTCGATGCGCTGCAGCGGCGGCACGACCATCAGCGGCGACGTGATCTTGTTGCCCTTCGCGTCCTCGAGCCACGACTGCACGAGATACGGATACGTCGTGCTCTTGTTCGTGATCGTGACGATCGCGGCCTGTTCGCCTTCGTTGAAGATCACGCGCGTGCGGTCCGGCACGATCGCCGCGTGCGCGACACCGGCGAGCAGCGTCATGGCGGCTGCGAGCACGCCCGATGCGCGTTTCAGGAAGGAAAGGGAGAAAGCAGGGTTCATCGCGGGATCCGTGAAATCATCGTTCGTTCCGGCCGGCCGCTGCGTGCGACTCGCCGGGCGTCTGGCACGTCACCGGAATCGGCGTGCCTTCGAGTTGGAGCTGGTTCGGCAGCACGTCCACCGTGCAGAGCGTGCGTTCGCCCGCGCGCACCGCGAGCGCGGATTTCGGCTGGACCTGGGTCAGGAACGCGGCGCCGCCCTCTCCGACAATGCCGAGCTCCTTGCCGTTCGCCGCGTCCTGCACCGACGCACCGAACGGCAGCGGCTTGCCGTCAGCGTCGGTCAGCGTCAGGTACAGGTTGCTGCCGCGCGCCGCCGAAAACTTGACGAAGCCGATCGCGCCGTCGGTCAGCACCATGCGCTGGATCGGGTTCGACACCTGCACTTCGAGCGGCAGCTTCTCGACGTTGACGGTCGCGTCGTACACGTTGTACGGCGAGATCCCGTCGAGCACCGCATAGCCGCGCGAGTCGGTGTGCGTGAGCGTGCCGGACAGCGGCACGTCGCGCACGCCGTCGGTCGACACCAGCAGGCGCGTATCGCCGGCGTTGCCGTTCGCGTGCGCGGCCAGCCCGTACTGCGTCGCGACGAGCGAGCCGTCGACCTCGAGCGACGCGGCCGCATACGCGTTCGCGACCGTCGACGCCTGTGCGGTCAGCTGGTACGTCGACGTGCGCTGGCGGAAGCTCGCGTTCGCCGATGCGCGGCCGTCGATCGCGCCCGCGTTGACCTGGTAGGTGCGGCCGTCCGGATCGTCATGGATATAGCCAGCGTTCACGCTCGTGCTGCCGTTGCCCGTCGTCAGGTTCGACGTGACGGTGTGACGGCCGCCGATCGGCAGCGTCGCGGTCACCGAGAACTGGTTGCCGCTCGCGCCCGCGCTTTGCGTACGGAACGCCGACATGCTGACGTTCAGGTTGCGCAGCGCACCGATCGAGAACGCGCGCGTCAGCGTGAGGCCGATGCGCTGCTCGGACGACCGCGCCCAGTAAGTCGTCTGGTCGTACGAAAAGTAGGTCGACGTATCGCCGAAGCGCTTCGACATCGTCGCCGAGTAGCGCTGCTTGCTGTTGGCGAGGCCGTACGCTGTCGGGTCGCCGGAGAACTGCGCGAAGTTCGTGTATTCGCGTTCCGAAAAGCGATAGCCGAAGAAGCGCACGTCGGCATCGAGCGTGTCGAAATGCTTCGAATAGTTGATGCGGTACGAGTTGCCGTTGCGCGTCGCGCCGTTCCACCACAGGTGCGCGCGCGCATGCGTGACGTCGGCCGACACCGCCCCGAACGTGCCGAAGTCGCGGCCGACGCCGAGCGCGATCGACGTATAGCCCGACGCGGCGATGAAGCCGCCGTAGAGGGTGAAGTCGAGCGGCAGGCCGTAGGCGGCCTCGCCGAACCCGAAGAACGGCGTGATGCCCGTGCTGCCGAACAGGCGCGGCTTGCCGATCGCGGCCTTGTAGCGCAGCTGCCCCGTGCGCGCGAGGAACGGCACGGCTGCCGTCGTCACCTGGAAGCGCTGCACGCTGCCGTCCTCTTCCTGGACGGCCACGTCGAGCGTGCCCTGCACGCTCGTGTTGATGTTCTGCAGCGCGAATGCGCCCGGCGACACGCGCGTCACGTACAGCACGCGGCCCGCCTGCGACACGGTCACGGTCGCGTTGGTGCGCGCGACGCCCGAGATCAGCGGCGCATAGCCGCGCAGCGACGGCGGCAGCATGCGGTCGTCGCTGCGGATCGACGCGCCGGTCAGCGCGAACGTGTCGAAAATGTCCGACGTCAGATAGTCGTCGCCGAACGTCACCGTCGACTGGATCGACGGCAGCGCGCGAAATGCGTACAGCCGGCTGAAGCGGAAGGTGCGATCCGCGTACGCGCTGCTACCCGCGTTCGACTGCGCCTGGTAGTCGCCGCGAAAGCGCCACGCGTCCCAGTTCGCGCCGATCGTCCCGTAGGCCTGGATCGAATTCGTCTGCTCGCCGCCCGAACCGAAGTTGCGGTTCGTGTTCGCGATCACGCGATAGTCGAGCATCGCGCCCGGAATCCCGTCGGACCAGCGCGCCGGCGGCAGGTAGTTCGAATCGGTGAATTCGAGCGCGGCCTGCGGAATCGTGATCTTGAGGCGACCGTCGCTCTTCAGGTAACGCACGGTTGCACCCTCGATCGCGCCGAGATCGACGCAGCGACCACCCTGGAAGCGCGGCAGATCCTTCGCGAGCGACGGCTTCAGCCCGAACTGCGCGACGAGTTCCGGGGGCAGGCACGGCTTGCCTGCGCCGGATGCGTCGAGCGCGATGAACTGGATCGCCTGCAGCCCGTAGAACAGGTCGTTGACCTGCACGTCGAGCATGTATTCGCCCGGCAGCGTGAAGTCGGCCTGCGAGAACTGCGACAGGTCGACGTTGTTCGAGCCGTCGATGTCGAGGAACGACGAATTGAATTCCGTCGCATGGCTCTGGCTGCCGACCACCAGCACGGAGACGCAAAGGAAGGAATGTCTGATTCGCACGCGGCGCTACCGGAAGTCCGAGGAAAAGCTGGGCAGGAGGAAAGAAAGGAGAAAGGGTGCGCGCACCCCTCCTCCGTGACGGCCGCTTACTGGTAGCGAACCGTGAAGTTCGCGACGCCGTCGGCCGTACCCGGCGTCACGTCGGCTGCCGTCGCTTCGTAGCGTGCGGCGAAGCGCACGGTGTTGTTGCCGTTTTGCAGCAGCGTTGCGGCGGCCTGTTCGACGCCGTTGTCGAGGTCTTCGCCCGTTGCGCCCTGTACGCGGATGCCGACGTTGGTTGCCGAGCCGATCGTGGCGAGCAGCTTCGGCTGGGCCGCGTTCGACGTACCCGTGAACGTGAAGAACGCGTTCTTCGAGATGCTGGTGTCGCAGTCGGTCAGGACGATGTCGAACTTGACCGGCTCGGACTTGTCACCGGCCTTCTTGAACGTGTGGGTCGGCACCTTGCCGAGGTTCACGGTCTGGTTGACCGAACCCGAATCGATGCCGCATGCGCCCGCGACGATCTCGCCCGTGAAGTTGATCGTGCCGGTGCCTGCTGCGAAGGCCGAGGTGGACAGGGCTGCAAGTGCGACAGCGGCCAGGAGGGATTTTTTCATGACGTTTTCCGTGAGAATTGCAAAGGAGATGGACGACGTGGCGGATACAAAAGGCAGCGTGTGGTTGGCTCCCGTCCGTCACGAGGCGGCATTATCGAGATAGGAATGAAAGAATTCTGTAAAGCATTGTTAAATCGTCCATGACAATCTTCGCTTCACATACTTTCAAACACACTCTTTCCTTTTGATTTTCAATCCGGATATTTTCGTCCGCAGTCCTTTTTTATCTCCCGGAACCGGCTGATATTTAAAGAAATTTTCAATTCCTGATTGAATCCACCCCGCTTCTCCTTGCTGGATATGGCTTTGCCGTATCACTGGCACCAGATGACAAAATTCTGTCCAATCCTGCCATCGTTGTCCGACCGCAACAAAAGCATTCGTCTATTTTCAACTGAGAGGAAATTAACGCGTGATTTATGACGCCCCGGATTTATTGCGCAAACGATTGCGCGTTCCGTACAAACGTTTTACCGCGACACTTTGTCGCCCGCTATTATTCGCAATACGGGAATTAATCGAATCGTCAATCCCGGATTAAAGGCCGCGTGTAATGCCGCGCGCCGCCACGGCATTCGACACACCGTTGCGACGACGCGCACGCGACGTTTCGGCGGATGGAATGAAATCGAAAAGGAGGAAATCCGGCACGATCGAGCGCCGGGATGCGTGTCGAATCGAAGGCGCCCCTTCAGCTCGACAGCCTGGAGAAAAACGTGGACGACGACGCGCGGATGCGCGCATCGTCGATCCCTGCCGGTGCCCCGACAGACGCAATGCCGCCCCGGGCAGCGGCGGCGCATTGCAACATGCCGATACGCCATCGCCGCCCGTCACGGCTACCGGATCACGCGGCAGCCTCCGCTGACGCTGCCGGCGCCCACCCGCCGCCCAGCGCGCGATACAGCGCAATCGCATTCGCGAGCCTGAGTTCCTTGAGCCGGATCAGCTCCTGCCCCGACTCGTACGTGCTGCGCTGCGCGTCGAGCAGTTCGAGATACGTCGCGACGCCGCCCGCATAGCGGCGCTCGGCGAGCTTCAGCCGCGCGCCGTCGGCCGCATGAACGTCCTGCTGAGCGGCAAGCTGGCGGTCGATCCAGTCGCGCGCGGCGAACGCGTCGGCCACTTCGCGGAACGCGGTCTGCACGGTCTTCTCGTATTCGGCGACCGCGATGTGCTTGCGCGCGTTCGCGACGTCGAGATTCGCGCGATTGCGGCCGCCCGCGAAAAGCGGCAGCGTGATGCGCGGCGCGAACGTCCACACGCTCGTGCCGCCCGCGAACAGGCTCGAGAACGCGTCGCTGACCGAGCCATAGTCGGTCGTCAGCGCGACGCGCGGGAAGAACGCCGCGCGTGCGGCGCCGATCTGCGCGTTCGCGGCCTTGAGCCGCGCTTCGGCCTGCCGGATGTCCGGCCGCCGTTCGAGCAGCGCGCTCGGCGCGCCGGGCGCCACCGGCGCGATCGCGAGCGTGTCGAGCGCGGTGCCGTCGGCCGGCACGTTGCGCGCGAAATCGCCGGCGAGCAATTGCAGCGCGCGTACCGACTGCGCGTGTTCGCGCTGCAGCGCGGCCTGCGACGCACGCGCGGACGCGACCAGCATCTCGGCCGAGCGCAGCTCGATCGCATCGCTCGTGCCGGCCGCGTAGCGGCGCTGCGTGAGTGCGGCGATGCGCCCGCGCGCGTCGAGCGTGCGCTGCGCCAGCGCCAGTTGCTCATGCAACGACCGTTCGGAAACGTACGCCGCGGCGACTTCGGCAATCACGCCGATGCGCACCGTGCGCTGCGCGTCGGCCGTCGCGAAATACTCGGCGAGCGCCGCATCGGACAGGTTGCGCACGCGGCCGAACAGGTCGAGTTCGTACGCGCTGATGCCGACGCCCGCGCGATACAGCCCGCTCACCGCGCTCTCGCGCACGACCGGGTCGTACTGGCGCGTGCGTTCGTAGCCGAGGTTCGCGTCGACCGACGGCATCAGGTCCGCACGTTGCACGCCGTACAGCGCGCGCGCTTCGTCGAGCCGGCCGGCCGCGATCCGCAGGTCGCGATTGTTCGCGAGCGCCGCGTCGATCCAGGCCTGCAGCGCCGGATCGGTGAAATACGCGCGCCAGTCGTCGAGCCGCGCGGCATCGGCAGGCGCCACGACCGACGCCGGCTCCGTGCTGCCGTCGACCGGCGTGTAGGTGGCCGGCACCGGCGCCGCCGGACGCTCGTAGCGCGGCGCGAGCGAGCAGCCCGCGAGCGCGAACGCGAGTGCAGCGGCCAGCGCGACCCGAGCCCGCGGCGTCGCGCGCGCCTTCAGGTGAAACGTCATTGCGAAGCCTCCATCGTCGCCGGCTGCGATCCGCCGCGCCGGCGCGGGCCGACGTCGAACAGGCGGCCAACGATCACGAAAAACAGCGGGACGAGAAACACCGCGAGCACCGTCGCCGTGATCACGCCGCCGAGCACGCCGGTGCCGATCGCCATCTGCGCGCCGGACGCGGCGCCCGACGCGAACGCGAGCGGCAGCACGCCGACGCCGAACGCGAGCGACGTCATCACGATCGGCCGCAACCGCAGGCGCGCGGCCTCGAGCGCGGCGTCGACGAGCGACATGCGCTGCGCGACCAGATCCTTCGCGACTTCGACGATCAGGATCGCGTTCTTCGCGGACAACCCGATCGTCGCGATCAGCCCCACCTTGAAATAGATGTCGTTCGGCATCGCGCGCAGCGTGACGCCGAGCACCGCGCCGATCACGCCGAGCGGGACCACCAGCATCACCGCGAACGGGATCGACCAGCTCTCGTACAGCGCCGCGAGCGCGAGGAACACGACGAGCACCGACAGCGCGAACAGCATCGGCGCCTGCGCGCCCGACAGCCGCTCCTCGAACGACTGCCCCGACCACGCGTGGCCGATACCGGCCGGCAGCTTCGCGGCGAGGCGCTCGAGCGCGGCCATCGCCTCGCCGCTGCTGTGCCCCGGCGCGGCCGAGCCGTTGATCGTGAACGACGGATAGCCGTTGTAGCGCGTGAGCTGCGGCGGCCCGAGCGTCCAGTGCAGCGTCGCGAACGCCGCGAGCGGCACCATCTCGCCGCGCGCGTTGCGCACGCGCAGCTTCTTCACGTCGTCCGGATCGAGCCGGTGCAGCCCGTCGGCCTGCACGATCACGCGGCGCACCTGCGTGCCGTGCATGAAGTCGCCGATATAGTCGGAGCCGAACATCACCGCGAGCGTCGTGTTGATCTCGTCCATCGACACGCCGAGCGCCGACGCCTTCGCGCGATCGATGTCGAGCTTCAGCTGCGGCGCGTCCTGCGTGCCGGCGAACATCAGGTCGGTGAGCGCCGGATCCTTGCCGCCCGCCGCGAGCAGCTGCTCGCGCGCGGCGCTGAACGCCGCATAGTCGAGCCCGCTGCGGTTCTGCAGCCGGAAGTCGAAGCCGCTCGTCGAGCCGAGATCGGGCAGCGCCGGCGAGTTCATCGCGAACACCGTGGTGTTCGCCGTGCCCGCGAAGCGCTCGTTGATGCGCGCGACGATCGCCTGCACGTGATCGCGCTCGGCCTTGCGCTCCTTCCAGTTCTTCAGCGTGACGAAGATCATCCCGCCGTTCGGCCCTTCGCCGTACAGGTTGAAGCCGCCAAGCGCGAACGTGTACGCGGCCGGCTCGTCGCGGCGGATATACGACTCGACCTCGCGCACGCTCTGCATCGTTTCCGCGAGCGGCGTGCCCTGCGGCCGGATCACCATCACCATGAAGTTGCCCTGGTCCTCGTCGGGCAGGAACGCGGTCGGCAGTTGCGTGAGCATCAGCGCGGCCGCCGCGGTCAGCGCGCCGTACACGACGAGCCAGCGCAGCGGCTTCTGCAGCATCGCGCCGACGCGCGTCGCATAGCGCTGCGTCGCACGTGCGACGAAGCGGTTGAACCAGCCGAAGAAGCCGCGCTTCTCGTGATGGTCGCCGGACACCGGCTTGAGCAGCGTCGCGCACAGCGCGGGCGTCAGCGACAGCGCGAGGAACGCGGAGAAGCCGATCGAGACCGCGAGCGCCAGCGCGAACTGCCGGTAGATGTTGCCCACCGCGCCGCCGAAGAACGCCATCGGCACGAACACCGACGTCAGCACGACCGTGATGCCGACGATCGCGCCGCTGATCTGCTTCATCGCCTTGACGGTCGCGTCGTAGGGCTCGAGCCCCTCCTCGACCATCAGCCGCTCGACGTTCTCGACGACGACGATCGCATCGTCGACGAGGATGCCGATCGCGAGCACCATCCCGAACATCGTCAGCACGTTGATCGAGAAGCCGGCCGCCTGCATCACGCCGAACGTGCCCGCGAGCGCGACCGGCACGACGAGCGTGGGAATCAGCGTCGCGCGCAGGTTCTGCATGAACAGGAACATCACGAGGAACACCAGCACGCCGGCCTCGATCAGCGTCGTGACGACCTTGTTCATCGACACGCGCACGAACGACGACGTCTCGTACGGGATCTGGTATTTCACGCCCGGCGGGAAATACGCGGACAGCGCGTCCATCGTCGCGCGCACGCGCTTTTCGGTCGCCACCGCGTTCGAGCCCGGCGCGAGCTTGATGCCCATGCCCGTGGCGACCTTGCCGTTCACGTACGACGGATAGTTGTAGTCGTTGCCGCCGAACTCGATGCGCGCGACGTCGCGCAGGTAGAGCGCGGCGCCGTCCGGTTGCGTGCGCAGCGCGATCGCGCCGAAGTCGGCCGGCGTCTTCAGCGGCGCATCGGCAAACACCGTCGCCGCGATCGGTGCGCTGTCCGGCACCGCGCTGCGGCCGATGTCGCCGACCGTCACGCGCGCGTTGTGCGCGCGCACGGCCGACGCGATGTCCGACGCGGTGAGGCCGTGCCCGGCCATCTTCACCGGGTCGGGCCAGATCCGCATCGCATATTCGGCGCCCCAGAACTGCACCTTGCCGACGCCGTCGACACGGCGCAGCGCCTGCACGACGTTCGCCGACGCGTATTCGCCGAGCTGCACGGCGCTCATCCGGCCGTCGTCCGACGTCAGCGACACGACGAGCTGGATGTTGTCCGCGGCCTTCTCGACCTGGATGCCGTCGCGCCGCACCGGTTCGGGCAGCCGCGCCTCGACCGTCTTCAGCCGGTTCTGCACTTCGACGGCCGCGAGATCGGCGTTGACGCCCTGCTTGAACGTCAGGTACAGCGACGCCATCCCGGCACTGCTCGTCGCGGACGTGTACAGCAGCCCCGGCGCGCCGTTCATTTCGCGCTCGATCAGCGCGGTCACCGATTCCTCGACGACCTGCGCGGACGCGCCCGGATACGTCGCATAGATGCTGACGACGGGCGGCGCGATGTCCGGGTACTGCGCAACCGGCAGCGCGCGAATCGCGAACGCGCCGCCGAGCATGATGAAGAGTGCGATCACCCACGCGAAGACGGGACGATCGATGAAGAAACGTGCCATGGTGGTCTATGTGTACCGGTCAGGTTTGACGGGCGGCCGCCTGTGACGCGGCCTTCGTCGGCGATGCCTGCTCGACGGGCTTGACGGCGCTATCGGGCGTGAACTGCGCGGCGTTGTCGACGATCACGCGCTCGCCGCCCGCGAGACCGCGCGTGATGCGCCAGTCGCGGCCGCTCATCTGGTCGGCGACGACCTCGACGTCCTTCACCTTGCCGTTCGTGCCGACCACGCGCACCGACGTGCGATCGGCCGTACGCAGCAGCGCATCGCGCGGCACGAGGATCGCGCGCTGGTCGACGGCCGCGTCGAGCGCGATCCGCACATATGCGCCCGGCAACAGCTCGCGTTCGGGATTCGGGAACAGCGCGCGCATCGCGACGGTATCGGTGGTCGGATCGACCGCGAGATCGCTGAACAGCAGCTTGCCCTTCAGCGGATACGCGGTGCCGTCGGCGCGCAGCAGCGTCACCGTGACGTCGTGCTGCGCGATGCCCGTCGCGCGCCCGCTTTTCACCGCGCGGCGCAATGCGTCGACGTCGGCCGCCGGCTGCGAGAAATTCACGTAGATCGGATCGAGCTGCTCGACGGTCGTGAGCGGCGTCGCCTGGTCCTGGCCGACGAGCGCGCCTTCGGTCACGAGCGCGCGCCGGGCGCGGCCTGAAATCGGCGCGGTGACGGTCGCATAGTCGAGCTGCAGTTGCGCGCGGGCGAGCTCGGCCTTCGCGGACGCGACGTCGGCCTTCGCCTGCGTGTCGTCGGCGACGGCCTCGGTGTGATCGCGCTCGCTGACCGCGCGGTCGCGCACCAGGTCGTCGTAACGGCGGCGCTTGTCGCTCGCCGCGAGCGCGGCGGCCTGCGCCTTCGCGAGCGCACCCCGTGCGGCGTCGCGCGCGGCCTTCAGCGGCGCCGGGTCGATGCGGAACAGCACCGCGCCCTGCTTCACTTCCTGGCCTTCCTCGTAAGTCCGCGCGGTCACGATGCCCGCGACCCGCGCGCGCACTTCCGCCTGCCGATACGCGTCGAGCCGGCCCGGCAATTCGACGGTCATCGGCACGGCCGTCGGACGCACCGTCACGACCGTCGCGTTCTGAATGGCCTCCGGCGCGTTGTCCTGTTCGCCCTTTCCGCATCCGCTCGCGGCCAGCGTGGCCGCGAGCGCGAACGACGCCAGCCGAAGGCGGCGCCCCAGGGAGCGTTTGTTATTCATGTTCTGACCTCGGATCGTTCGCCGCCGATACAATGCGGCGGCTCAGGGTGGCCGATTATAATCAGTCACGACTGATTAAATGCAGGCGGTTGCAATCCGGCCGCCACACTGTCTCAATAAAACGACAGCGAACTGTAAGGAAATTCACGACATGGCCCGCAAGACCCGGGAAGAATCGCTCGCCATCAAGCACCGGATCCTCGACGCCGCCGAGCTCGTGCTGCTCGAGAAAGGCGTCGCGCAAACTGCGATGGCGGACCTCGCCGAGGCCGCCGGGATGTCGCGGGGCGCCGTGTACGGCCACTACCGCAACAAGATGGAAGTGTGTCTCGCGATGTGCGACCGCGCGTTCGCACGCACGTCGGAAGGGTTCGACGCGGTCGACGGCCTGCCCGCGTTCGCCACGCTGCGCCGCGCGGCGTCGCATTACCTGCAGCAATGCGGCGAGCCGGGCGCGATGCAGCGCGTGCTCGTGATCCTCTATACGAAGTGCGAGCAGAGCGAGGAGAACGGCGCGCTGCTGCGCCGCCGGATGTTGCTCGAGCTGCAGATGCTGCGCATCACCAAGGCGCTGCTGCGCCGCGCGATCGCGGCCGGCGAGATCGCCGCCGATCTCGACGTGCATCTCGCGGCCGTCTATCTCGTGTCGCTGCTCGAAGGCGTGTTCGCGTCGATGATCTGGACCAACCGGTTGCGCGGCAACCTGTGGAACGACGCGGAAGCGATGCTCGACGCCGGTTTCGACGCCGTCAGGACCTCCACCGCACTGCGCGTGCGCGCGCAAAAATTGCCTGTCTGACGAAAAGCCGCGCAATAAATGCTGATTTAACCCGATTTACCGCAGTGCGAAACGAATGAGCTGACCCTCTTTAAAATTTTTAACGTTTCGCGGAACATCGGTAGACTGACGCTGTCATCTTTCTTTAGCGTCTTCGTGATAAACCGGGTTCGACCCGGAAAGTTCACGCCGCCGTTCGAAGCGGGCCTCCCCGCGAGTTGGGTCGAACGGAAACGACACAGGCCCCTGGCGGGGCCTGTTTTGTTGCACGCCCGTCGCCCGCCCCGTCGCCACCCGACGGACATGCCGCCGATGGTTCCCGCCCACACCTCTTTGAACCGCTTTCCTGGATGTGGACACCTTTGGTCAAGCCTGCCGCAACTCCTGATGCTTTCGCGCCCGGGCGCGCGCAGCGCCTCGTGCGCGCGCTCGTACCGGCCGCCGTGCTCGGCGCCCTCGCCGCCTTCGGTCTCGCCGCCGCGCTGCCGGCCGTCTCGCAACTGCCGGGCGCCGTCGATTCGGGCACGGCCGCGCTACCGCAGCGCGTGCTGTCCGACACGCCGTTTCCCACCGCACAGCATTTCGTGACGAGCGAACTCGCGCGCACGCTCGGCGAGCGCAACGAACTCAACGAACTCAATGAACGCACCGACCGCAACCTGCAGCCGGGCCTGTTCGCACCGCTCAGCGCGCACCGCAACGACATGCTCGGCTATACGAGCCTGTTCCAGCTCGCACCGCCCGAACAGCAGCACGGGATGCGCGCGGGCGACATCGAACTCACGCTGTCCGATACACTGAACCGTCTCGACGTGCCGCCCGAGGTGCGCATCCAGCTCGGCGACCTCGTCACCGGCAAGGTCGCGATGCGTGCCGGCGCGCAGCGCGGCGACTACTACCGCGTCGCGTACGACACCAACAACGGCACGCCGCACCTCACCGCACTCGAGCTGCGCGTCGCGGGCCGCACGTTCGGCGCGATCTGGTTCCGCGCACCGGGGGCCGACCACGGCGCGTACTACACGCTCGACGGCGCGCCGCTCGAGGCGGCCGCATTCACGATGCCCGTCAAGTGGACGCGCATCAGCTCGTTCTTCGGCGAACGCGTCCACCCGCTGTCGCAGGCGATGGCGTTCCATACCGGCGTCGATCTCGCCGCGCCGTCCGGCACGCCCGTCAATGCGGCGGCCGACGGCGTCGTGTCGTTCGTCGGCACCGATCCGGGCGGCTACGGCCACTACGTGGTCGTCGATCACGCGGACGGTTATTCGACCTACTACGCGCATTTGTCCGCGTTCGCGCGCGGGCTGAAGAACGGCGAAACCGTGAAGCAGGGCCAGCGCATCGGCTCGGTCGGGATGACCGGCGCGGCCACCGGCCCGCACCTGCACTTCGAAGTGCGCGTCGCGAACGATCCGGTCGATCCGCTCGTCACGCTCGCGAGCGCGCAGACGGGGCTGTCCGACATGCAGCTCACCGCGTTCCGCCAGGAAGCGGCGCAATGGCGCTTCCGCCTCGCGTCGATCAGTACGACACCGTTCGCATTCGCGCAGAGCGACGGCCCGCTGTGGGGCGACTTCGCGACCGGTCCGTCGACGCTGCGCGCGGTCTTCGAGACGCACTACAGCGCGTCCTGACGCTGGCGCGCCGAAGCGCAGCCGCACCGAAGCACCATCACGCCCGTCGCCGCTCGAGCAGCGGCGACGCGGCACGCAGGCCATCGATCCTCATCACCGGCAATTTGCCGCATGCATCGCACGCGGCACGCCGTCACCGCGCGGCTCCCGTGCGCTCGGCCGTCGCCTGCGCGATGCGCGCCGCACGCGGGCGGCGCGACAGCAACCAGCGCGCCGCGCCGTCGAGCGACGTGCACAGCACCAGATAGAGCGCTGCGACGAACAGGAAGATCGGTGCCGGATACACCATCAGCCGGTTGTTCACCTGCGTCGCGACGAACGACAGTTCCGGCACGCCGACGATATACGCGAGCGACGTGTCCTTCACGAGCGCGACCCACTGGTTGACGAACGACGGCGTCATGATCCGGATCGCCTGCGGCAGCAGCACGTAGCGCACCGTCTGCCAGCGCGTGAGCCCGAGCGACAGCCCCGCCTGCCACTGCCCGTCGCCGGCCGCGACGATGCCCGCATGCACCGCATGCGCGAGATACGCGCCGCCGATCAGCGCCAGCGCGCACACGACCGTCGCGAGCCCCGGCACGTCCATGTGCAGCAGCATCGGCATCAGGAAATAAGTCCAGAAGATCAGCATCAGCACCGGAATCGCGCGGAAGAAGCCGATGCACGCGAGCAGCAGCACGCGCAGCGGGCCGCGCGCGAGCGCCATCGCGACGCCGAGCGCCACGCCCAGCACCGCCGATGCGATGGCCGACGCGATCGCGAGCACGAGCGACAGTGCGGCACCGCCGAGCGGGCCGTCCGGAAACGCGCCGACGAGCAGGTACGGCAGGTTGTCGAGCAGCAGCGAGAGATCCATCGTCACCGCCCCGCGCCGAGCCGGTCGCGCCATTGCGTGGCCGCGTAGGCGCCGGCCTCGATCGCGGCCACCGCGACGACGTACAGCACGGTCGCGACACCGAACGCGGCAAAGGTCTTGAATGTCTCCGTCTCGACCTGCCGCGACGCATACGACAGCTCGGCGACACCGATCGCCATCGCGAGCGACGAGTTTTTCACGAGATTCATGTATTGGCCGAACAACGGCGGCAGCGCGATGCGCACGGCCTGCGGCAGCACGACGTAGCGCAGCGACTGCATCGGCGTGAGGCCGAGCGCCGCGGCTGCATCATGCTGCGCACGGCGCACGCCGCGCAGCCCGGCTTCGCACTCCTCGGCGACGAACGCGGCCGTGTACGCGCTCAACCCGACCCAGCCGGCGACGAACTCGAACGACGGCCATGCGAGCGTGAGCGGGCCCGCGCTCAGTTGATGGCGCGCGTTCAGCCATGCGACCCATGTCTCGGGCAGCAACGACGCGACGCCGAAATACCAGAACAGCAACTGCACGAGCAGCGGCGTGTTGCGGAATGCGACGACATAGCCGGCCGCCAGCGTGCGCGGCGCCGTGCCGCGCGCATGCCGCATGACGGCGAGCAGCAGCCCGCCGACGGTCGCGGCGAGCGCCGCCGCGGCCGCGAGGCCGAGCGTCAGCAGGAAACCCTGCCAGAGCCAGCACAGATATTTGGGAGCCAAGCCGAGCATGCAGTGGTACGGGCGCGAATCAAGCGATCAGGAAAACGGACAGCGCCGCGATCCCTGCGCACCGGCACGGCCGGCGGCAGGAACGCGGCGCATCCTGCATGCGACTCAGGTCTTGTCGCCGATGCGGAAGATGCGCGTGAGCGGCGTCTTCGTCGTCGGACCGAACCACGCGTCGTAGATCTGCCCCGCGCGGCCGGTCGCCTCGAGCCCCTTCAGCGTGTCGTTCACGAAGCCGAGCAGGCGCGTCTCGCCCTTCGGCACGCCGACGCCCATGTAGTCGTTCGAGATCGTGAATGCCGGGATCTCGTAGTTCTGCTTGTCGGGCACGTTCGCGAGCAGGCCGATCAGTTTCGGCCCGTCCTGCGTGATCGCCTGCACGTTGCCGGCGCGCAGCGCGGCGAACGCGAACGGCGTGTCGTCGTACGCGACGATCGTCGCCTTCGGGAATTTCTCGCGCAGCGTGATCTCGTTCGTCGTGCCCTTGTCCGCGCCGACGCGCAGGTTGCTCAACTGGTCGGCCGATTTCAGCACGCCCTTCTTCGCGAGAAACTGCTGGCCCGACGAGAAGTACGGGATGCTGAAGTCGACCTGCTTCGCGCGCTCGTCGGTGATCGTGAAGTTCGCGAGGACCAGGTCGACCTTGCCGGAGGTCAGGAACGGAATGCGGTTCGCGGGGTTGGTCGGCTGCAGCTGCAGCTTCACGCCGAGCTTGTCGGCCAGCGCCTTCGCATAGTCGACGTCGAGGCCGACGATGTGATTGCTCTTGCCGTCGACATAGCCGAACGGCGGATTGCTGTCGAAGGTCGCGACGCGCAGCACGCCGGCCTTCCTGATGTCGTCGAGGCGGTCCGCGTGCGCGACCGTGCCGGCCGTGACGAGTGCGGCCCCGACGAGCCACGTAGCGAGAGTGTGGAATTTCATGAGCACGACCTGATTCGATTTGTTATGAAGGCCGCCACGGATCGCGCGGCGGCCGGTTCGAGGAACATCGCGACGCTGTGTGTCGTCGCGAAGCCGCTAACGTATCAGCGCGGGCGGCGATTCCGAACCAACAAATGGTGCTTTGCTCTGCGGCTTTCGTGATGAGGCGTGCCGGCCGCGGGCGCCGCGATGCGCGGCCCCGCCCCGCCCATCATCCGGCGAGCGCCGTCGCGGCCTCGTCGAGCGGCGCGACGACCTCCACCTGCTTCAGCGCCGGCGACGCATGGCTGGCGTCGCGCGTAACGACCTTGCGTGCGCTCGTCCGTGCCGACCTCCGTTGCCGGTTCTCCGGCGCGATCATCCGGTCCGCGCTCGAGATCGGGTACCACGACGGTTTCACGCGCCACGCGGGCTCGCCGATCGTCGACGCGAACCTGCCTACCTCGGCATGGACGGCCCGTCACGCGACCCCACCCCGTCGTGGCCGACGGGCGGCGCGGCGCACAAAAAAAGACGCCCGCTGCACGCAGCGGGCGCGAATCCCAGTCAAGGAGGTGTCACACGAACTACGGGTTCAGATTAAGGAAATCGCTCGCCACGGACAACGAATCGATTGCAATATCGATATGACGGGACCCGCTCACGCCGGCACCTCGCGGGTCGCGCAGTGGATGCCGCCGCCGCCCGACGCGATGCCGAGGATGTCGACCTGCACGATCGCCCGGCTCCCCGCATATGGCCGGATGGCGGCGATGGCGGCCGCGTCGGCGGCGGAGTCGTTGAACTTCGGCATCACGATCGCGCCGTTGCACGTGTAGAAGTTGAGGTAGCCGGCCGCGAAATGCGACATCTGGCGTTCGTTCAGGCGCGTGCCGGCCGACGTGCCGAAATCGACCGGCGGCACGAGCTCGACGATCTGCAGCGGCCGGCCGTTCGCGTCGGTCTGCCCGGCCAGGCGTTGCCGGTTGGCATCCGTCAACGCGCGTTCGCCGGTCGAATTCGACACGTCGTGACAGCACGCGACCACCCCGGGCGCGAGAAAGCGCGCATGGAAATCGACGTGGCCGTTCGTGATGTCGCTCTCGCCGGCCGGTGTCGCCACGCCGCCGGCACCGCCCACGCCGCTGCCGCCCGGATAGGTCGCCGTACCCGGCAGCCAGATGATCTTGCGCACACCGAGCGTGCGCCGCAGTTCGGCGAGCACGGTATCGCGGGCCGTCGGCAGCAGCGTCGCGCGGGCGACGACGCCATTCGGGATGTCGAACAGCTGCGGATTGCGGTTCACGTGCAGCACGGCCGACTCGGTGAGGATCGCCGTCGCGTCGCCGTCGAATTCGATCGCACCGCCTTCGAGTGTCAACGTGCTGCGGATCAGGTTCGCGCCGCGGGTCCGCGCCATCCAGCCCGCCACCGCGCTGTCGCGGCCGAACGGCTGGAAGAACCGTCCCGCCTTCGACCGGTTGCTCGTGGCCGTGACCTGCGGCGGGATCGTCGCCCCGGCGCTCAGGCCGACGCCATCGGTGTTCGCGTTGCCCCAGCCGTTGAAATTGAAGCCGACCGCATTCAGCGCATTGCCGTTCGCCGTGTCCCTGACGAACAGGCAACCCGTGTCGCGCACCCAGAAATCGTCGAAGCCGTCGGCGAGCGACACGAGGTTGATCCCGCCCGTGCCTGCGGCGCGGGCCGCATAGCGCGCATGCAGGTCCGGGTTCGCTGCGCTCGCGCTCGCGAGCAGCGCGCGGGCCGCGTCCAGGTCGACCGGCAACACCAGCATGTCGACCGGCTCGGTCGCGCCGATCGCCTTCGCGACGTCCATCAGGTCGGCCCGAACGCGGTCGATCCCGGCATCCGTGCCCTGCGGCGCGACGGGCGTCCAGATGCCGTCCGCGCCGGACGCGAAGGCCATATAGGTCGACGCGTGCGGCGCATCTTCGGCCGGCAGCCGGTACACGGCCTGCCGGGCCGACGGTGTCGTGCGCGGGGCGGCAGCCGCGTCGGATGCGCCGTCCGCGCCGCCGCACGCGGCCAGGCTACCCAGCAGCGGCATGCCGAGCCAGGCGGCCGAATTCCGGATGAATGCGCGTCGGCCGGTGTCCGGCAGGTGCGGTGCGCGCTCGTCTGCGCGTGCGCCGCGGCTCGTTTTGGTCATGTATTCGATTCCATTGCGCGGTCGGCGCGCAGGCAGCCATGCCGGCTTCCGTCCCGCGCGACCGATTCCGCATTTTTTGTCAGGAGTCCGGAAAGACAAAAAATGCAGGCGGCGGACGGGCCGGTCACGAAAACCGGCCCGCGGCCTCGTTCAGGCCGGTTGCTGTTGCGTGGTGCAGTGGATGCCGCCGCCGCCCGCGGCGATGCCGTCGATGTTCAGCTGGATGACGTCACGGCCGGGAAACAGGTCGACGAGCGTGTCGCGCGTATTGCGGTCGGCGCGGCTGTCGCCGAATTCCGGCGCGATCACCGCGCGGTTGCACACGTAGAAGTTGATGTAGCCCGCCGCGAACTCCGCGTTCTCGTACTGGTGACGAACACGCTTCGGCCCCGGCAGCACGACGACCTTCAACGGACGGCCCTTCGCGTCGGTGGATTTTCGCAGGATCTCCAGGTGCTGCCGCGTCACGGCATGATCGTACGACGACGGATCCGGGTCGAGCCCGGCCACCACGACGCCCGGGCTCGTGAAGCGCGCGTAGAAGTCGGTATGCCCGTCGGTGATGTCCTTGCCCGCGATGCCGGGCAACCAGATGATCTTCTTCAGCCCGAGCAGACGGCTCAGCTCCGCCTCGCACTGTGCCTGGCTGACGCCCGGATTGCGGTTCGGATTGAGCACGCAGCTGCGCGTGACGATCGCCGTGCCCTCGCCGTCGACCTCGATCCCGCCGCCTTCCAGCACCAGCCGCGTGTCGATCGGCCGCGCGCCGGCACGCTCGGCGACGAACGGCGCGACTTCCGCGTCCTGCTCGTGTTCCTGCTTGTTGCCCCATCCGTTGAAGTTGAAGCTCACGCCGCCGAGCGCGCCCGACGCGTTCTTCACGAACACAGGCCCCGTATCGCGCATCCACAGATCGTCGACCGGATGCTGGACCAGCTCGACCGCCGAACCGCACAGGCGCGACGCGATCGCGTAGTCCTGCGCGCGCACCAGCATCCTGAGCGGCTCGTGCGCGGCGATCGCCTTCGCGACCGCGGCGAGGTTCTCGCGCACCACGGGCAACAGCCGCGCGCCCCAGATGTCCTCGCTCGGGCCGAATGCCATCCAGGTCGCCGTGTGCGGCGCCCCCTCGTCCGGCATGTGCCAGGTCGCGCCCTGCTGCGCGTGTGCGGTGCGGCCGAGCAGCCCGCCCAGCGCGCCGGCGGCCAGCGCCGCGCCCGAGACGGACAGGCCGCGTTTCAACAGTTGACGTCGTGTGGTCATGGCATTCCTTTTTCTCTTGCCGATTGCTTCGATTGCTTCGATTGCTTCGATTGCTTCGATTGCTTCGATTGCTTCGATTGCTTCGATTGCTTCGATTGCTTCATGGTGTGCCGTTTCACGGTCGCGCGGTCTTGAAGCCGAGCCAGGTCCGCCCCTCGACACGCATCGCGGCCGGCGATTCGGCGATCGGCGTGAACAGCGTGCGCCGCGTCGCCTCGCCCGGATAGATGCCCGGGTCGCGCACCAGCGCCGGATCCATCAACTTCAGCGCACCCTGGTTGGCATTCGCGTAGCGCGTCGAATTCGAGATCTTCGCGATCACGTCCGGCCGGAGGATGTAGTTGATGAACGCATGCGCGTTGTCCGGGTGCTTCGCGGCGGCCGGAATGACCATCGCGTCGAACCACATCAGGCTGCCGATGCGCGGGATGTCGTACACGATGTCGCGCTTCGGATCGCGGCCGATGTAGCGCAGCGCCAGCGGCAGCACCGTGCTCGCGGAGTCCTGCAGGCCCAGCCCGCAGGTCGCGGCGACGCGCGCCGCGATCGCCGGGTTGAACAGCAGGTCGAGACTGTCGGCCGGCATGTCCTTGCCGAGTATCGCGCGGATCCTGGCGCGGTCGTAGCCGACGCCCACGGTGCCCCACATGTACGGCACGCCGTACTGGTTGCCGGGATCGGACTGCGCCATCTGCTTCAGCAGCGACGGATCGAGATGCGTCAGGTTCGGCAGCCGGCGCTTGTCGAGCTTGCGATACACGCCGGCCTGGATCTGCCTCGCCATGAAGTCGTTGGTCGGCCAGACGAGGTCGTAGCCGCTGTTGCCGGTCAACAGCTTCGACTGCAGCGTCTCGTCGCTGTCGTACGCGTCGTAGCGCACCTTGATGCCGGTTTCCTTCTCGAACGCGGACACGGTATCCGGTGCGAAGTAATTGCTCCAGTTGTACAGGTTCAGCACCTTCTCCTCGTCGGCGCGCGCCGCGCCGGCCAGCACGCACAGCGCAAGGCCGGGCACCGCGACGCGCAGCCATCCTTTCCGTTTCATCGCGGCTCCCTTATCGATAACAGGACGACACGCCGTCGCTGGTGAGCAACGTGCGATACATCTCCGGGCGGCGATCGCGGAAAAAGCCCCACGATTGCCGGTCGGCGCGGATCGCGTCGAGATCGAACGCATGCACGAGCACGGCTTCGTCGGTGCGGTTCGCCTCGGCCTGCTTCTCGCCGGTGTGATCGGCGATGAAGCTCGATCCGTAGAACTCGCCGGTGAGCCCCTGCTGCCGCGGATTGCCGTTGCCGAAGCCCGTTTCGCGGCCAATCCGGTTGGCGGCCACCACCGGCACCATGTTGGCCGCCGCGTGGCCCTGCATCGTGCGCTGCCAGTGGCCGGCGGAATCGAACGCGCTGCTGAACGGCTCCGAACCGATGATGGTCGGAAAGCACAGGATCTCGGCGCCCATCAGCGCGAGACAGCGCGCCGTCTCCGGATACCACTGGTCCCAGCAGATGCCGACGCCGATCCGGCCGAAACGCGTGTCCCACACCTTGAAGCCGGTGTCGCCCGGCGTGAAATAGAACTTCTCCGTATAGCCCGGCCCGTCCGGGATATGCGTCTTGCGGTAGACGCCGAGCACGCGCCCGTCGGCATCCGCCACGGCGACCGAGTTGTACGCGGCATTGCCCGCGCGCTCGAAGAAACCGATCGGCAGCACGATGCCGAGTTCGCCGGCCAGCGCTGCGAAGCGGGCGATCTGCGCGTTGCCTTCGAACGGCTGCGCGAGTTCAAGATGACGCACGTTCTGGTCGAGGCAGAAGTACGGCATCGAGAACAGTTCCGGGCACAGCACGAGATTCGCGCCCCGTGCGGCGGCCGCGCGGATCAGGCGCTCCGCGGTGGCCATGTTGTCTTCGAGATTCCAGCTGCCCGACGCCATCTGTACGGCGGCGACGGTGATGTGTTGGGACGGCATTGCATTGCTCCTCGATGGGACCGGAAACCGCGGGCGGCACGTCGGTCAGTTGGCGACGGCAGGCTGCTGCTGCGTCGAGCAGTGAATGCTGCCGCCGCCGATCGACAGCGTCGGAATCGGCAGCATCTCCACGCGACGTCCCGGGAACGCGCGACCGAATGCGTCGCGCGCGGCGGCGTCCTGCTCGACGCCGAACGCGGTCACGATCACGGCCCCGTTCACCAGGATGTAGTTCGCGTAGCAATCGCAGTAGCGCTCGGAGCCGAAGCGTTCGCTGACGATCGGCGACGGCAGGTCGAGCAGCTCGAAGCGGCGCCCTGCCGCATCGGTGGCGAGTTCCAGCGCGCGGCGGTTCTCGCGCATCACGCGGAAGTAGTCGCCCTGCTCCGGCAGCGCGGTCTGGCACAGCATCCGGCCGGGCGCGATGAAGGACGCGATCCCGTCGACATGCCCGTTCGTCTCCACTTCATCGGGATTGCCCGGCAGCCACACGATCTTCTCGACGCCCAGCATGCGCCGGAGCTCCGCCTCGATCTCCGCGCGGCTCAGGTGCGGATTGCGATTGGGATGCAGCAGGCAGCTCTCGGTGGTGACCAGCGTGCCCTGTCCGTCGACATGGAACGAGCCGCCTTCCAGCACCATGTGCGAATTGAAGATCTCGGCACCGGCCGCGCGCGCGATGTCCTGGCCGACCTGCTGGCAGCCGTCGTACGGCTGATACTTCTCGCCCCAGCAGTTGAAGCGGAACACCGCCGCGCCCAGCCCGTGCCGCTCGCTGACGAGGAAGATCGGCCCGCAATCGCGCAGCCAGTTGTCCTCGGCGGCAACCGGCAGCACGTCGACGCTCGCGCCGAGCAGTTCGCGCGCGGCGTCGGCCTGGCCGTGATGCGCGGCCACCACGCAGCGCTGGTAGCGCGCGATCGTCCGCGCGACCAGCGCGAACTCGCGGCAAACCTGCGCGTAATGCGTTCCCCACAGGTCCTCGCGACCGTCGTACACCGGCCATCCCAGCCACGTGGCATGCATGGATTCCCATTCCGCGGGCATCCGGTAACCGCGCTGGCGAGCATCAAAGCGACCCATCGATCAGCCTCCGTTGTGATTGATGGCCGATTGTGCGTCAGGTTAAACTTGATGAATATTGATATTTCTTGGTCGAATTAATCAATTCACCTCATATCTCGATGCAACGCGTTCCGTCCCTGAAACTGCTGACCGGCTTCGAGGCCGCTGCCCGGCTGGGCAATTTCTCGCGCGCGGCCGACGAGCTGCACCTGTCGCAGTCGGCGATCAGTCATCAGATCCAGCAGCTCGAGGCGCAGCTCGGCCAGCCGCTGTTTCGCCGGCGCGGCCGCGGCGTCGAGCTGACCATCGCCGGTGAAGTCCTCCAGCGCAGCGTGCAGCGCGCGATGGAGACGTTGCGCGGCGGGCTCGACCGCATCGCGACTTATCTGAATCCGGGGCTCGTCGTGCTGGTGTGTCCGGCGCCGTTGCTGCACGGCTGGCTGCAGCCGCGCCTGGAACAGCTGCAGCAGATGCTGCCGGACCTGTGCCCGCTGCTGTCGACCGACGAAACGGCGCGCTATGTCGACGAGATCGACGTCGACATGACGATCGGCACACGGCCGCTGCTGCAGCCCGGCCTGCTGGATATCCCGTTCATGCGCGACACGTGGATCACGGTGTGCGCGACGCCGCTGGCGGAGCAGCTCGCACGTGTGCCGCGCGACGCGCATCCGCGGCATGCGGGGCTCATCTGCCTCGAGGCGAGCCTGACCGACGAGCGCATGGCCACGGTGTTTCGCGAGCAGTTGTCGGCGTTCCGGATGCACGCGATCTACGACGATCAGCGGCTCGTGCTGGATGCGGTGCTGCGCGGCCGCGGCATCGCGTGCCTGCCGCGTCTCGTCGCGCAGGCCGGCATCGACCAGCGCACGCTGACGGTACTCCCCGACTACCCGCGCCTGCCCGGCACCACGTGGTGGCTGTCGCGCATGGAAGGCCCGTCGCGCTCGCCGATCGTCGAGCGGATGTTCGAATGGCTGGTCGAACAAGGCGGCCAGTCGAGCGAGACCGACCCGGCAGCCGGCGACACGCCGTGATCCGCGTAATTCGCGGGCGCAAAAAAAACGTCCCGCCAGCCGGCGGGACGTTCGTCATGATTCGAAGCCGCGCGCGATGCGCCGCCGATCACGGTTCGTGACGCAGATACCCTTCCTTGCTCGGATCGCGCATCCGCCACGACACGATCAGCGAGATCGCGCACAGCACCGTCACGTACCAGTAGAAGGTTTCCTCGCTGCCGATCGACTTGAACCACAGCGCGACATACTCGGCCGAGCCGCCGAAGATCGCGTTCGCGACCGCATACGACAGGCCGACACCCATCGCGCGCACTTCGGGCGGGAACATCTCGGCCTTGATGAGGCCGCTGATCGACGTGTAGAAGCTGACGATCGCCAGCGCAATCGTGATCAGCACGAACGCGGCCACCGGGCTCGTCACGGTCTTCAGCGCGTGCATCAGCGGCACCGTGCCGATCACCGCGAACGCACCGAACAGGATCATCGACGTGCGGCGGCCGATCCTGTCGGACAGTGCGCCGAACACCGGCTGGATCAGCATGTAGACGAGCAGCGCGACGGTCATCACGTTGCTGGCCGTCTTCGCATGCATGCCGGCCGTGTTCACGAGGTACTTCTGCATGTACGTCGTGAACGTATAGAAGATCAGCGAGCCGCCGGCCGTGAAGCCGACCACCGTGAAGAAGGCGCCCTTGTGCTGCCACACGCCGCGGATCGTGCCCGCGTCCTTCTTGTCGCGCGATGCGCTCGTCGACGTCTCGTCGAGCGATTTGCGCAGGTACAGCGAGATCAGCGCGGCCGCCGCCCCGCAGACGAACGGAATGCGCCAGCCCCACGCCTTGAGCTCGTCATTCGACAGCGTCTGCTGCAGGATCACGAGCACCAGCAGCGCGCACAGCTGGCCGCCGATCAGCGTCACGTACTGGAACGACGCGAAGAAGCCGCGCCGCCCCTTCAGCGCGACCTCGCTCATGTAGGTCGCGCTGGTGCCGTATTCGCCGCCCACCGACAGCCCCTGGAACAAGCGCGCGACCAGCAGCAGCGCCGGTGCCAGCGCGCCGATCTGCGCGTAGGTCGGCAGCACCGCGATCACGAGCGAGCCGCCGCACATCATCAGCACCGAGATCATCATCGCCGCGCGACGGCCGTGACGGTCGGCGATGCGGCCGAACAGCCAGCCGCCGATCGGACGCATCAGGAAGCCGGCCGCGAACACGCCGGCCGTGTTCAGCAGTTGCGTCGTCGTGTTGCCGCTCGGGAAGAACGCCGGTGCGAAGTACAGCGCGCAGAACGAGTAGATGTAGAAGTCGAACCACTCGACGAGGTTGCCCGACGAGGCGCCGACGATGGCGAACACGCGCCGCCGGGTGTCATGCGCGGACAGCGCAGCTTGGTCGGTCTGGACGTCCATGGGTTGGTCTGTTCCTTTTAGTGCTTTCTGGGCGAGACGGCTGGGGCCGCCGCGTGCGGTCGCACGTGGCACCGGTTCCGGCGCACGGCGCTACCGGATTTTAGCGAAATGTAAAGTAACGGGCTTTCCGGGTTCGTCCGGATGTAGAAGAATTTTCTCCCGCCGAGCGTTCGTCATATGAAAACGCCAGCCGTCAGGCTGGCGTCCGATGCAAACTGTTCGCGGGCGATGCTCAGACACGCACCTCCGGCGGCACGTAGCGGCACTCGTAGCGCTTGCGCACGGTACCGGCCTCGTCGACGCTTTCCAGGAACACGTCGAACTGCCAGAGCCGCGCCATGTGCTTGAGCACTTCCTCGCTGTCGTTCGACAGATGGCGGTTGTCGGTCATGAAGTGGCGCAGCGTCAGGCTGCGGTCGCCGCGCGTGTTCACGGCCCACACCTGGATGTTCGGCTCGCGGTGATGGATGTCGTACTGCCGCGACAGCGCCTGCCGCACGTACTGATAGCCGGACTCGTCGTGGATCGCCGACACCTCGAGCGAATCGCGCATGTCGTCGTCGAGCACCGAGAACAGCCGCATCTCGCGGATCAGGTTCGGCGACAGGTACTGCGCGATGAAGCTCTCGTCCTTGAAGTTGCGCATCGCGTAGTGCATCGCCGGCAGCCACGGGGTGCCCGCGATCTCCGGAAACCACTTGTAGTCCTCTTCCGTCGGCGCTTCGCAGATCCGGCGGATGTCGCTCATCATCGAGAAGCCGAGCGCATACGGGTTGATCCCGCTGTAGTACGGCTTCGTGACAGGCGGCTGGTAGACCACGTTGCTGTGCGAATGCAGGAACTCCATCATGAAGCCGTCTTCCAGCTTGCCCTGGTTGTACAGCGTGTTCAGCAGCGTGTAGTGCCAGAACGTCGCCCAGCCTTCGTTCATCACCTGCGTCTGCCGCTGCGGATAGAAGTACTGGCCGATCTTGCGCACGATGCGGATCACTTCGCGCTCCCACGGCTCGAGCAGCGGCGCGTTCTTTTCCGCGAAGTACAGCAGGTTCTCCTGCGGCTCCGGCGGATAGCGTCCTTCCTGCTCCTCCATCTGCTCGGGCTTCTTGCCCGGCAGCGTGCGCCACAGCTCGTTGACCTGCGACTGCAAATACGCCTCGCGCTCGCGCCGCAGCGCGGCCTCCTTCGACAGCGACGGCTTCTGCGGCCGCTTGTAGCGGTCGACGCCGTAGTTCATCAGCGCATGGCACGAATCGAGCAGTTCCTCGACGCGGTCGAGGCCGTAGCGCTCCTCGCATTCGGCGACGTAGTTCTTCGCGTACACGAGATAGTCGATGATCGCGTGCGCGTCGGTCCACAGCCGGAACAGGTAGTTACCCTTGAAGAAGGAGTTGTGCCCGTACGCCGCGTGCGCGATGACGAGGGCCTGCATCGTCATCGTGTTCTCTTCCATCAGATACGCGATGCACGGATTCGAGTTGATGACGATTTCGTACGCGAGGCCCATCTGGCCGCGGCGATAGCTCTTCTCGGTCGCGAGGAAGTGCTTGCCGAACGACCAGTGGCGATAGTTGACCGGCATCCCGACCGACGCGTACGCATCCATCATCTGCTCGGCGCTGATCAGTTCGAGCTGGATCGGATAGATGTCGAGCTCGTATTGCTCGGCGACCTGCGAGATGTGCGTGTCGTATTCCTCGAGCAGTTCGAACGTCCAGTCGGACGGGCACGGCAGCGGCTTGCGTTCGGCAACGTTCATACGCGCTTCCTTCTGCCCGGCACCGGGCAAGTCGGCGGCCGGCGCCGCCGGTTCGGTCCGGCCGCTTTGCTGCGATGCGGCAGGGCCGGCCGTGTCGTCGCCGGAAGGGCGCGGCGCATAGCCGCGCGACTCGTTGTGCAGATGGCGGGTCGTCATGACATTTCCACCTGCTTTTCGAACAATTCGCGAAACACCGGGTAAATGTCGGCAGCCGATTCGACTTTCTTCATCGCGAGATGCGGTTGCGACAGCGCCAGCTGGGCGTACTCCAGCCACAGGTTCTGCTCTTCGGGCGCGACCTGGATATACGCGAAGTAACGCGTCTTGGTGAGGATATCCTCTTCCAGGATTTTGCGACACTTCGGCGAATCGTCGGTCCAGTTGTCGCCGTCCGACGCCTGCGCGCCGTAGATGTTCCACTCGGTCGGCGAGTAGCGCTCGTTCTGCACCTTGCGCATCAGCTCGAGCGCGCTCGACACGACGGTGCCGCCGCTTTCGGTCGAATGGAAGAAGGTGTCCTCGTCGACCTCCTCGGCGCGCGTATGGTGGCGGATGAACACGACCTCGATGCGCTCGTAGTTGCGCTTCAGGAACAGGTACAGGAGGATGAAGAAGCGCTTCGCGAGATCCTTGCGCTGCTCGTCCATCGAGCCCGACACGTCCATCAGGCAGAACATCACGGCCTGGCTCGACGGTTGCGGCTGCTTCACGCGGTTGATGTAGCGCAGGTCGAACGGATCGATGAACGGGATCCGCCAGATGCGCCCTTTCAGGTGATGGATCTCGGCCTCGAGCGTCGCGATTTCCGCGCGGCGGTCTTCCGTGTCGCTCTTCAGCGCCTCGAGCTGCGCCTCCAGCTCGCGCAGCTCGTTGACGAGCGGCGAGCCGAGCGCGATGCGCCGGCCGAGCGCGCTGCGCAGCGAGCGCACGACGTCGATGTTGTTCGGCGTGCCTTCCGCCGACCAGCCCGCGCGCACGTTCTTCCAGCTCGGCACCGTCAGCAGGTGCGTCTTCACGAGGCGCGGCAGTTCGAGATCGTCGAAGAAGTACTGCATGAATTCGTCGCGCGACAGCTCGAACACGAAGTCGTCCTGCCCTTCGCCTTCGTTGCTCGCCTGACTGCCGCCGCCGCCCGAGCCGCCCTGCGGACGCGGAATCTTGTCGCCGCGTACGTAGTCTTCATTGCCCGGGTGCACGTATTCGCGACGCCCGCCCGGCGCGTGCCGGAAATTCGGCTCCGCGATGTCCTTGCGGGGAATCGTGATGCTTTGCGTGCTCTGGATATCCTTGATGCTACGGTCGCGCACCGCGTCGGACACGGCACGACGAATGTAGTTCTTGACGCGACGCAGAAAGCGTTCGCGGTTGGCGATGCTCTTGTTCTTGCCGGCCAGCCTGCGGTCGATGATTTGATGAAGCACTCCCGGTCTCCCGCTCGAAAGTCGATCTGCCGGGGCACTCGCCGCGCATGCCGTCTGCCGTCATGCGGGCGGCGCCTCTGAAGGCGCCCGTACGAACTCGCCGTACGGGCGCGGTACCGCGCGCGTCATGACGACTTGCGCACGCGCAGGTACCAGTCGCAAAGCAGCCTCACCTGCTTCGGCGTATAGCCCTTCGCGACCATCCGGTTCACAAAGTCCTCATGCTTGCGTTGCTCCTCCGCCGACCCCTTCGCGTTGAACGAAATGACCGGCAACAACTCCTCGGTATTCGAGAACATCTTCTTCTCGATCACGACACGCAACTTCTCGTAGCTCGTCCACACGGGATTCTTCCCGGCGTTCGCCGCCCGCGCACGCAACACGAAGTTCACGATCTCGTTGCGGTAATCCTTCGGATTGCTGATCCCGGCCGGCTTCTCGATCTTCTCCAGCTCCGCATTCAGCGCGGCGCGGTCGAAGCTCTCGCCCGTGTCGTGATCGCGGAATTCCTGATCCTGGATCCAGAAGTCCGCATACGTGACGTAGCGATCGAAGATGTTCTGCCCGTACTCCGAATACGACTCGAGGTAGGCCGTCTGGATCTCCTTGCCGATGAACTCCGCATAGCGCGACGCGAGCACGTCCTTCACGAACGACAGGTACTTCTGCTCGGTTTCCGGCGGGAACTGCTCGCGTTCGATCTGCTGCTCGAGCACGTACATCAGGTGCACGGGGTTCGCCGCGACCTCGCTCGAATCGAAGTTGAACACGCGCGACAGGATCTTGAACGCGAAGCGTGTCGACACGCCCGTCATCCCTTCGTCCACGCCTGCGTAATCGCGATACTCCTGGTACGACTTCGCCTTCGGATCGGTGTCCTTCAGGTTTTCACCGTCGTACACCTGCATCTTCGAGAACAGGCTCGAATTCTCCGGCTCGTGCAGGCGCGACAGCACCGAGAACTGCGACATCATCTTCAGCGTGCCCGGCGCGCACACGGCTTCGGCCAGCGACGAATTGCGGATCAGCTTCTCGTAGATCTTCGTCTCTTCCGACACGCGCAGGCAGTACGGCACCTTCACGACGAAGATCCGGTCGAGCAGTGCCTCGTTGTTGCGGTTGTTGCGGAACGCCTTCCACTCCGACTCGTTCGAGTGCGCGAGGATCACCCCGTCGAACGGAATCGCGCCGAATCCTTCGGTACCCTTGAAGTTGCCTTCCTGCGTCGCGGTCAGCAGCGGGTGCAGCACCTTGATCGGCGCCTTGAACATTTCGACGAATTCGAGCAGGCCCTGGTTCGCCAGGCACAGGCCGCCCGAGTAGCTGTACGCATCGGCATCGTCCTGCGCGTACTGTTCGAGCTTGCGGATGTCGACCTTGCCGACGAGCGACGAGATGTCCTGGTTGTTCTCGTCGCCAGGCTCCGTCTTCGCGATGCCGATCTGCCGCAGGATCGACGGATAGCGGCGCACCACGCGAAACTGGCGGATGTCGCCGTTGTATTCGTGCAGGCGCTTGACGGCCCACGGACTCAGGATGCTCTTCAGGTAGCGGCGCGGAATGCCGTATTGCTCTTCGAGGATCGGGCCGTCTTCGTCGTAGTCGAACAGCCCGAGCGGCGATTCGTTGACGGGCGAACCCTTCAGCGCATAGAACGGCACGCGCTCCATCAGTTGCTTCAGGCGCTCGGCGATCGACGACTTGCCGCCGCCCACCGGGCCGAGCAGGTAGAGGATCTGCTTCTTCTCCTCGAGCCCTTGCGCGGCATGGCGGAAGTATGCGACCACCTGCTCGATCACTTCCTCCATTCCGTAGAACTCACGGAACGCGGGATAGACCTTGATAACCTTGTTCGCGAAGATCCGCGACAGGCGCGGGTCGATGCGGGTATCGATTTGTTCGGGTTCCCCGATTGCAGCCAGCATGCGTTCGCCAGCCGTGGCATACGCTGACGGATCGTTCTTGCAGAGCGCGAGGTACTCCTCCAGCGAGAACTCTTCCTCTCGCGTTTTTTCGAAGCGGTTCGCGAAGCTGCTGTAAATATCCATGCTACCTCCCTCGCCTGAGTCTGAAGACGTGCTTGCCTTCTATGACTGCGCAGAAGCAAGCGCGTTCGAATTCATCCTAAACCCTTTCTTATTTTTTTTCACGAACTCTTCGTATGAAGTTCGTCATTCTCGACAACACCGCTTGGACAACACATTTTGACGCTCTACAATCGTTGTCCCGTGTCGCAGAAACTGCATCCGCCACGTCTCGTCGAGCATCGGAACGTCTCGTGCGTTGGACACCTCCGTCGTCGTCGCTGCGCCCTTCACTCTCCCCTTCATCCCTAGACGTTCGAGCGGACGTTTCCGTCGACACGTTGCGCACGCCGTTACAAATTTTTTTCGCATCGTCCGGAGATACCCGTAGCGCGGATGCGCACATGCAACGTGCGGCGACGCACGAACGTTCACGTGCGCCGTCACATTCCACCGAGCGCCGAAACGACGACGCCCGCGTGTCGCGGGCGTCGTGTGCTGCCAAATGGGGAAAGATGCTGGCGATCGATGCGCGGCGCGCGCGAATCAGAACGTCTCCCAGTCGTCGGCGCCGGCAGCCACCGGTGCCGGCGCAGCGGACGCGGCCGCCGGCTTGCGCGCCGGTGCCGCGCGCTTCGGCGCCGGATCGCGCTCGTCGCGCGCAACGGCCGGTGCCGGCGACGTGACCGGCACGACAGCCGGTGCGGGCACCGCGCGCGGCGCCTGACGTGCAGCGGCGGCGGCGACCGGCCGCGCCGCGTCGTCGTCGATCCGGAACACCGACGCCGTTTCGCGCAGGCGCGCGGCCTGTTCGTCGAGCGATTGCGCGGCGGCCGCCGCTTCCTCGACGAGCGCGGCGTTCTGCTGCGTGACCTCGTCCATCTGCGCGACCGCGCGCGCCACCTGGTCGATACCGCCGCTCTGCTCCTCGGACGCCGCCGCGATCTCGCCCATGATGTCGGTGACGCGCTGCACTGCGCCGATCACGTCGCTCATCGTGCGGCCGGCTTCGTCGACCAGCGTCGACCCCGTCCGGATGCGCTCCACCGACGCGTCGATCAGCATCTTGATCTCCTTGGCCGCGCTCGACGAACGCTGCGCAAGGCTGCGCACCTCGCCCGCGACGACCGCGAAGCCGCGGCCTTCCTCACCGGCACGCGCCGCTTCCACGGCCGCGTTCAGCGCCAGGATGTTGGTCTGGAACGCGATTCCCTCGATGATCGCGATGATGTCCGCGATCTTCGCGGAGCTGTCGTTGATCTCGCCCATCGTGCCGACCACCTGGCCGACCACCGTATTGCCCTTGTTTGCAATCTCCGACGCGTTCGCGGCCAGCGAGCTTGCCTGCCGTGCATTGTCCGCGTTCTGCTTCACGGTGCCGGTCAGTTGTTCCATGCTCGATGCGGTCTCCTGCAGCGCGGATGCCTGCTCTTCCGTGCGCGACGACAAATCGATGTTGCCGGCGGCGATCTGCCGGGCCGCGGTCGCGATCGACTCGCTGCCGCCGCGCACGGTGCGCACCGTGTCGACCAGCCCGCTCTGCATCCTCGCGAGGCCGTCGAGGAGCTGGCCCATTTCGTCGCGCCGATGCACGACGATCGCGCGGCGCAGGTCGCCCGCGGCGATCGCGTCGAAATGCGCGAGCGCGTCCGCGAGCGGACGGCCGATCGCACGGCTGAGCGTCAGCCACGACAGCACCGCGGCAACCAGACCGGCCGCCAGCAGGACGATCGACAGCACGCGCAGCGTGTCGTACATCGCTTCGGCGCGGTTGAAGCCCGCCTGCCCGTCGGTGAACTGGAAATTGCGCAGCGCTTCGCCTGCGGTCGCGAGGTCGTTGTAAAGCGCCTGGAGTTGCTTGGCGCCCTCGCCGATCCGGTCGTGCTCGCCCGTCGCGACCATGCTCCCGAATGCGTCGCAACTGCGCTGCAGCGCCTGCCGCTTCGCGGCGACGTCCTGGGCCAGTCGGTCTTCCTCCGGACCGCGCGGCAGCGCAAGGTACTTTTGCCACCACGCGTCGGATTGCGTGCGCATCGCGCGGCTACGCTCCACCGCGGCAGCGGAGTCGGGCGTGCCGGCCAGCAGTGCGGCCCGATCGAGCGCCAGGCGCTCGCGCGCCGCGTACATCTCGGCCACGGCCACGTCGACCGCGCTCGGCATCAGGTTCGTGAAAATCTCGCGCGTCGCGTCGTTCGCGCGCGTCATCCCGTACACGCCGAGCACGCCGATCACCCCCAGCAGTACCGCGAGAAACGCCATCGTCAAACCGATGCGCGCACGTATCGTCAGGTTTCCGATCACCATCATTCTTCCTGTGTTGCGTCGTCATGAGCGGGCCGGGCCCGTTTTTCGAAACAGTGTTTCGCCCCGATGCATTTACGACCGGATGCCACGCAACTTGATGGTATTGACGTCAATTTTTTCAGCAATTCATTAGTTCATTACAGATTGCTGAATGATAAGGGCGATACATCGCCGCCCCGCATCGCAAAAAAGTGCGGCAAGCGTCGCGTTCGGGCAATTCAGGAAAAATGGCCGGCCGCCTGCTGACGCAGGCGCCGGTCCTGAGGCGCGATCGGGCCCTATTCGGCCAGTTCGGCGAGGGTGGGAATCGACGGCTGCGCGCCTGCGCGCGTGACCGACAGCGCCGCCGCGCGTTGCGCGAAGCGGATGGCCGTGTCGACGCCCTCGCCGGCCGCGAGCCGCGCGGCGAAACCGCCGATGAAGGTATCGCCGGCGGCGGTCGTGTCGACCGCCTTGACGACAGGTGCCGGATAGTGGCGCGCCAGGCCGTCGGCCGTCAGCGCGAACACGCCGCGTGCGCCGAGCGTGATCAGCACGTTGCGCGCGCCCGCCGCCTGCAACGCACGCGCCGCGGCTTCCGCCTCGGCCGGATTGCGCACCGGCAGCCCGGTCAGCGCGGCCGCCTCGACTTCGTTCGGGATCAGGTAATCGACCAGCGGCAGCCAGCCGTCCGGCAGCGGCGCGACGGCCGGCGCCGGATTCAGCACCACGGTGCGGCCGAGCCGCCGCCCGGCCGACAGCGCCGCGAACACGGCGTCCGGCGGCGTCTCGAGCTGGCAGATCAGCACGTCGGCCGCGGCCAGCGCCGCCTCGTGCCGCGCCACCGTTTCGGTCGTGACTTCGCCGTTGCCGCCCGCGACGATCACGATCGTATTCTGGCTCGCGTCGTCGACGACGATCAGCGCGACGCCGGTCGATGCCGTCGCACTCGTCGCGAGCCGCGAGCAGTCGATGCCTTCGGTCTCGAGGCCTGCCCGCAGCGCGGCGCCGTGCGCATCCGCGCCGACGCAGCCGATCATCGCGACCCGCGCGCCGAGCCGCGCGGCCGCGACGGCCTGGTTGCCGCCCTTGCCGCCCGCGGCCTGCGCATACGCATGGCCGGCGAGCGTTTCGCCCGGCAGCGGCAGCCGCGGCGCCCGCACGACGAGATCCATGTTGAGGCTGCCGACCACCGTCACGCGGCCGGCGCCCGCTGCATCCGCCGTCATGGGCGCCCCCCGGGTGCGGCCGGCTCGCGATAAACCGCCGTCGATTCGCGCAGCACGAGGCGCGGCGACACCACGCGGCGACGGCTCGGCGCGGCCGTCGAGCCGCCGCCGATCCGCTCGATCAGCGTCTGCGCGGCCATTTCGCCGAGGGCGCGCACCGACTGGCCGACCGTGGACAGCGCCGGGTACGTATAGCGGGAGAATTCGATGTCGTCGAAGCCGATGATCGAGCAGTCGTCCGGCACGCGCATGCCGCGCTCGGCCGCCGCGCGCAGCGCGCCGACGCCCATCAGGTCGTTGCCCGCGAAAATCGCGCTGGGGTGCACCGACTCGAACAGCCGCGATGCCGCGTGATAGCCGCCGAGGCACGAGAAATCGCTTTCCGCGATCGCGCCCGGCACGATGTCGATCCCGCGCTCGGCCATCGCGCGGATGAAGCCGTGCACGCGCATCGCGCTGACGGCCGTGTCGGTCGGCCCGGTGATGCAGCCGATCTTCGCGTGCCCGAGTTCGAGCAGGTGACGCGTCGCCAGGTAGGCGCCGCGTTCGTGGTCGATCTGCACGAGGTCGGCCGCGAGCCCCTCGATGTTGCGATCGACGACGACGAGCGGCGCATGCGCGTCCGCGAGCGTCTGCGCGAGCACCGCGTCCTCGCCGGCCGACGCGACGATCAGCCCGTCGATGCGCTTTTCCTGCAGCACGCGCAGGTAATTGCGCTGCTTCACGGGATCGTCGTCCGAGTTGCAGAAGAACACGCAATAGCCGTTGGCCGCGCACTGGTCCTCGATGCCGCGCGCAAGCTCCGCGAAGTACGGATTCGTGCTGTTCGGCACGACGAGGCCGATGGTCGCCGTCGCGCGCGCCTTCAGCGAGCGCGCCACGGCCGATGGCACGTAGTTCAGCTCGCGGATCGCGCCCTCGACCTTCGCACGCACATCCGCGGACACCGGCCGCGAATTGTTCACCACGTGCGAGACGGTCGTAAACGACACGCCCGCCATGGCCGCCACATCCTTGATCGTCGCCATTTCCCGTTTCTCTCTGGTCTGCTTTCTGTGTAGTTCTACCGGGCGCGCGCGCGCCGGCTGCGATACGTGTCGAGCACGACCGCCACCACGATCACCGCCCCGGTGATGATCCGTTTGGTCGGCTCGTTCGCGCCGATCTGCGCCAGCCCCGCGGCCAGCACGGAGATGATCAACACGCCGAAAAACGTGCTGATCACCGAGCCGCGCCCGCCCATCAGGCTCGTGCCGCCGATCACGACGGCTGCGATCACCTGCAGTTCGAGGCCCACGCCCGCGTTCGGGTCGGCGGCCTCGAGCCGCGAGATCTGGAACAGCGACGCGAGCCCGGCGAGCGCGCCCATCAATGCGAATACGAGGATTTTATACGGCCGCGGGTTAACCCCGGCAAGCCGTACGGCCTCTTCGTTCGTGCCGATGCCGACAAGATAGCGCCCGAACACGGTGCGCGTGAGCACGAACTGCGCCGCGATCATCACCGCGACCGCGATCAGGAACGCCGGCGAGATGCCGAGCGCGATCGGGTTCGACAGGAAATCGAACGCGTCGCCGATGTAGGCCGTGCGCGAATTCGTCAGCTGGTACGCGACGCCGCGCGCGGCCTCGAGCACGCCGAGCGACACGATGAACGACGGAATCCGCCAGCCGACCGTGATCGCGCCCGTCAGCGAGCCGGTCACGGTCGCGACCGCGATCCCGATCAGCGCGGCCGGCAGCGGCCCCCACTGCCATTTCAGCGCGGCCACGCTGACCATCGACGCGGCCAGCGCGAGCACCGAGCCGACCGACAGGTCGATGCCGGCGATGATCAGCACGAAGGTCATCCCGACCGACATCACGACGAGATCGGGGATCTGGTTCGCGATCGTACTGAACGTATCGTAAGTCAGGAAATGCGAGCTCAGCGTCGAGAACAGCGCGATCATCGCGGCGAGTGCGCCGGCGAGACCGAGATAGTTCGAGACGCCGAGCCGCGTGCCGGACAGCGTGCGCGCGCGGCGCCCGGTCACGTCCTGCTGCGCGCCTGCGTCGCTCGGGGAAACGGGAGGCTGGGTCATGGCTGTCGTCCTGTCGTCGAAGTGCCGGAAGCCGCGCGCGGCGCGCTTTCCGCATCCGGATGCCGCGCGCCTTCCGGCAGCGCTTCGCGGCCGAAGCCGGCAAACGCCGCGGCCAGCAGCGCATCCTGGGTCCAGTTGCCGCGTTCGAACACGGCGGTCATGCGGCCGGCCGACATCACGCCGATCCGGTCGCAGATCAGCATCAACTCGCGCAGGTCGCTCGATACGACCACCAGCGCACGGCCTTCGCGCGCGAGCGCGCCCATCAGCGTGTAGATCTCGAACTTGGCGCCCACGTCGATCCCGCGGGTCGGCTCGTCGAACAGCAGCACGCCCATGTCGCGTGCGAGCCAGCGGCCGATCACGACCTTCTGCTGGTTGCCGCCCGACAGCTCGCCGACCGCCTGCGCGGCGCCGTGCGTGCGAATCCGTAACGCGTCGATCTGCTGCTCGGCGAGCGCCGTCTCGCGCGTCGTGTCGACGATGCCGCCGCGCGCGAGACGGTCGAGCTGGCCGAGCGACACGTTCGACGTGACCGACTGCGACAGCAGCAGTCCTTCGCCCTTGCGGTCCTCGGTGATCAGCGCGATGCCGTGCTTGACCGCGTCGACGGGCGAGCCGATGTGCGCCGGCTTCAGCGGATCGCCGACCGCGATCATCCCGGCGTCCGGCGTATCCGCGCCGTAGATCAATCGCAGCAGTTCGGTGCGCCCTGCACCGATCAGCCCCGAGATGCCGAAGATTTCGCCCGAGCGCACTTCGAGCGACACGTCCTGCACGGCCGTGCCGCGCGTCATGCCCGACACGACGAGTCGCGGCGCGCCGAGATGGCGCGCGCCGAGATCGATGTGCTCGCCGACCTCGCGCCCGACCATCAGCGTGACGAGCCGGTCGGACGTCGTCGCGGCCATGTCGCCGACGTGCACGAGCCGGCCGTCGCGCAGCACCGCGACGCGCTCGGCGACGCGCGCGAGTTCCTCGAGCCGGTGCGAGATGTAGACGATCGCCACGCCGCGCGCCTTCAGCCGGTCGATCTGCTCGAACAGCAATTCGACCTCGCGCGCGGTCAGCATCGCGGTCGGCTCGTCGAGGATCAGCACGCGGCAGTCGCCGATCAGGTTGCGCGCGATCTCGACCATCTGCTGGTGGCCGATGCCGAGCGCGCCGACCGGCGTATCGGGATCGACCGCGTCGAGCCCGACCTGCGCCATCGCGGCCCGCGCATCGTCGCGCAGCCGCGCGCGATCGATGATGCCGAAACGCCGCGGCAGACGGTTCAGGAACAGGTTTTCGGCGACCGTCAGCGTCGGCAGCAGGTTCAGCTCCTGCATCACCATGCGCACGCCGAGCGCCTCGGCCTGCGTGCGGCTCGCCGGCGCATAGGCCCGGCCGCCGAGCTGCATCGAGCCGGTCGTCGGATCGACGAGCCCGCCGATGATCTTCGACAGCGTGCTTTTTCCTGCGCCGTTCTCGCCCGTCAGCGCGAGCGCTTCACCCGGCGCGAGCGCCAGCGTGACGTCGGCGAGCACGGGTTCGGCGTAGGTCTTGCCCACGCCGGAGACGGACAGCACGGGAACGGCTGAACGGGAGGGTTGGAAGGTCGGTTCCATCGCGATCCTGGTTGCGGCCGCGCGCACGCAGCGCGCGGGTATGACGCTCACAAGTGCATGCAGTGGCCGTGATCGCGCTCACTCCGTATAACGGCCGCCGGCCCGGATTCTTGAGGGCCGCGGCCGTGACGGGGCGGCGTTACTTCGTCACGAGATCCACCGGCGTCTCGACCACGCCGGACATGTCGGCCTGCTTGCGATGCTCGGCGATCGCCTTGAGCGCCGTGTCGATGCCGAACACGGCCTGCTTCGCCGCGTACTGGTCGGCGGTCGCGAGCACGCGGCCGTCCTTCAGCATCGGCTTGATCGCGTTGATGTTGTCGTAGCCGACCACGAACACCTTGCCCTGCTTGCCCGCCGCCCGCACGGCCGACACGGCGCCGATCGCCATGTTGTCGTTGCCGCACAGCAGCGCCCGCAGGTTCGGGTATTCGTTCAGCATCGCGGACGCGACCGCATTGCCCTTGTCGATCTCCCATTCGCCCGACTGCACCGACACGACCTTCATCCCGCCCGCCTTCATCGCATCCTCGAAGCCGGCCGTGCGCTGCTGCGCATTGGTCGTCGTCGACACGCCTTCGAGGATGCCGACCTGGTCGCCCGCCTTCAGCCGCTTCGCGAGGTAGTCGCCGATCTTGCGCGCGCCCTTGCGGTTGTCGGGGCCGACGAACGGCACGTTCAGGTTCTTCGACTTCAGCACGTCCGGGTCGAGCCGGTTGTCGATGTTCACGACGGTAATGCCCGCGTCGACCGCCTTCTTCACGACCGGCACGAGCGCCTTCGAATCAGCCGGCGCGAGCACGATCGCATCGACCTTCGACACGATCATCTGCTCGACGATGCGGATCTGGTTCGCGGTGTCGGTCTCGTCCTTGATGCCGTTCGTGATCAGGTCGAACTGGCCGGCGTTGTGCTTCTGGTATTCCTTCGCGCCGTTTTCCATCGTCAGGAAGAACTCGTTGGCGAGCGACTTCATCACGAGCGCGACCTTCGGCTTGGCCGTGGATTGCGCATGGACGGCCGGTGCGGCTGCAACCGCGACGGCGGCAAGCGCGGCGGTCAGGAAACGACGGCGAAAGAGGACATTCATACACATCTCCTGGCGACTGGCCCGACGGGCCGGATTGTTGTTTGGCTGTTGTTTTAATGTGAGCAAACGTTTGCGCTACGCTACTTGGACATCGGCCATCGATGCTGCTTGTCGGTACCACGGAATGGAAGCGAGGCAGACGGCCGGCTGCCTGGCGCGTGCTGTCGTCGACGCGCCACCGCCGGCGGGACGCCGGCGAAGCGAAAGCTATGCTGTACCGTTTCGGTGCGACGCGCAACCCGTCTGATCAATATTTAAGGGTTTATTCGGAGCGCGCGGTTGCACGTGCCGATTGCGGCGCGTTACACCGGGTCCTGCGGCGCCGCCTCGTCACGACCGTCCGACGGCGGCTCGCCGAAGCGGTTCGCGTGCGGCGTGCCGGCGATGAAGCCGTTCATCACGAACAGCGCGATCGCGCCGACGATCGGCACGACGATCAGCAGCATCCACCATCCCGACTTGTCGATGTCGTGCAGGCGCTTCACGCCGACCGCGATCGACGACCACACCGACAAGACCGCAATCGCGAACAGCACGAGCATCACCAGCAGCGGCAGATCCTCCTGCGACGAACCGCGCGAACCCGCGTCGAAGATCGCGCTGAGCACGGCGCAGGCCACCGCGTAAATCCACCACGGCAGACGGCCGATCCGGCCTTCGAACGAAAAGAGAAACCATTTCAGATTCATTGTTCGCCTCTTGGTCGTGCGCGACGCGGGGGCGCGTCGTGAGCGTGACGATGACGTGATCGGCTTTTGTCGAATCCGGCTGGGTCGTCGAATTCGTTTTGGGTTTTCCGCCTTGCCGGATTGCATCCGGCGCGATGCGATGCGCTCGCCGCCCAAGGCCCGAGCGGCGCGTGACACCGGCCACGCGGCAGCGCCGACGCGGTTTGCCGACCGCCGCTCCGGCGCATTAAATCATATAAATGGCGGGTTCGACATGGTCGAACCGAGCCGTTCGCCGACGCCGTCTTGTTTTTCCGTTGATCGGCGAACACGCGACGGTCGCCGCTCGCGGCAACCCGGATTGTCGGCGACTCGGCGCCGACTTCGATCGAAGGTTCGACGCGGCGGTGCGCCATGACACGACGGATCCGACACCGGCGTCATGGCGGCCCCATGCCGCCCGTCCGGCACGGGCATGCCGCACCCGCCGGAACATCGCCCCGCCGTCAGACCGCTTCGCGCAGCATCCCGGCGATTTCCGCTTCGTTCAGGTGCGGCGCGAACATCTCGATCAGCCGGTACGCATACGCGCGCAGGAACGCGCCCTTGCGCAACCCGACGCGCGTCGTGCTCGCCTCGAACAGGTGCTGCGTGTCGAGTGCGACGAGCCCCGTGTCGCGCTGCGGATCGAAGGCCATCGCCGCGACGACGCCGATCCCCATGCCGAGCTCGACGTAGGTCTTGATCACGTCCGCGTCGATCGCGGTCAGCACGACGTCGGGCACGGCGCCGGCCTGCGCGAACGCCTGGTCGATGTGCGAGCGGCCCGTGAAGTCCTGATCGTACGTGATGATCGGGTACTCGGCGATTTCGTCGAGCGTCAGGTTCTCGCGGCCGACGAGCGGATGCCCCTGCGGCACGACGACCGTGTGGTGCCACGAATAGCACGGGAACGTGACGATGTCCGGATAGCGATCGAGCGCCTCGGTCGAGATGCCGAGATCGGCTTCGCCGTTCAGGATCATCTGCGCGATCTGCTGCGGGCTGCCCTGGCGCAGCGCGAGATGCACCTTCGGGAACACGTCGGTGAACTGGCGAATCACCTTCGGCAGCGCGTAGCGCGCCTGCGTGTGCGTCGTCGCGACGACGAGATGGCCGCTGTCCTGGTCCGCGAACTGGCGCGCGACGCGGCGCAGGTTTTCCGCGTCGAGCAGCATCCGCTCGATCAGCTGGTGCACGGCCTTGCCGGGCTCCGTGAGCCCCGTGAGCCGCTTGCCGCGCCGGATGAAGATGTCGACGCCCAGTTCGTCCTCGAGGTCCTTGATCTGCTTCGACACGCCCGACTGCGACGTGTACAGCACGTTCGCGACTTCCGTCAGGTTCATGTTCTGGCGCACGGCTTCGCGCACGAAACGCAATTGCTGAAAATTCATGGGTATGCCTCTTAGGCTGTCGTTGTTCGAATGTCGATCCGGAGCGGTATCCGCTCTCTTCTCTTTACCGGGTTCGGGCGTCAGTGTGCGGGAAATACGCGGACCGCGCGCGGCACGGCCGTCGCGCCGTCGCCGACCTGCAGCGCGAGCGCACGCCACGCGTCGCGATCGAGTTCCGCTTCGAGCGCGCCGCCGGTGCGCGCTTCGAGCTCGACCCGCACCGAGCCGCCGAGCGGGATCACGCGGCGCACGTCGACCGCGATGCCGTCGCGATGGCCGTCGTCGGCCGGCCACAGCTGCAGGTCGTGCGGCCGAACGTACGCGTTCGCGGGCCCCGCGAAATCGGCGTCGACCGCGATCGGCGCGGCCGCCCCCTCGGCGACGAAGCCGCGCCCGGCAACCGTGCCCGGCAGCCGGTTCGCCGCGCCGAGGAACTCGTAGACGAACGCGCTTTGCGGATGATCGTAGACGTCCTGCGGACTGCCGACCTGCTCCACGTGACCGCGGTTCAGCACGACGATCCGGTCGGCCACTTCCAGCGCCTCCTCCTGGTCGTGCGTGACGAAGATCGTCGAGATGTGCAGGTCGTCGTGCAGGCGCCGCAGCCAGCCGCGCAGCTCCTTGCGCACCTTCGCGTCGAGCGCGCCGAACGGCTCGTCGAGCAGCAGCACCTTCGGCTCGACCGCGAGCGCACGGGCCAGCGCGATCCGCTGGCGCTGGCCGCCCGACAGCTCGGACGGATAGCGCTGCGCGAGCCAGTCGAGCTGCACGAGCTTCAGCAGCTCGTGCACCTTGTCGCGGATCACGGCTTCCGACGGCCGCTCGCGGCGCGGCTTCACGCGCAGCCCGAACGCGACGTTCTCGAACACGGTCATGTGACGGAACAGCGCGTAATGCTGGAACACGAAGCCGACCTGTCGATCGCGCGCGCCGACCGACGCGACGTCGAGCCCCTGCAGCACGACCTGGCCGGCGTCCGCGTGCTCGAGGCCCGCGATCACGCGCAGCAGCGTGGTCTTGCCGCAACCGGACGGCCCGAGCAGCGCGACGAGCTCGCCCGGCGGGAAGTCGAGCGACACGTTGTCGAGGGCGGTGAAATCGCCGAAGCGCTTCTGAAGGTGACGGACGGTGATACCCATTCTGGTTGCCTCTTTACGATTTCGACGAAATGGCGGCGACGGGGCCGGCATGAGCGGGAACGTCATCGCGTGCGCCGGCCAGTTCGGCGGCGAGGTGACGCTCGGCGAGCAGCTTCAGCGCGAGCGTGACGAGCGCGAGCAGCGCCAGCACCGATGCCACCGCGAACGCCGCCGCGAAGTTGTATTCGTTGTACAGGATCTCGACATGCAGCGGCATCGTGTCGGTCACGCCGCGGATGTGGCCGGACACGACCGACACCGCACCGAACTCGCCCATCGCGCGCGCGTTGCACAGGATCACGCCGTACAGCAGGCCCCACTTCACGTTCGGCAGCGTCACGCGCCGGAAGATCTGCCAGCCCGATGCACCGAGCACGCGCGCGGCCTCTTCCTCGTCGGTGCCCTGCGCCTGCATCAGCGGAATCAGCTCGCGCGCGACGAACGGGAACGTGACGAAGATCGTCGCGAGCACGATGCCCGGCACCGCGAAGATGATCTGCACGTCGTGGTCCTGCAGCCACGGCCCGAGCCAGCCCTGCGCGCCGAACAGCAGCACGTAGACGAGGCCCGAGATCACCGGCGACACGGAGAACGGCAGGTCGATCAGCGTGGTCAGCAACGCCTTGCCGCGGAATTCGAACTTCGCGATCGCCCACGACGCGCACACGCCGAACACGAGGTTCAGCGGCACCGCGATCACGGCGACGGTCAGCGTCAGCTTGATCGCCGACCATGCATCGGGATCGGCGAGCGATTCGAGATAGAAGCCGACGCCCTTGCGCAGCGCCTCGAAGAACACCGCGGCGAGCGGCACGACGAGGAAGAACGCGAGGAACGCCAGCGCGACGCCGATCAGCAGCCAGCGCACGGCGCGCGGCTCGCTGACGGGATCGAGCTGCTTCGCGGCGCGCACGCGCGCGGCGGACGGATTGTTCAGCACGGCACCGGACTCCTGGCTCATTGCTGGCCTCCTGCGGCGGCGGCAACGGTGACGGTCGCGGGCGCGGGGCCGCTCGCGCCCTTGCTCGTGCGGCGCTGCAGATACCACTGCAGCGTGTTGATCAGGAGCAGCATCAGGAACGACACGACCAGCATCACCACCGCCAGCGCGGTCGCACCCGCATAGTCGTACTGCTCGAGCTTGGTGATGATCAGCAGCGACGTGATCTCGGATTTCATCGGGACGTTGCCGGCGATGAAGATCACCGACCCGTACTCGCCGAGCGCGCGCGCGAACGCGAGCGCAAAGCCGGTGAGCAGCGCGGGCAGCACGGCCGGCAGCACGACGCGGCGGAACGTCAGCCAGCGCGTCGCGCCGAGGCACGCGGCGGCCTCTTCCTGCTCGCGCTCGAAATCCTCGAGCACCGGCTGCACGGTGCGCACGACGAACGGCAGCCCGATGAAGGTCAGCGCCACCAGCACGCCGACCGGCGTGAACGCGATCTTGATGCCGAACGGCGCGAGATACTGGCCGACCCAGCCGTTGGTCGCATACACGGCGGCAAGCGAGATGCCGGCGACCGACGTCGGCAGCGCGAACGGCAGGTCGACGATCGCGTCGACGAGGCGCTTGAACGGGAACGTGTAGCGCACCAGCACCCACGCGACGAGAAAGCCGAATACCGCATTGATCACTGCGCCGCCGAGCGCGGCGGAGAACGTCAGCCGGTACGACGCGAGGACGCGCGGCGACGCGACGGCGGTGACGAACTGGTCCCACGACAGCGTCGCGGTCTTCAGGAACGTGGCGGCGAGCGGGATCAGCACCACGAGGCTCAAATAGGCCACCGTGATGCCGAGCGTCACGCCGAAACCGGGCAGCGCGCTCGGCTTGCGAAAGGTGTACGTCGTCATCGGATGCTCTTGCTGGGTCGTTGCTGCTCACGGGCCCGACGCAAACGCCGGCGCGGAGAGTCGCGCCGGCGGGCCGTCGGGGATGCGGCGCGCTGTCGTGGCGCGCCGCTGTCGTTATGGTTTGCTGCCTGGCGTTACTGCGGTTACTGCGGCTTGTAGATCGAGTCGAACACGCCGCCATCGGCGAAATGCGTCTTCTGCGCATTCGTCCAGCCGCCGAACGTGTCGTCGACCGTGTACAGCTTCAGCTTCGGGAACTGCTTCGTCAGGTCCGCCGGCACGTTCTTCGAACGCGGACGGTAGTAGTTGCGCGCCGCGATCTCCTGGCCCTGCGGGCTGTACAGGAAATTCAGGTAGGCCTCGGCCAGCTTGCGCGTGCCCTTCTTGTCGACCACCTTGTCGACCACGGCAACGGGCGGCTCGGCCAGGATGCTCACCGACGGCACGACGATCTCGAACTTGTCGGTGCCGAATTCCTTGATCGACAGGAACGCCTCGTTCTCCCACGCGATCAGCACGTCGCCGATCCCGCGCTGCACGAAGCTCGTCGTCGCCCCGCGCGCGCCCGAGTCGAGCACGCCCGCATTCTTGTAGAGCTTCGTCACGAATTCCTTCGCGGTCTGCTCGTTGCCGCCCGGCTTGTGGACGGCGTACGCCCATGCGGCCAGATAGTTCCAGCGCGCACCGCCCGACGTCTTCGGGTTCGGCGTGACGATCGAGATGCCCGGCCTGGTCAGGTCATCCCAGTCCTTGATCCCTTTCGGGTTGCCCTTGCGCACCAGGAACACGATCGTCGACGTGTACGGCGATGCGTTGTCCGGCAGACGCTTCTGCCAGTCCTTGTCGACGAGCCCCTTGTTGGCCAGCGCGTCGATGTCGTAGGCGAGCGCGAGCGTCACCACGTCGGCCTGCAGGCCGTCGAGCACCGAGCGCGCCTGCGCGCCCGAGCCGCCGTGCGACTGCTTGAAGTTGACCGTCTCGCCCGTCTTCGCCTTCCACGCCTTGCCGAACGCCTGGTTGAAGTCCTGGTACAGCTCGCGCGTCGGGTCGTAGGACACGTTCAGGAACGTCGTATCGGCCTGGGCATGCGTCGCGACGCCCAGCGCCGCCGCCGCGCCCAGCGCGAGTGTTGCGATCAGGCGGCCCACTCCGCCCACCAGCCCCGTATTGCGCTTCGCCATCCTTGGTTCTCCAGTGTTGTCGGTATTGCGATGTCGGGCCAGTCTAACGAACGGGTTACATGATTAAAAATAATCGTTCTTCATTTTTTAATACTCAAAAGTGCTAACGCAGACGGGACGGACGGTTGCGGCAGACGAACCGGCGTCCGGACGTCGCGAAATCGCGCCGGAACCGGCGCGATCGCGTCGAACCTCAAGTAACACTTGAAATTCGCGAAGTACTGTATAAAAATACAGCTCACTGTCTATCCATACAGTTCAGCCATGACCAAACTCACCGCCCGTCAGCAGCAAGTGTTCGACTTGATCCGCCGCGCGATCGAGCGCTCCGGATTCCCGCCCACACGCGCCGAGATCGCGGCCGAGCTGGGTTTCAGCTCGCCGAATGCGGCCGAGGAACACCTCCGTGCGCTGGCGCGCAAGGGTGTGATCGAGCTGGCCGCCGGCGCGTCGCGCGGCATCCGCCTGCTCGGCATCGACGACGCGCCACACCAGTTCACGCTGCCGCACGCCGGCCTGATGCAGCTGTCGCTGCCGCTCGTCGGCCGCGTGGCGGCCGGTAGCCCGATCCTCGCGCAGGAGCACATCTCGCAGCATTACGCATGCGATCCCGCGCTGTTCACCAGCAAGCCCGACTACCTGCTGAAAGTGCGCGGCCTGTCGATGCGCGACGCCGGCATTCTCGACGGCGATCTTCTCGCCGTGCAGAAGCGCACGGAAGCGAAGGACGGCCAGATCATCGTCGCGCGTCTCGGCGACGACGTCACGGTCAAGCGCCTGATGCGCCGGCCCGGCGGCCTCGAGCTGATCGCGGAGAACCCGGATTACGAAAACATCTTCGTCAAGGCCGGCAGCGCGGAATTCGCGCTGGAAGGCATCGCCGTCGGGCTGATCCGCTCGGGCGAACTCTGACAATCGGTCTCGCTGAGGAGAACATCATGGAACGCCTTTCCCGTCTGCTGCCTTTCCGTCAATTCGGTCGCCTGCGTCACCTGCGCGGCCGCACGCCCTGCGCGCCGCTGTCCGCCGCGGCGCCCGTGGTGAGCCAAGAAGTCGCAGTTGAACGGCAGGCGTCGCTGCTGCCGTCAGCGCTTCCCGCATTCGCGCGGGTCTCGCTGAACGCCGGCCTGAATCACGCTGAACCGGCACGCCGTGCGCCCGTGCGCGTCTATCACGGCCGCTCGCGCCTGATCATGGTCGGGACGATCGATGCCGTGTGCCGGATGATCGATCGCTGCATCGCCGAGGAACGATCGGCCACGCACGGCGGTCTCTGATTGCGGAACCTGTCCGCACCGGAGGCATCGTGACTGGATCGTCGGGCCGCGCGTGGCGGCTCAAGCCCCTGCTGATCGTCGGGCTGGCCGTCGCCGTCCTGGTGGCGATCGGCTACGCGTACGCATCGCCGTATGTCGCGCTCGGTCGCCTGAAATCGGCGATCGATGCGCGCGATGCGCAATCAGTCAGTGAATATGTCGATTTTCCGTCGCTGCGCATCAGTCTGAAGCAGCAGGTCACGGAAGAGTTGATGCGCCGGATCGACGCGGTGAAGAAGGACAATCCGTTCGCGGTGATTGGCGCGCTGATCGGATCTGCCTTGATCGGCCCGCTCGTCGATGCCTATGCGACACCGGAAGGGGTAGCGGCGCTGATGAGCGGCATTCCCCCGCGCGGCAATCCGGGCGAGCGGCCACCCGACTGGTCGGGCCAGCCGTCCGGTGGTGCGCCGGGCAATGCACCGGCCGCGCCGCCGGCCAATCCGGCAAGCGCCCCCGTACCGGGCAGCAATGCCACCGCCTCGGCCTCGGCTGCCTCTGCGCCGGCACCCGCGCCGGCCAGCCCGGGCGCCGCCGCGGGCCATCCGCAGCAAACGAGCGCCAGCTACCGGAATATCGATGAATTTGTCGTGACTTACCAGCGCAGTGCCGACGGCACACGCTATGCGGCGATCTTCCACCGCTTCGGCCTGTTTTCGTGGAAGCTGTCCGCGATCAACCTGCACGCGTGAGCGGTCGCGATCGGGGTCGATGCCGCTGACACGGCATGGCGAGCAACCGGCGCGGATCGCTGGACGACCCGCCCGGTCACACGATCACTGCTTCACTTTCCACTCGAGGTGGCCGCCTCTCGTTCGCGCGCGATCTCGGCTTTTTGCTCTTCCGCCGACGAACACGCGACCAGAATGCTGCAGTTCACGCGATCGAGCAGTTGCGTGTTGCCCGACCCCATCCACCATCTCGACAACCCGCTGCGGCACCGATGGCCGACGACGACGAGGTCGGCCTTCAATTCCGTCGCGAGATTCGCGATTTCGTCGATCGGATAGCCGAAGGCGAAATGGCCTTCCGCCTGAACGCCGCGCTCGCGCAGCCAGTTCACGCCTTCCTGCAGGATCTCGCGCGCGGTTTCCTCGAAGCGGCCGCACGCGACGTCGGTCAGCAACCCTGCGCTTTGCGCGATGCTCGAGCGCATGTCGACGACCGACAACAAATGCGTTTCCGCCTTCAGGTCCAGCGCGAGATTGGCGCCGCACCGCAGTGCCTTGCGTCCTTCGAGCGTGCCGTCGTAGCACAGCAGAATCTTGTTGTAGCTAGCCATGAAACCTCCCTGTCGCGACTACGTACCCTATGCACTCATCATGGTGCGCCGCAATTCCGGACGCAAGGGATGGAAAACGCTGATTCGCCACGCGAGGCGCGTCGGCGATGATGCGGTGCACGATCCGTGCGCGCATGCACCGTGCCGCGCGGGCATGCCCTGAAGAGACGCAGCCGATGCACTAGAATGGCCCGTTCGTGCCGCCGACGTGCGTTCGCCTCGGTCATGCCCATGTGACACGCATTCGCCCGATCCGTTCGCATGCGTGCCCGTCCGGCCGGCCGCGAAACGCGTCCGCGCCCGCTTACAACGACAACCTGCCCATGTCCGTTGCACCGATCGATTTCCGGAACGTCGAAAAGCGCTATGGCGACAAGCTCGTCGTCAACGACCTGTCCTTCCACGTGCAGGCCGGCGAATGCTATGGCCTGCTCGGGCCGAACGGCGCCGGCAAGACCACGACCCTGAAGATGCTGCTCGGCCTCGCGTATCCCGATGCCGGCACCATTTCACTGTGCGGCGAACCGGTTCCGTCGCGCGCGCGGCATGCGCGCCAGCGCGTCGGCGTCGTCCCGCAGTTCGACAACCTCGACCCCGACTTCACGGTCCGCGAAAACCTGCTCGTGTTCAGCCGCTATTTCGGGATGTCGGCGCAGGCTTCACGCGCACTCGTCCAACCGCTGCTCGAATTCGCGAAGCTGGAAAACAAGGCCGATGCGAAGGTCGGCGAGCTGTCGGGCGGCATGAAGCGCCGTCTGACGCTTGCACGCGCGCTCGTCAACGATCCCGACGTGCTGGTGCTCGACGAGCCGACGACGGGCCTCGATCCGCAGGCACGGCACCTGATGTGGGAGCGGTTGCGTTCGCTGCTCGCGCGCGGCAAGACGATCCTGATCACCACGCATTTCATGGAGGAAGCCGAGCGCCTGTGCGACCGGCTGTGCGTGATCGAGGAAGGCCGCAAGATCGCCGAAGGCGCGCCGCACGCGCTGATCGAATCGGAGATCGGCTGCGACGTGATCGAGATCTACGGGCCCGACCCGGTCGCGCTGCGCGACGAGCTGGCGCCGTTCGCGAAGCGCACCGAGATCAGCGGCGAGACGCTGTTCTGCTACGTGACCGATCCCGAGCCGCTCAGTGCGCGACTCAAGGGTCGCACGGGATTGCGCTATCTGCATCGGCCGGCCAATCTGGAAGACGTGTTCCTGCGGCTCACGGGCCGCGAAATGCAGGACTGATCGATCATGGACGTACGCAACTATTCCGCCGCCGCGCCGTCCGCCCCACCGCGCGAATCGCGCTTCGCGATCGCGCTGCCCGCGAATGCCACCAACTGGATCGCCGTGTGGCGGCGCAACTACCTCGTCTGGCGCAAGCTCGCGCTCGCGTCGCTGTTCGGCAATCTCGCCGATCCGATGATCTACCTGTTCGGGCTGGGGTTCGGGCTCGGCCTGATGCTCGGCCACGTCGACGGCGTGTCGTATATCGCGTTCCTCGCCGCCGGCACGGTCGGTTCGAGCGTGATGATGTCCGCGAGCTTCGAGTCGATGTATTCGGGCTTCTCGCGGATGCACGTGCAGCGCACCTGGGAAGCGATCATGCACACGCCGCTCGCGCTGGGCGACATCGTGCTCGGGGAGATCGTCTGGGGGGCGAGCAAGGCGCTGCTGTCGGGCGTCGCGATCATGCTGGTCGCGGGCCTGCTCGGCTATGCACGGTTTCCGACGATGCTCGCGGCGCTGCCCGTGATCGCGCTTGCCGGCCTCGCGTTCGCGAGCACGGCGATGATCGTCACCGCGCTCGCGCCGTCCTACGACTTCTTCATGTTCTACCAGACGCTCGTGCTGACGCCGATGCTGCTGCTGTCGGGCGTGTTCTTCCCGATCACGCAGTTGCCACCGGTCGCGCAGCATGCGGCGCACGTGCTGCCGCTCGCGAACGCGGTCGAACTGATCCGGCCCGCGATGCTCGGCCGGCCGGCGACGGACGTTGGCCTGCATCTCGCGGTGCTCGCCGGCTATGCGATCGGCGGATTCGTGGTCTCCGCCTGGCTGTTCCGGCGGCGGATGATGCGCTGACGGCCGGCGCGCCCGGCGCCGGCTCGATGCGAGGAAGTGGCGACGACCTTACTCGTCGTCATCGCTCCACGGAATCTCGACGTCGGTCAGGAATGCGACGGTCGCCAGCGGGCCGCCTTCCTGGCGGCCGAGCTTGCCGTCCGCGCGATGCCATTCGACGCGGAACTGCGTACCCGGATCGTCGGCGACCAGATACACCGCGCGCAGTTCTTCCGCATCGGCTTCGTCGACCGGACCGTCGAACGACACCAGCATCTTCTGCGGCCACAGGCCGTTTACCGGATCGTAAATGCGGTCGCCCTGCGGAATCTCGATGCTGGCCTCGACGCCGATCGTGGCGGAGGCTTCGATGATCATCGTGCCGAGCGCGTTCAGCACGGCAGTCGCCCGCGCGGAATTGGCCTGGCGGATCGCGAGATCGCCGCGCGTCAGCGCCTTCTCGAGTCGAGGATGAATCTTCGGTTGGGTCATGCGTTTTCCTGTTTGCTTCTTGTGAAGGGCACCGCACGCGTGAAGCGGCGGCGCCGGATGAATACGACGGTCGCGCGGCGGGATCGGTCGGCGCGCGCCACAGCGGCCGTCACGCGGGTCCGGTGGCCGGGCAGGTCGCGCCGCGCTCCCCTGTCGGGCACGCGAGCCGGACGTGTCCGGCCGGCGCGCCCGCTCGCCGTCCCGCCCGCGTGTCCGTCAGAACCCGAACGCGATCGCGAGCAGCCCGCTCACGATCCCGAACACGACGACGAGGCCCGTGACGATCGCCAGCATGTAAGGCTTGAACGAACGCGCGAGCATCGCGAGCGACGGCACGCTGATCGGCGGCAGCGTCATCAGCAGCGCGGCGGCCGGGCCGACGCCCATGCCGAGCGACAGCATCGCCTGGATGATCGGCACCTCGCCGGCCGTCGGGATCACGAACAACGTGCCCGCGACCGCGAACGCGATGATCCAGCCGAGATGGTTGCCGATGTCCGGGCCGATATGCGGGAACAGCCACGCGCGCGCCGCGCCGAGCAGCAGCACGAGCACGATGTATTCGGGCACCAGCCGCGCGGCCATGCGTGCGAGCAGCTTCATCCAGCGGACGAACGGATTGCCTGCGGCCGCCTGTTCGGCCACCAGCGCGGCCAGTTGCGCGTCGTCGATGCTGCGATCCTCGGGACGCGCGACGCGGTTCAGCAGATAGCCGATCCCGAACACCATCGCGATGCCGAGCACGAGCCGCAGCGCGCTCCAGTGCCAGCCGAGCACGAAGCCCATGAACACCAGCGCGGCCGGATTCAGCACCGTGTTGCCGAGCCAGAACGCGACCGCGCCGCCGGGCGACGCGTGCCGCGCACGCAGGCCCGCGACGACCGGCGCCGCGCAGCACGTGCACATCATGCCGGGCAGCGACAGCAGGCCGCCCGCGGCCACACTGCCGAAGCCGGTGCGGCCGAGCGCGCGCGCAACCCAGTGCGCCGGCAGCAGCGCCTGCACGGCCGAACCGAGCAGCAGGCCGAGCACCATGGCCTGCCAGATCGCCTTGCCGTACGCCCACGCGTAGTCGAGCGCCGCCTTCAGCGACGGCTCGGGGGCGCTCGCCGACGAACCCATCAGGATCGACTGGCCGATCGAATGATGCTCGGCGGCGACGAACGCCTTGTTGTAGTACGGGAACCATTTCACGTAGAACAGTCCCGCGACCGCGATCAGCAGGAAGGTCATCCAGCCGAGCGCCGGACTGGGTTGGGTGCGTGTGGTCGTCATCGTGTGGTGGTCGTAGGGTTGTGGTCGGTGTCGACTCGCGCCGCCGCGCCGGCGGCGGGCGATGCCGGCAGCCCGGCCTGCGCGAGCGCATCGAGCAGCGCGCGCGCCTGCTGGCGCACGTCGGCCGCGTTCGGCCGGAACGTGAACGTCAGCGCCCGGTTCGGCTTGTTGTACGTTGCGCGGTAGGTGCGCGCATAGGCGGGATCGTAATGCTTGTCGATCAGTTCGGTGAACAGGTCGGCCCGCGCGCCGGCATCGATCAGCGCATTCCAGTGCTCCACCTGGTCACGGCTGTGCAGGCCGATCAGCCGATGCAGCTGCGCCTTGAACGCGGCCGGCTCGTCGAACAGGTGGGCGTAGTCGTCAAGGAGAAACGCGATTCGCTCGTCGTGCGCCGCGTCGACCTGCACCCACGGCCCGGCGTGAAAGGCGTCGATCAACGCGATCGGCAGGTGCACGAGCCCGATCCTGCGACTTTCCGATTCGACGAACACCGGCCATTCGGGGTCGAAACGCCCGAGAGTCTCGACCAGCCCCGAATCGAAGCCCTTCTGCGACGGTTGCGGTTTGCCCGGCAGCGCGCCGAGCAGCGAGCCGCGATGACTCGCGAGCGCCTCGAGATCGAGCGTCTGCGCGCCTTCGTCGCGTAGCGCGTTCAACAGCCGCGTCTTGCCGCAGCCCGTATGACCGACGAGCGCGATATAGCGGAACCGCGTCGGCAGCGTGCCGAGCGTCGCGCACACCGACTGGCGGTACGCCTTGTACCCGCCGTCGAGCTGGCGCGCCTGCCAGCCGATCAGGTTGAACCAGGTCGTCATCGAGCCCGAGCGCTTGCCGCCGCGCCAGCAGTAAATCAGCGGCCGCCAGTTGCGCGGACGGTCGGCAAACGTGGTGTCGAGATGGCGCGCGATGTTGCGTGCGACCATCGCCGCGCCGACGCGCGTCGCTTCGTACGGCGAAACCTGGCGGTACATCGTGCCGACGATCACGCGCTCCTCGTTGCTGAGCACGGGCGCGTTCAGCGCGCCGGGGATATGGTCCTCGGCGAATTCGAGCGGCGTACGCACGTCGATGATCTCGTCGAACTCGCCGGCGCGATCGAGGGTGACAATCAGATTCTTCAATTTGGCGTCGAACAGGGGCGATGCGGCTCGGTGAGCCGCACGGGCACGGAAGGCGGATTCGCGATTATCTCACGCCCGGGCGTCTCGGGCCGCGCTTGGCAACCGGCGGGGGCGACGCGGTGCGCATCACGTCGATCAGATGGTCGCGAAACGCGCGCACCGACGCGGGCAGATCGCGCCCCGCCATGGTCTGCACCTGGATGCTGCGCTCGCGCAGCTGGGGGTTCGTGACGGGCACGACGACGAAGCCGTCCGCGTCGAAGCGGTCCCGCACCGACAGCAGCCCGGTGAACATCACCGCACCGGTACGCTGCGCGTAGCGGTACATCACCGCGGTATTGTTGCTGGTCAGCTCCGGCTCGAGCATGAGCCCGTCGAGCACGCACGCGATGTCGATCAGCTGGCGCACCGTCGTGCCGGCCTCGGGCAGCACATGCGGGTGCCCTGCGACATCGGCAAGCGACACCGAGTCGCGCGCCGCGAGCGGATGGTCGCGCCGCACGAGTGCGAAAACCGGCGCACGCTCCGTGTGTTCGACGCGCACGCCCTGCTCCGGCGCCAGGCTGAACGTCAGCCCGATGTCGGCATCGCCGTCGCGCACGCGCCGCGTCGCCTCCGCCGGCGACACGACCCACACCGAGAAATCGACGCCCGGGTGGCGCGCCTTGAAGCCCGCGAGCGCGCCCGGCAGGAAATCGATCGCGAACCCTTCCGAGCAGGCGACCTTCAGCAGGCTGCCGTGCAGCGCCTCCAGCCCGCCGATTTCCTTCATCACGTGCTCGGCCTCCAGCAGGCTGCGCTGCGCGAAGCCCAGCAGCCGTTCGCCGGCCTCCGACAGCGCCATCCCGCGCGGCCGGCGCTCGAACAGCGGTGCGCCGAGCTCGCTCTCGAGCTTCGCGATCTGCCGGCTGATCGCCGAGACGGCCACGTGCAGCCGCGCGGATGCGTCGCTGATCGACCCGGTGCGCGCCACTTCGACGAAATACCGCAGCGCAAGACCATGCAGGAAAGCCGCCATCGTTCTGTCCCCGGGCCCGTCGTCCAGGCCGATCCGCTTTGCCTTTTCGGCAAAGAAATGTTCGAAATTCGATCATTGTGACAAAAAAAACGGCTTTCTAGAATCGATCGCACTCCCGGTCGTGCGCGCCGCGCCCGCCGGAAAACCGATACAGGAGACCCGTCTTGAGCCGTACCGCCGCCATCCAGCACGCGCTGAACCAGTTCGAATCGGGCGCGTTCTTCACGACCCTGAGCCGCCGCGTCGGCCTGCGCACCGAAAGCCAGGACAGCGGCTCGGGCGCCGCGCTGCGCGCCTACCTGACCGACGAGATCGCGCCGGAGGCCGCGCGCCTGGGCTTCACGTCGCGGATCGTCGAGAACCCGGTCGACGGCGGCGGCCCGTTCCTGCTGGCGTCGCGCCACGAGGACGACGCGCTGCCGACCGTGCTCATCTACGGCCACGGCGACGTCGTGCGCGGCTACGACGCGCAATGGCGCGCGCCGCTGTCGCCGTGGACGCTGACCGTCGACGGCGATCGCTGGTACGGCCGCGGCAGCGCCGACAACAAGGGCCAGCACACGATCAACCTGGCCGCGCTGGCGAGCGTGCTCGACGCGCGCGGCGGCCGGCTCGGCTTCAACGCGAAACTGCTGATCGAGATGGGCGAGGAAACGGGGTCGCCGGGCCTCGACGCACTGTGCCGCCAGGAACGCGACACGCTCGCGGCCGACGTGCTGATCGCGTCCGACGGGCCGCGCCTCACCGCCGAACGTCCGACCGTGTTCCTCGGCTCGCGCGGCTCCGTCAACTTCAAGCTCAGCCTGCGCGCCCGCGACGGCGGCCATCACTCGGGCAACTGGGGCGGCCTGCTGCGCAACCCGGCAACCGTGCTCGCGAACGCGCTCGCGAGCCTCGTCGATGCGCGCGGCGCGATCCGCGTCGCGGGGCTGCGTCCGCCGCCGATCCCGGCCGCCGTGCGCACCGCACTCGCCGACCTGTCCGTCGGCGGCGGCCCCGGCGATCCGGCGCTCGACGCCGACTGGGGCGAGCCCGGCCTCTCCGCCGCCGAGCGCGTGTTCGGCTGGAACACGTTCGAGATTCTCGCGTTCAAGGCCGGCAATCCCGACCATCCGGTCAATGCGATTCCGCCCGTCGCGTATGCGCACTGCCAGTTGCGTTTCGTGGTCGGCACCGACTGGGAAGCACTGCACGCACACCTGCGTGCGCATCTCGATGCGCACGGCTTCGCCGACATCGAGATCGACGTCGAACGCGGCGCACCGGCGACGCGCCTGCCGCCGGACGATCCGTGGGTCCGCTGGGCCGTCGCGTCGCTCGCGCATACGACCGGCAAGCAACCCGCGATCCTGCCGAACCTCGGCGGCACGCTGCCGAACGAGGTGTTCGCCGATACGCTCGGGCTGCCGACGCTGTGGGTGCCGCACTCGTATCCGGCGTGCTCGCAGCACGCGCCCGACGAGCACCTGCTCGCGAGCGTCGTGCGCGAGGGACTGCAGATGATGGCCGGCCTCTTCTGGGATCTCGGCGACGCCGCGCCGCCCGTTCGCCGCGCGGCACCCGCCGCGGCCGGCGCCGCCCTGTAACGCGCTTCGCCCCTTTCTCGGGACCTGCTCACACGATGAATACGACTACCCTGACCTCGCAGGACGCCGCGCGCCCCAGCGCCGCGAAGATCCGGCGCATCATCTTCGCCGCGTCGATCGGCAATGCGCTCGAATGGTTCGACCTGATCGTCTACGGCTTTTTCGCGGTGACGATCGCCAAGCTGTTCTTCCCCGCGACGAGCGAGGCGACGTCGCTGCTGCTCACGCTCGGCACGTTCGGGCTGTCCTACCTGATCCGGCCGATCGGCGGCTTCGTGCTTGGCGCCTACGCGGACCGCGCGGGCCGCAAGGCGTCGCTGCTGCTGTCGATCGGGATGATGATGGCCGGCACGCTGCTGATCGCGCTGATGCCGACCTATGCGTCGATCGGCATCCTCGCGCCGCTCGGGATCATGCTGTCGCGGCTGATGCAGGGGTTTTCCGCCGGCGGCGAATTCGCGAGCTCGACCGCGTTCCTCGTCGAACACGCGCCGCAGCGGCGCGGTTTCATGTCGAGCTGGCAGTTCGCGAGCCAGGGTCTCGCGACGCTGCTCGCGTCGGGCTTCGGTGCGCTGCTGACGTCGACGCTGAGCCCTGCGCAACTCGAAAGCTGGGGCTGGCGCGTGCCGTTCCTGTTCGGCCTCGCGATCGGCCCGGTCGGGCTCTACATCCGCCGCTACGTCGACGAAGGCATCGAGTTCAAGACGCAGGCGCGCTCCGAAGCGCCCGTGCGCGAATTGTTCGCGGACCAGAAGATGCGCGTGCTGCTGTCGATCGGCGTGCTCGTGATCTCGACCGCGATCAACTACATGGTGCTGTACATGCCGACGTATGCGATCAAGCAGCTCGGGCTGCCGGCATCGACGGGCTTCGCGGCCACGCTCGCGACCGGCTTCGTGCTGACGCTCGTCACGCCGCTCGTCGGCCACCTGTCCGATCGCACCGGGCGAACGCGCGTGATGGCGGCGGCGGCCGTGCTGATGCTCGTCACCGTCTGGCCGACGTTCGCGTGGCTCACGCGTCACGCGTCGTTCGCGACGATGCTCGCCGCGCTGATCTGGATCGGGCTGCTGAAGGCGACCTACTGCGGCGCGCTGCCGGCGCTGATGGCCGAGCTGTTCCCGTCGCAGACCCGCGCCACCGGCCTCGCGGTCAGCTACAACACGGGCGTCACGCTGTTCGGCGGCTTCGCGCCGTTCGTGATCACGTGGCTGATCAGCGCGACCGGCAACCGGCTGTCGCCGGCGCTGTACCTGATGGGTTGCGCGGTGTTGAGTCTCGTCGCACTGTTGGTCGCGCGCACGCGGCTCGGGATGCGCTGACCGCGCGCGTGAAGGAAACGACGGCGCGCCAATACGCGCCGGACGCGGCCCGTTACGGCATCCATGCCGCGCGGGCCGCGCGCCGCTTACGGCGCCGGATTCGGCTGCAGTTCGTGCAGCGCGTCGATCTCGGCGAGGATCTCGTCGGACAGCGTCACATCGATGCTGCCGATGTTCTCCTTCAGTTGCGCGAGCGACGTCGCGCCGACCAGGTTGCTGCGCACGAACGGCCGGCTGTTGACGAACGCGAGCGCGAGCTGCGCGGGCGACAGCCCGTGCCGTGTCGCGAGCGCGACGTAGCGCGACGTCGCTTCGACCGCCTGCGGCTTGCTGTAACGCTGGAAGCGCTCGAACAGCGTGATGCGCGCGCCGGCCGGACGTGCGCCGTTCTCGTACTTGCCGGACAGCCAGCCGAACGCGAGCGGCGAATACGCGAGCAGGCCGACGCCGTCGCGATGCGTGAACTCGGACAGGCCGTTCTCGAACGTGCGGTTCACCAGGCTGTACGGATTCTGGATGCTCGCGATGCGCGGCAGCCCGAGCTTCTCGGCCGCGCGCAGGAACTGCGCGACGCCCCACGGCGTTTCGTTCGACACGCCGATCGCGCGGACCTTGCCGGCCTTCACGAATTCCGCGAGCACGCCCAGCGTTTCCTCGATCGGCACCGTATAGGCATCGTCGACCCACGGATACGCGGGCCGGCCGAACGTCGTCGTGCTGCGATCCGGCCAGTGCAGCTGGTACAGGTCGACATAGTCGGTCTGCAGGCGCTTGAGGCTGCCGTCGAGCGCCTCGGTCAGGTTCTTGCGGTCGAACTGGTTGCCTTCGCCGCGAATATGGCGCGGATTGTGCGGCTGCCGCGCCGGGCCCGCGATCTTCGTCGCGAGCACGATCCGGTCGCGCTGCGCACGATGCTGCGCGAGCCAGGTACCGATGTACTGTTCCGTGCGCCCCTGGGTATCGGGCTTCGGCGGCACCGGGTACATCTCCGCGGCATCGATCAGCGTGACGCCCTGCCCGAGCGCGTAATCGATCTGCTCGTGGGCGTCGCGTTCCGAATTCTGCTCGCCCCACGTCATCGTGCCGAGACCGATCAGGCTGACCTCGATGCCCGAATCGCCGAGTGTGCGGTATTCCATGCTGTTCCTGTCGCGTCAGTGGAAAGCAGGAACGCTATCACACTGAAGCGAACGCTTCAGACGGCCGATGCGTTCGCTTACAGGCGGCCTGCGATGTGCGTGAGGCACTCGCGCATGCGGGTTACGGCCGACTCCGCATGCGGGTGCGCGTTGTTCGGACGACGTCCGATGGCCGAGCCGACGTGACGACGCCACGTCTTCCGTCATTGCGGCCGCTGAATGAAGCAGGTTGCCGATGCGTGCGCGACGATCTTGTCATCCGGCGTCTTCAGCGTGCCTTCGGCGACGCCGAGCGAACGCGACAGGTGAATCACGCGCCCTTCCGCGATCAGGTCGACATCGCGCGGCACGGGACGCAGCATCTTCACGTGCAGGTCGACCGTGCCGTAGCCGACGCCCGCGTCGAGCATTGAGTGCACCGCGCAGCCCGTGACCGAATCGAGCACCGTCGCGGCGAACCCGCCGTGCACGCCGCCGAGCGGATTCAGATGCCGTTCGTCCGCCCGCGCGGACATCTGCACGTAACCGAGCTCGACGCCCAGCGGCCGCATCGGGATCGTCTCCGAGATCGACGCGAGCGGCAGATCGCCCGCCGCCGCCGCGCGCAGCAGTTCGAGACCGGACAGGGAAAGCGGATTCATCGGGTTGTCTCCTGATTGAACGCGCGTCGCCGCGCTAGTAAGTTCCAAATTGGAACTCATTATTGACAACCGAACCGGGCTTGTCAACGCAGCCGACGCCCGATGCAACCGAAGGTCAGTTCTATAATCGAACCCGCTCCTTCGTTGAACCGTCGCACGAGACTCGATCATGAAATGGGATGACATCGGTACGCTGAACTGCTCGGTCGCGCGCACGCTTGCCGTGCTCGGCGATCGCTGGACCATGCTGATCCTGCGCAACGCCTTTCTCGGCTGCCGCCGCTTCGATGCATTCCAGACGCAACTGGGCCTCACGCGTCACGTCCTGGCCGAGCGGCTCGCGCGCCTCGTCGACGAAGGCGTGCTGGTCAAGCGCGCGTATCAGGAGCGCCCGCCGCGCTTCGAATACCGGTTGACCGAAAAAGGCCTCGACCTCTACCCGGCCCTGCTCGCGCTGATGACCTGGGGCGACCGCTGGAAGGACGACGGCCAGGGGCCGCCGGTGCAATTGCGCCATCGCGCCTGTGGTCAGCTGATGCATGCGGTCGCGGTGTGCTCGGCGTGCGGCGAGCCGCTCGACGCGCACGACGTGCAGCCGGAACCCGGGCCCGGATGGGTCGCCCGCGAGGCGGCCGGACCGCTCGATGCCTGACGCGTCATGCCGAGCGCCTGTTGCGCGCGCACGGTAGCGCGCTGCGGCCATCATGTGTGCGTAGGTTGCATGCGTTTCCGCCTCCGAGCGTCATTCGTGCGGCCGCGCCTTGTCTACCGTTCCAATCTCATCGACCACACGGTGCGTTGAACCTGCGCCGGCACATCCCCGCGTTTCGTCACGCGGGGACCGTACCGTGCCGTCTGCATACGCACGCGCTCATCATCGCCTTCCGTCACGCGGCACGACCACCGAGCCGATGCAGATACCGCGCGGCACGATGAACTTCACCGCATCGCCCGCTCCGGGCTGCCGCACCATGCGTCTCATTCACATCCGGGCGTGACCGCGCCGCCGTGTCTGCGTTACACTCACGGCCCGCTGTCTCAAAATCATTCGCTGTCCAAGATGTTGTCGCGCAAACGCCTCGCCGCCACCTGCCTCGCCGCTTCCCTGCTCGCCACACCCTTCGCCGCCTTCGGCAAGACGCACAACGAATCGCTGCTGCAGCAGGCGATCGACTTCATCGCGCAACTGCTGCCGACCCCGACCCATGAAGCGCCCGCCACGCAGGTGGTCGAATCGGCGTTCTCGCCCGATGGCGGTGCCGAGGCGCTCGTGCTGAAGGCAATCGGCGCCGCGCGCACCTCGATTCGCGTGGCCGCCTACTCGTTTACGTCGCCGCCCGTCACGCGCGCGCTGCTCGCCGCGAAGCGGCGCGGCGTGAATGTCGCGGTCGTCGTGGACGACAAGGGCAATCGCGCGAAGAGCAGCAAGCAGGCGCTGAACCTGCTCGTCAACGCGGGCATTCCGACGCGCACGATCGACGCCTATGCCATCCACCACGACAAGTACCTCGTGATCGATGCGGAACATGTCGAGACGGGTTCGTTCAACTACAGCGCGTCGGCCGCCAGCCGCAATTCCGAAAACGTCGTCGTGGTCTGGAACAATCCGCAACTCGCGTCGCGCTACCTCACGCATTGGCAAAGCCGCTTCGATCAGGGCACGCCGTACCGCTCGTCGTACTGACGCCTCGCACGCACGCGCTCGCAAGCGCCGTTCGCGCGCGGCGCGGCCGGCGCGCGTCGTTGCGCACATTCGCGCCGTGATGTCGTCAATGATCGGTGCGCATGACGTGCCGATCAACCTGGCCGAATGGCCTGCACACCGGACGTGACGGCGCCGCGATCGGTGGAATCAGTCGAAATCAGTGGATGTCGGGCGAGCGCTCCGCGATCTGCGTGGTCGCGACACACCGGCTCGCATGCGCACGCGCATCGCTTGCCGAAGGCTTCGGTCGATCGTGCGTACCGCCAGGCAGCGCGCCGAGTACGCAGTCCGCACTGAAGGTCAGCGTGTTCTGGACCATCGGATAGAGCAGATACAGCGTCAACGCGAGATACCCCGCGTACAGAATTCGAACCATGGTGCGATAAAAGAACGATTGATCTCGCCCTGTTTACGGCATCACGTCGGACAGCTTGAGGCACCGGACATCGAATTGCCTGTCCGGCAGCAACGCACGCCGCGTGAAGCGTTCGCGTCGCATCGACATGGCAACCCTGCTCGCCCCGTCGTGACAGCGCACCGGAGCATGCGCGCTCGAGGCCGTCGCGGCCTCGCTGACCGGTGCGCCGCGCGACAGCGACGTAATCGCCCGACTCGGCGGCGACGCATTCGTCGTGCTGCCGAGCGCCACCGACGCGGCCGATGTCGGCGAGCCGATCGAGCGCGTCACGCAGGCACGCGCGCTGCGTAACGCGGCCGACGCACGCGGCCATGCGATCCGGTTCGGTGTCGGCCACATCGCGCGGTGGCCGACCTGCTCGAATCGGCCGCTCGGCGCCGATACGAGGAACGAGGACAAGCAGCGCGGCAAGGCCGCCGACGCCCGAACGCGGACGAACCGCGCGCCGATACGCGCCGCGGCGGCCGCCAGCGTTGCTCAGTCCGATGCGCCCCGTTCGGTCAGCCGCCGCACGGCGGCGCGCTCGCCATCGCTTCCGCGATCTGCTCGGGCGTCAGATCGCGCTGGTGGGTCGCGATTGACCAGCGATGGCCGAACGGATCCTCCACCTGCCCATAGCGATCGCCCCAGAACATGTCGGCGGCCGGCATCGTGACCGTCGCACCGGCCGAGACGGCCTGCGCGATCGCCGCATCGGTGTCCCGCACGAACAGGTGGAGGCAGACCGGCGTGCCTTTCAGCGTCTTCGGCCCGACTGCGCCGTGCTCCGGCATTTCATCCACGAGCATCAGCGTCGAATCGCCGATTGCGAGACACGCATGCGCGAGCCGGCCGTCCGGCGTGGGCAGGCGGAACCGTTCGGTCGCGTTGAACGCACGCTTGTAGAAGTCGATCGCTGCGGCTGCGCCGGCGCAGATCAGATGCGGTGTCAGCGTGCGCATCCCTTCCGGGATCGGGTTGACGGACGTGGCCATGGGTGTCGCTCCTTCAGTCGGTTGTCGTGTCGGAATTCGGGACGGACGCACGATGCGCACGCCTCCGATGCTACGACGGACGGGCTCGACGGAAATCGACACGCCTGGCGATATTTTTTTTGTTCGTTCGGGACAAGCCGGCCAGGTCATGCGCGACGCGCCGAATCAGTCCGTCCGGCCGACGCGATCGTCCGGCATGCCGAACTGTCGGCGGCACGTTTCGAGCAACACGGCCACTGCGTCGAGCGGCAGGCCGGCGAACCGGTTGATCGGCAGCATCACGCCGCCGGGCACCTTGGCGCGCGGCGAGTGCGGCGAGAACTGATAGCCGATGTAACGGTTGCCCGCGATGCTGACGATCCCGAATTCGCTTACGTCGCGCCATGGCGTGACTGGCTTTTCGCGCACGGAACCGATCAGCCCGAAGCCGGTTTCGTCGAGATGCAGCGCCAGCTCGCGACGCGACACGAAGAAAAAGCCGCCGCTGATGAGCGCCAGCAACACGGCCAGCGCCGCCACCGGCCAGAGCGTCAGGTCGGCCGCGTACCCGCACGCGACCAACCCGGCCAGCACCGCGCAGATGATCGCCTTGCGCCTGAAGCTGGGGCTGTCGACCGGCAGAACCATCGGCAATGCACCAATAACCGTTCCCGCAACCGGATCGACCCGCCAGACGGAATCGTCCGTTTCGCTTGCTTCGTTCATTGCCTGGGCGCCCCTCGTCAATTGCACACCTTGAGCGCGCCGTTGGACGTGCACTGACCGACCGCCCAGTGGCTCGGCCCGGCGAGGTGTGGCGCGAAGCCGATCCCGCGAATCGGCACCGCCGGCGACGCTGCCGGAATCGATGCCGTCTCGGGCGACGGCGGCACGGACGGCTGCGCGGCTTCGGTCCGACGGGCCGCGAGCATCAGACAGCGTGCGGCCGCCCACGGGGCGACGGCGCATCCGGACATGGCTTCATGCGCGACAGCATGATCCGCTTGTGCTCGGCTCGTCGGAACGCGCGCCGATCGCCGCTCAGATCTGCGGAAGGTCGCGCAACGTACGCGACTCGTTCGTCGCATCGATGTCGAGCTCGATTCCTTCCGACGCGTCGCGATACAGCACGCGCTTCAGCCTCGGCCCCACCGCCGTTCCGTCCGCTTCGTCAAACACGGCGCGAACGTCGTTGCCGGCCGCAAGCGCGCGTGCCACGTCCGCCACCGACGCCTCGCTCGGCGTCGCCGCCCATGACCTGTCCGCCGGATTGACGGCCGCCCAGCGCACGTGCGTCACACGCGCACTGCGCACATCGATTCGGACACCATTCACCGCGAACATCGACATCGGAATCTCCTTCGAAACGATTACGGCCGGGCGAACGCCAGACGATGTAAACCGGCGATGACACGACGGCACGCGCATGCGACCGCCACCGGGCCCACCGGACGCGCGATCACCCACGCGCGTGGCTTCGGCCAACGCGATTTTCGATGATACATTGGGACGCTTTGCAACCGTCAACAGACAATCGTGCACGGGAGAAACACATGACCGACGCCTGGGGAACCTTCCCTGCCAGAATGGGCGACCATCAGGCCTTCATCAGCTTCAATCACGGCTTTGCGGAAATCGCCGAAAGCGATCCGCGCACGTCGCTGCTCAGCGTGCGCGTCACGCTTGCGCATCCGACGCCCGACGGCCTGCCCAGTGGTGACGAGTTCGCCGATCTCACGAAGATCGAGGATCTGCTGGACGCCGCGGTGACCGCGAAAAACGGCGTGCAGGTCGGCCGCGTCACGGTCGACGGCAACCAGGATTTCCTGTTCTACGTGCCGTTCGACGAAGAATCCGCGGGCGAGATCGTCGACTCGCTGGCCGAACAGACGACCTACGCACTTCAGTACGCGTACCAGGACGACCCTGACAAGGAAACGTACTGGCGCACGCTCTACCCGACCGACGACGACTGGCAGTTGATGCGCGACATGCGCGTGCTCGACGCGCTGCGGCAGAAAGGCGACGTGAGCGACGTGAGCCGGCGCGTGATGCACTGGGCCTACTTCCCGGAACCGAGCGACGCGCACCAGTTCGCCGACTGGGCCGAGTCGAAAGGCTATCTGGTCGAATCGGTCGCGCCGACCGAGGACGGCAAATCGGCCGTGCGGTTCGCGCACGAAGGCACGATGGCGCTGGCCGACGTCACGCACCATACGCTCGAAGTCAATCGCGAGGTGCGCGCGCTCGGCGGCGAATACGACGGCTGGGAAACCAGCGTCGAGCAGGCAGGCTGATTCCGCTGACACGCGCGTCGCGCGCGTTCGGACCTTGACGGGTCCGGTACGAAAAGCGTCCCGGCAGCGCGACCGCGCGCCGCCGGGACGAAGGCATCGCCGGCCGCAACCGGCGATGGGCCCAAGCGATCGCCCAGGCACGAGGAAAGCGATTCATGTGGATCAGGCGAACGGATACCGGTGCGCGAAACGCCGCCTGCCGAACGCCTGTCCGGTTCCGCCGACGCGGCTTGCATGCGTCGTACGGGCAAAAAGCCCCCGCTCCTGCGCGAGCGAGCGGGGAAACGGTTGACCGGGCCGGGGTAGAACGGTCAACCGGCCAGATTCTGATCGTGGCCCCTGCAACCGTCTGTGCGGCAACTCACCCTTTCAACCGGAAAGACTGGGTGCCGCGCGCATCACGTCATGTTCAGCGCGCGACGCCGGCGAGCGGCGCGGCGACCACGACGATCACCGGGAACAACACCACCGCCCCGATCATCATCACGCCATCGGCCACCAGCGTAACGGGCGTCGCGAGCACGCGAACGGCCTTGTCGCCCTTCGTGAGTCGGTCGTCGACCTCAATCGTGTAGGTATGGGAAAACGACGACCACGTCTTGCCCTGCTCAAACCCGTCGGCCCGATAGCGCGAACCGTCCAGCGCGCCTTCCATGCTCAGTTCGCCCTGAGGGGACGTCGTAAAGCCGTCCGCCTGCGCGCGCGCCCAGTCGTCGTCCGTCATGCCGGTGCGGGAAAGCACGAGCCGGTATTCGCCCGAGATCTTGCTGCCCTGCGCGACGAATCCATAGAGCGCCGCCTGGATCGACTTCCGGTAGGACGCGGCCAGCACGGCGCCGAGATGCGCGGGCATGTCGAAGACGTAGTGATATTGGTTGCCGAGCACGACGAATTTCTTGCCATCCTCGCTGACGAGGAATCGACCGGCGGTTTCTTCATAGCGGCCGTTTTCGAACAGCATCGCCGTACAGCCTGTCAGACTGGCGGCAGCGACGATCGCGCCGGCAGTCAGCAGCGTTCTTCTTTTCATGTTGCGAGTCCGGATTTTTTTGATTTATATCGGCGATTTTTTAGTCGCGCGCCAGTCTCCGGTATTGCGCATGCATTGTCAAAGCGGCGTGATTCCATTTTTCCTTGAATCAGCGCCTTTCTTTCCGGATTTTCGTGAAACGATGATTCACGATCGAAATCATTCGATTCGAAACGGTGCGAACCCGACGCTACGCCGGGCCGTCCGTCAACCATCCGGCAATCATGTCGATCCAGTCGAGATCGCTGGCGATTTCGACGACGACCTCACTGACGATTTCCGCGGTGGAAGCATCAACGCTGGCGACCGCACCGGCGTTACCAACAGCACCGGCCGCAGCCGCCGTCGCCGCGGTGATTTCGACGAGCGGCGCGCCTTGCGGGCTGACCAACTGCTCCAGCCAGTCGACGATATGGGCACGCGCGTCGTCCTCGTCCGCGAAGTCGTTGCGTTTCAGAAAACGGTCGAACACGGCCCACGCGAGCGTCTTGCTTCGAGAAACGGAATCCAGTTGCCAGTCGACCACGGCGACTCGCCCCGTTTCCCGGGTTTCGAGCGTCGCGGTGAAGCGGTAATCGAGATATTCGATCTCAAGTTCCGGCGACATGATTTTCTCCGGCCAATCCACCGTCTCGGTTCTTATGATGCGCAGCGCCAGTCCGGCTTCACGCGCTGCGTGAATCTTGTGTGAATTCCGGACCGCGCGTCATGCCGACAGGCCGTATCGCGATATTCTCGCAGGCTGTCGACCGCGACTGAAAATGCACGGCGGCACCCGTCCAGCCCCCGCTCCGAGCGCGATTCGCGCCGCGTTCGTTCGCGCATGATTCCGCCCCGTCGATTTCGGGTTTCCGCCTGCTCCACGGCCGCAGCCGCGCTGCTACACTCCGGCCACAAAAATCGCTTGCCCCATCCAAGGAAACAATGACACTCGCTCGGGCACAACATGACGGCGTCGAGGTCTGGATCATCCAGCTTCCGGGACACGCCGCCTATGCCTATACGCATCTCAAGCGGGTATTCGCATCCGACGACTCGCGGCATCGCGTCGTGACGGTCAACCTGACGAAGCTGCTCGCGTGCGCCGATCGCGACACCACCGACTATGTGCTGCCGTCGGTTCAATACTGGGCGCCCGGCAAGGCCGCCGGCATCCGCGATTTCCTCGACCCGGCCGAAGCGCGGATTCCCGACATGCCCTTCATCACGTTTCGCGAGGTGAGAACGCGGACGCTGCTCGGCCTTCCGGGGCTGTCGAAAGTCGGCGTCGCGTCGTTCCGGAACGGTCAGCATCGCGCGCGCTATCTGGCGTATGCGGGGGCGACGAGCCTGCCTGTCGAGGTGCATGAAACGGAGGCGGATTTGCTCGTGCGGTATTGCGGCGAGTAACGGACCGACGGACACGACGCTGCATCTTTTGCGGAACGGGTCGTGCAGCGTGCGGCCTCGGGTTTCGGTGCTGACAGGGCGTCAGGCTTCGATCACGTAGATACGGTCGGCAACCTCCGTCCGCCCGATGATGCTGGTTTCGACGCCTGCCAGTCGCCAGCCGTTATGCTCGTAGAAACCGATCGCGCGAACGTTGCCGTCGAGTACCGAGAGATGAACCTTGTCCACGCCGATATGGCGGGCCCATGCGCGAACGGCTTCGATCATGCGCTTGCCGGTACCGCATCCGTGATGGGCGGGATGGACGTGCAGGCAATCGAGCAGGACGCCGCGCGCCGGATCGACCGGTTGTTCGGCGCTGACGAAACCGACCGATGCGCCGTCGGATTCCGCGATCAGCACAAGGCCCCACTCCGCTTCGTTGCGGTCGAAATAGTTTCGCCACCGCGTCGCGTGTTCCGTCGGCACCTCATCGGACAGATAGGCCGCGGGCAAAATATGGCTGTATGCGTTCTGCCAGCTCAGCGTGTGCAAGCGAGCGATGCGTTCCGCGTCGCGTGGTGTCGCGCTGCGCAGCGTGATGGTGCGGTTTTCCGGCATGCGGGGGGCGCTCTGGTTGTGCGATGGGGGCCGGGAAAGTGTAGCAATCGCGACGTTTCAACGGCGGGTTGAATAGTGAATTGCGTGCGGCGGTACGCGTCATGCCGTGGTCATCGTGTAGTTCACTGTGACGCCTGCAACTTCTGCAATTCCTCGACGGCACCGCCGAAAAAATGTCCCGACGCCTTCCGGGTCGTCGGGACCGAACGGCCCTGCAAAGTTCAGGGCACGAGGAACCGATACATTACATGAATGTAAGACTGTCAAGCATTGGCGGTTCACGCCAAGTCATTGGTGTATTCCGCCAATCTGCGAGGCGATGAGCGAATCCGGTCGCCGTTTCGCTTTGCGGGCGCATGAGCAGCGGCCGCTTGATGGATCGGGCACGCGCGAGTGACGTGACTCAGCATGCGGTCTCAGTATCGAAACTGCTTCCGCCGACTGACGCGACATGGATGGATGACGAGCAGAACGCTCTGGAAATGGCACGGCTCGAATCGATGCAATCGCATCGAATTTTCCGCACAAAACAAAACAGGCGCCGAAGCGCCTGTTTTGTTTCAGAATTTTGGGGTGGCTGATGGGACTCGAACCCACGACGACAGGAATCACAATCCTGGACTCTACCAACTGAGCTACAGCCACCACTGATACTGCTTTGTTTCTTCGCTGTTTCGTTTCGTGTTCAGCAGCGAAGAACAAGATTATACGAAGACTTTTCCGTCTTGCAAAGCATTTTTTTCAAAATTTTCGAGAGCGTCGTTCAGATGCGTGCGCGCCTCATCGAACACGGCCAGATCGCCGCGCGCGAGCTTCTTGTTGTCCGACAGCACACGACGCCAGCCCCGCGCACCCGCAACGCCACGATAGAGCCCGAGTGCATGCCGAACGATCGCGCCGAGATACGTGCCGCGCTTCAGTTCCGCCGCGCAGTATTCGATCAGCTTCGCCTCGGCCTCCTCACGCGTCGGCACCGCCGCAGTCGCCCCATAGAAGCGCGCATCGACACCCGCGAGCACATACGGGTTGTGATAAGCCTCGCGGCCGAGCATCACGCCGTCCACATGCTCGAGATGCTGCGCGACTTCGTCGAGCGTCTTGATCCCGCCGTTGATCACGATCTCCAGCGACGGGAAATCGCGCTTCAGCTGATACGCATAGTCGTACTTGAGCGGCGGGATCTCGCGGTTCTCCTTCGGCGACAGCCCCTTCAGGATCGCATTGCGCGCGTGCACGACGAACGTCTCGCAGCCCGCCTCCGCTACCGTGCCGACGAAGTCCCGCACGAACGCATAATCCTCGACCGTGTCGACCCCGATCCGGTGCTTGACCGTGACCGGCACCGACACCGCATCGCGCATGGCCTTCACGCAGTCGGCAACGAGTTGCGGCTCGTTCATCAGGCACGCGCCGAACGCACCGCGCTGCACGCGCTCGGACGGACAGCCGCAATTCAGGTTGATCTCGTCATAGCCCCACTGCTCGCCGAGTTTCGCGGCGCGCGCGAGATCGTCCCGTTCGCTGCCGCCCAGTTGCAGCGCGACCGGCGATTCGTTCGGCGTGAACGCGAGATGCCGCTGGGCGTCGCCGAACAGCAGCGCGCCCGTCGTGATCATTTCCGTATACAGCCACGTATCGCGCGTCAGCGTGCGATGGAACGACCGGCAATGACGGTCGGTCCAGTCGAGCATGGGCGCCACGGAAACGCGGCGGGGAGGAAGCGAGGACGGTGCGGACATGGAATTCGGGGCAGCAAGCGGCGCGGGAAACAACCTGACATTTTACCGCAACGCGACCAGGCCGGCCCGGCAGCCTGACTAGACCGGCCCGCCCTCGCCCAGTTCGGCGTCGACGGCCCGCCGCGCCTCGTCGAGTACGCGCTCGATCACGCGCCGTTCGGTCAGCAGCATCCCGTCGACCTTCACGAGCCGCCAGTCGATCCGCACGGCCGCGCCCTGCAGCACGCGGTAGTGCGCATGCTCGCCGTCCCACACCTGCTCGGTCTTCACCTCGATCTCGTAGCCGCGGTACGGCTCGCTGAAATCGCCGAGATCGCTGCCTCTCGGTTCCATCGCTCGCTCCGTGGCGATGCAGCGCCGGGCCGCCACGGCGGCCGGCGCCGTGCGCTCAATCGTATTCGTTGGACAAAACGGCTTTGCCGTCGGCGGTCAGGTCGACACGGCCGGCCGCCGCCTGGTAGATCAGCCCTTCGTTCAGCAACGCATAGACGACGTCGTCGAACGCGGCGGGGACCGGCCGGCTGTCGCCGAACTGGTCGATCCACTTCAGCGCCTCGATGGCTTCGGGAGAAAGGATGGGGGTCATGCGTGGCCTCCGGCGTCGGTGTCGCTCCATCCTAGCACTTCGTCCTGACGCCGAATACCGAGGCAAACGCTCGACAATAGAACCGGGGGCCACGGACGGCCCGACGGACCGTCCGCGGCGCCCGGCGCCGGAAACACGTTCAGAGGCGCGCGATCGACACTTCGGTGGACTTCACGAGCGCGACGACTTCCGCGCCGACCTTCAGCTCGAGTTCGTCGACCGAGCGCGTCGTGATCACCGACGTGACGATGCCGAACGGCGTCTCGACGTCGACCTCGGACACCACGGGCCCGCGAATGATCTCCTTCACCTTGCCTTTGAACTGGTTACGCACGTTGATTGCAGTGATGCTCATCGGGTTGATCGCTCCGAAGAAAAAAGTCTGAGAACGGGCGGCCGGTGCCGCCCGGATTTAAACGGCCCAGCGAATCTGCCCGACCGGTCGTACGTGATCGACTTCAGGCGCCGCGCCCTGCTCGCCCCCGCCCGGCCCGCCGGCGAGCACGCGTTGCAGCACACGGTCTTCCAGCGCCGCGAACGCGGCCGACGCGCGCGCACGCGGCCGGTCGAGCGGGACGGACTGATCGAGGGCGACGCGCCCTTGCTCGATCAGCAGGATCCGGTCGCCGAGCGCGACGGCTTCCTGCACGTCGTGCGTGACGAGCAGCGCGGTGAACCGATGCTCGCGCCACAACCGCTCGATCAGCGCATGCATCTCGATGCGGGTCAGCGCGTCGAGCGCACCGAGCGGCTCGTCGAGCAGCAGCAGTTGCGGCCGGTGCACGAGCGCGCGGGCGAGCGCGACGCGCTGCCGCTGACCGCCCGACAGCTGGGCGGGCCAGTCGTTCGCGCGCTCGAGCAGTCCGACTTCGTCGAGCACCGCGCGCGCCTGCTCGCGTGCGCCGCGACCCAGGCCCAGCATCACGTTCTGCAGCACGGTCTTCCACGGCAGCAACCGCGCATCCTGGTACATGATCCGCGTGTCGAGCGTGCCGCCGCCCTCGCCGCGCGTCACGAGCGCGCCGCTGCTCGGGGCCTCGAGTCCCGCGACGAGACGCAGCAGCGTGGATTTCCCGCAGCCGCTGCGACCGACGATCGCGACGAAGCTGCCGCGCGCGATGCCGAGCTCGACGTTGTCGAGCACGGTGCGCGTGCCGAAGCGCTTGCTGACGCCCGACAGCGTCACCGCGTCGTCCTGTGCCGGGCTGCCCGTGCGCCGCCGCGCGAGCGGAACGACGGATCCACCGCCGTCCCGATCGACGATCGCCGCATTGCGTGCGTCGTCGTCCGTCACGCGCGCCTGCGCCAGTTCGGCCTCGAGGTCTGCGCCGGCGAGCGGGCCGTAGGCGGCCGCCGAAGTCGTCGCATTCATGCCTTTGCTCCTGATTGATAAGCGGGGTGCCAGCGCAGCGTCACGCGCTCGATCCATTTCGCCAGCACGTCGGCCAGCTTGCCGAGCACCGCATACAGCAGGATGCCGACCACCACCACATCGGTTTGCAGGAATTCGCGCGCGTTCATCGTCATGTAGCCGATGCCCGACTGCGCGGAGATCGTTTCCGCTACGATCAGCATCACCCACATCAGCCCGAGCGCGAAGCGCACGCCGACGAGAATCGACGGCAATGCGCCGGGCAGGATCACGTCGCGGTACAGCGCGAAGCCGCGCACGCCGTAGCTCTTCGCCATCTCGATCAGGTTCGCGTCGACCGAGCGGATCCCGTGATACGTGTTGATGTAGACCGGGAAAAACACGCCGAGCGCGACGAGGAACAGCTTCGCCTTCTCGTCGATGCCGAACCACAGGATCACGAGCGGAATCATCGCGAGCGCGGGGATATTGCGGATCATCTGGATCGTCGAATCGAGCGCGACCTCCGCCGCTTTCGATAATCCAGTCGCGAGCCCGAGCGCCAGGCCGACGCCGCCGCCGATCGCGAAACCGAGCAGCGCGCGCCAGGTACTGACCTTCACGTTCGCCCACATCTCGCCCGACGCCACGAGCGACCACGCGGCACGCACGACGGCCACCGGCTCGGGCAGCACGCGGGTCGACAGCCAGCCGACGCGCGCGCCGACCTCCCATGCGGCCAGCAGCGCGAGCGGCACGAGCCACGGCGCGATACCGCGCCACGCGCGGGCGGCCACGGCAGCGCCCGTCGTCGACGTCTTCGTTGTCATCGCAGGCCTCCTTCGTTCAGCTCTGGCTCGCCTTCGGCAGGTAGTTGTTGCCGACGATCTCGCCGAACGGCCCCGACAGCGGGCCGGACGGCCGCGCCGCGCCCTTGCCCTTGATCAGCGGGAACACGAGCTCGGCGAAGCGGTACGACTCCTCGAGGTGCGGATAGCCGGACAGGATGAACGTCTCGATGCCGAGATCCGCGTATTCGCGCATGCGTTCCGCGACCTGCTCGGGGTTGCCGACGAGCGCGGTCCCCGCGCCGCCGCGCACGAGACCGACACCGGCCCACAGGTTCGGATACACCTCGAGCGCCTCGCGGCCGCCGCGCTTGCCGCCGTGCAGCGCGGCCATCCGGCGCTGGCCTTCCGAATCCATATTCGCGAACGCCTTCTGCGCGCGGGCGATCGTCTCGTCGTCGAGACGGCTGATCAGGCGCTCGGCATCGCGCCACGCTTCGTCCTCGGTCTCGCGCACGATCACGTGCAGGCGAATGCCGAACCTGATCTTGCGGCCGCGCGCCTCGGCGCGGGCGCGGATGTCGGCGATCTTCTTCGCGACGGCCTCGGGCGGCTCACCCCAGGTCAGGTAGGTGTCGATGTGATCCGCGGCGATCGCGTGCGCGGCCGGCGACGATCCGCCGAACCACAACGGCGGATGCGGGCGCTGCACGGGCGGATAAAGCGCCTTGCCGCCCTTCGACTGCAGATGCTTGCCGATGTAGTCGAAGCCGCCGTTGTCGTGCGATGCGGACAGCAGCCCGCGCCAGATGTTCAGGAAGTCGTCGGTGATTTCGTAGCGCGTGTCGTGATCGGCGAACAGTCCGTCGCCTTCGAGTTCGGCGGCATCGCCGCCCGTCACGACGTTGATCAGCAGGCGGCCGCCCGACAGACGGTCGAACGTCGCGGCCATCCGCGCCGCGAGGCCGGGCGACGCGATGCCGGGACGCACGGCGACCAGGAACTTCAGACGCTGCGTCGCCGGAATCAGGCTCGACGCAACGACCCACGCATCCTCGCAGGAACGGCCGGTCGGCAACAGCACGCCTTCATAGCCGAGCGTGTCGGCCGCGACGGCGATCTGCTTGAAATAATCGTAATCCGCGGCGCGCGCGCCTTCGGCGGTGCCGAGGTAACGGCTGTCGCCGTGCGTGGGGATAAACCAGAAAACATTCATCTGCTGCTCCTGCTTGACTGTCCTTGCCGGAATCTGGATAAAACGAGGCCCTGCTCGCGTCGCGAATGAGCGGCGCATGCATGGTGTGCGTTCGAATCGGGATGGCTCGCCGGTCAGGCCGTGCCGCGGGCGAGGACGCGATTGCACGGCTGTTTCCGGGAAATCAGTTTATGGATCGGCGCAGGGCTTTAGAACGATTTTTTTGAGCTTAGGTTTTCCGCTTTCGTGATTAGCACGACGCTCCAGCGAATATCGCGTCGGCCGGGCCCTATAATGACGCACCTATCCGAATAACTACGCGCGGACAGCCCCGGCCGGCCGCGCCAGCAATGCACTCACCGATGCAGAAAGTCATCCTGCCGTTCCTGTCCGGCTTCCTGGCCGCCCTCTTTTTTCGCGAAGCGACGCTCGCGCTCCTGCACACGGCCGACCTGATCGCCGCCGCCGGGTTTTCGACGCAACCGTTCGCGCCGCTCGGCATTCCTGAATTTGTCGCGAACGCGCTGATCAGCGCGTGCTGCGCGATCCCGATGGCGTGGCTGCTGCGCGTGTCGCCGGACCGCGAGGCGCCGTGGATCGGCGCGCTGGTGTTCGGCGGCATCGTGCTGACGGCCGCCCGCGTGTTCGCGATCGATCCGCTGCGCGGGATCTGGCCGTCGGGCAACATGATGCCGGTGCTCGCAGCCGGTTTCGCGACGAACGCGGTGTGGGGCTTCGGCGCGCTCGTGTTCATGCGCGCGTTCATGTCGGACGACGCCGGCGACGAATAACGCACGGCTTGCGGCAAGGTTCCGCCCTCCCGCCGCCGCGCCGGATCGGCATCCACAAACGACAAGGCCGCCTGCACATGCAGGCGGCCTTGTTGCTTTTCGCTTCGATACCGCGGCGCGTCAGTCCTTCAGTTTGCGCAGCGGATGCCTGTCGGGTGTCCACGGACTGTCGAACATCGCGAGCACATCGGCCCGGTCGATCTCGGCAGTCGACGTGAAACGCCAGACCGGTTGATGGTCCTTGTCGACGATCAGCGCGCGCACGCCTTCGATCACGTCGCCGTGCGCGAACGTCGAACGCGTGAGATCGAGATCGCGCCGCAGGCAATCGGCCATCGTCGCACCGCGCGCCCGATCGACGGTTTCGAGCGACACGGCCATCGACAACGGCGACAGTTGGCTGCGCATCGCGTGGGTCGCCTTCTCGACCCACCCGTCGACTGCGGCGCAATCCTGCTCGGCGTCGAGCGACGCGAGGATCGCCCCGATATCGGGTTGCGCGAAATGCCGGTCGATCCCGGCGCGCGCGTCGGCCAGCGCCGAGGTGTCGGGCGTCGGCACGACCTTGTGCGCGGCAGCCGCGTCGGCCACGCACGCGACGGCCTGCGCGCCGCTCTCGATGCGCGCACTGCGCAGCGCATCGAGCAGCGCCGGCAGCGCGGCATCGGGCAGGTAGACGTCGGCGAGCGCCGCATACAGCGCGCCGGCCGCGTCGAGCGTCGCGCCGGTCACCGCGAGATAGCGGCCGATCGCACCCGGCGCGCGCGCGAGGAACCAGCTCATCCCGACGTCCGGGAACAGGCCGATGCGCGTTTCGGGCATCGCCATCTTCGTCGAGTCGGTGACCACACGCAGGCCGCCCGTATGCCGCGCCGCCTGCGAAATGCCCATGCCGCCGCCCATCACGACGCCGTGCATCAGCGCGATGTACGGTTTCGGATAGGTGAAGATCGTATGGTTGAGCGTGTATTCCTCGATGAAGAACGTGTCGACCGCATCGCGGTCGCCGCGCTGCCACGCGTCGTGGAAGAAGCGCACGTCGCCGCCCGCGCAGAACGCGCGCGGATGCGGGCTGTGCACGACGACGGCAACCACCTCCGTGTCGTCGCGCCATGCGTCGAGCGCCTGCTGCATCAGTCGGATCATCCCCACCGACAGCGCATTCAGCGCCTTCGGCCGGTTCAGTTCGAGATAGCCGATGCGGTTCGCGACATACGCGCGCACGTCGGGCTGGGCGGCTTCGGCGGAAGCGGAAGTGGAATCGGTCATGTGAGACATCCGGCGTATCGCGGGCGCACGCTCAGTGCGCCTGCATCTTCGAGAACAGGTTCAGCACCACGACGCCCGAGATGATCAACCCGAGGCCGATCACGGCCGGCAGGTCCGGCACCTGGCGATAGAGCAGCATCGCGACGAGCGTGATCAGCACGATGCCGGCACCCGACCACACCGCATAGATGATGCCGACGGGCATGGTGCGCAGCGTGAGCGACAGACAGTAGAACGCGATGCCGTAACCGGCCACGACGAGCGCCGACGGCCAGAAGCGCGTGAAGCCGTCCGCCGCGCGCAGCGCGGACGTACCGACCACTTCCGCGACGATCGCGATCGCGAGCCATGCGTAACCTGGAAGCTGCATCGCTCAGCTCCTTGCAAGTGCCAGCACGGCATAGTCCTGCCCGAGCTCGGCGCACAGCGTTTCGACGACGAACTCGTGATCCGCGCGCTGCGGCAGCCCCGATGCGGTGATCGAGCCGATCACGCCGGCCCCCGCGACGGTCAGCGGAAACGAGCCGCCGTGCGGTGAATATTCGGCAATCGGCAGCCCGTGCTTGTCCGCGAGCGTGGCACCGGCCTGCTGCATGCGCAGGCCGATCGCATACGAGCTGCGGCGGAAGTGCGCGACGACGTTGCGCTTGCGGCGCACCCAGTCGGCGTTGTCGGGCGTCGCGCCGGCGAGCGCCGCATAGAACAGCGGCTGGCCGAACGTGACGATGTCGATCGCGATCGCATGGCCGCGCGACGTCGCGAGCGCATGCATCCGGTTGCCGAGCGCCCAGGCACGAGCCGGGTCGAAATGGGGAAACACGAGCGCCTGTTCCTGCGCGCCGATCGATTGCAGATCGTGAGCGATGTCCATGAATCCGTCGATGCAGTAGTGAGTGTTGCAACGGCACCGACGCGATCGCGCGCGACTCCGCTGCAGGAATGAACGACACAAGCAAACCGCTCGATTCTAGCGCACGCGCCTGCCGTACCGGCCCTGCAAGCATCGCGCCGGCGATTGAAACGCGATTGGCAGAAAGTGCTTGCAAGCATTCGGGTTAGTCCATATAATTCAATTCTTCGACGGACGCGGGGTGGAGCAGTCTGGCAGCTCGTCGGGCTCATAACCCGAAGGTCGTAGGTTCAAATCCTACCCCCGCAACCAACGTCCCGATTCATGCAAAAAGCCCGGCTCCATGCCGGGCTTTTTGTTTTTCGGCGCGCGATTGGACGCATCGCACGTGGCGCTTCGCGCCGCACGCCGCGCACATGCGCACGCGTTCGAGAATGCCCCGCCCGGGTGATACACTCGCATCACCTCGTCCCTTCCACTCGACATGAAATTTTGCTCCGTCTGCGGTCACGAAGTCATCGCGCGCATTCCTCCGGGCGACAACCGCGAGCGCTTCGTTTGCGATCACTGCGGCACGATCCATTACCAGAATCCGCGTAACGTGGTCGGCACGGTGCCGGTCTGGGGCGATCAGGTCCTGCTGTGCCGCCGCGCGATCGAACCGCGCTACGGTTTCTGGACGCTGCCGGCAGGCTTCATGGAAATGGGCGAGACCACGGCCGAGGCCGCCGCGCGCGAAACGCTCGAGGAAGCCGGCGCACGCGTCGAGGTGCAGAACCTGTTCACGCTGCTCAACGTGCCGCACGTGCACCAGGTCCATCTGTTCTATCTGGCGCGGCTCGTCGATCCGGCTTACGAGGCCGGCGAGGAAAGCCTCGAAGTCAAGCTGTTCGACGAAGCCGACATTCCGTGGGACGAAATCGCGTTCCCGACCGTCAGCCAGACGCTGCGCTTCTTCTTTGCCGATCGCGCCGCCGGCGACTACGGCGTCCATACCGGCGATATCTTCCGCTCGCTGCGCAACGGCTGAGCCCGCGCCCCATGGTCCCCTGGCTCGGCCCGGACGATCCGTTTCCACCCGTCGAACGCGCACTCGGCCCCGCGACCGGCGCGCCGGGGCTGCTCGCCGCGAGCGCCGACCTGCTGCCGTCCCGCCTGATCGAGGCCTACCTGCGCGGCATCTTCCCGTGGTATTCGGACGGCCAGCCCGTGCTGTGGTGGAGCCCCGACCCGCGGATGGTCCTCGCGCCGGCCGAATTCAAGGTGTCCCCGTCGCTGCGCAAGACGCTCAAGCGCGTGCTGCGCGACCCCGCGTGGGAAGTACGCGTCGACCATGATTTTCCGGGCGTGATGCGTGCGTGTGCGCAAGCGCCGCGCCGCGGGCAGCGCGGCACCTGGATCACGGCCGAGATCATCGATGCGTATACGTCGCTCTACCGTTCCGGCAACGCGCACAGCATCGAGACGTGGCACGACGGGCGCCGCGTGGGCGGCCTCTACGGCGTCGCGTTCGGACGGATGTTTTTCGGCGAGTCGATGTACGCGGATGCCACCGATGCGTCGAAGATCGCGCTGGCGACGCTCGTCGCCCACCTTCGCGAGCAGGGGCTGGAGATGATAGACTGCCAGCAGAATACGTCGCATCTAGCGTCGCTCGGCGGCCGCGAGATCGCACGCAAGGCCTTTGTCGCTCACGTGCGCCGCGCGGTAGCCGAACCGCCGATTCCGTGGCAGTTCGACAAGCGCGTGCTCGCCGCGCTGACGGGCCCCGCCGAACCGGCGGCCCACTCCGGGATCGAGCGCTAGCGCGGCACTCCCTCCCTGCATCGAGAGCTGCCCATGACTCACCCGACTGAGCTGCCGCTTTCACCGCTTTCGGCGCTGCAATTCTATGCAACGGCGCCCTATCCGTGCAGCTATCTGGACGGCCGCGTCGCGCGCTCGCAAGTCGCGACGCCGAGCCACCTGATCAATTCCGACATCTATACCGAGCTCGTGAAGGCCGGCTTCCGGCGCTCGGGCGTGTTCACCTATCGCCCGTATTGCGACGGCTGCCGCGCCTGCGTGCCGGTGCGCGTGCCGGTCGGCGCGTTCACGCCGTCGCGCACGCAACGCCGGATGTGGAAGCGGCACCGCGCGCTCGTCGCGACGGTCTCGCCGCTGCACTACGACGAGGAGCACTACGCGCTCTACATGCGCTACCAGTCCGCGCGCCACGCGGGCGGCGGCATGGATCGCGACAGCCGCGACCAGTACGAGCAGTTCCTGCTGCAGAGCCGGATCAATTCGCGCCTCGTCGAATTCCGCGACCTCGACGCGCCGGGCGGCGAGCCCGGCAAGCTGCGCATGGTCAGCATGATCGACATCCTCGGCGACGGACTGTCGTCGGTCTACACCTTCTTCGAGCCGGACGATCAGCACGCGAGCTACGGCACGTACAACATCCTGTGGCAGATCGAGCAGGCGAAGAGCCTCGGCCTGCCCTACGTGTATCTCGGCTACTGGATCCGCGAGAGCCCGAAGATGGCCTACAAGGCGAACTTCCATCCGCTCGAAGGGTTGCTCGACGGCCGCTGGAAAATACTCGATCCGGATCGGGTCGACCTGCCGCCGGTCGACGCGGCACTCGCCCGTGCGCCGCTGCCGGGCGGACATTCCGGGTCGGGCTGACAGGCCATCCCGCGGCGCGGCGGCGCGCCTGCAACCGGCGCCGCGGCGGCCCATGCGCGCGCCGCCGCACCGGCCACAGCCGGCGCGCGCGAAGCGAAGCCCGCCCGGGCCGCGCAACTCCCGGTAAAATAGCGGGTTGTCATTCATTCCGGCCGTCCGCCCAATTCCCGTGTTCAGTTCCCTCTATCCGCTGGCCCGCGCATCCCTGTTCAAGATGGATGCGGAAGACGCTCACCACCTCACGCTGCGCGCGCTCGGCGCGGCCGGCCGCACGGGCCTCGCCTGCGCGCTGTCGGCCCGCGTGCCCGATGCGCCGCGCACCGTGATGGGGCTCACGTTCCGCAACCCGGTCGGACTCGCCGCCGGCCTCGACAAGGACGGCGCGGCCATCGACGGCCTCGCGTCGCTCGGCTTCGGCTTCATCGAGGTCGGCACGGTCACGCCGCGCCCGCAGCCGGGCAACCCGCGCCCGCGGATGTTCCGCCTGCCGCAGGCCGACGCGCTGATCAACCGGATGGGCTTCAACAACCACGGCGTCGACCAGTTCGTGAAGAACGTCCAGGCGGCGCGCTATCGCGGCATCCTCGGCCTGAACATCGGCAAGAACGCCGACACGCCGATCGAACGTGCCGCGGAAGACTATCTCTACTGCCTCGAGCGCGTGTATCCGTTCGCGAGCTACGTGACGATCAACATTTCGTCGCCGAACACGAAGAACCTGCGCCAGCTGCAGGGCGCGGGCGAACTCGACGCGCTGCTCGCCGCACTGAAGGACAAGCAGCAGCGCCTCGCCGACCTGCACGGCAAGCTCGTGCCGCTCGCGCTGAAGATCGCGCCCGATCTCGACGACGAACAAGTCAAGGAAATCGCCGACACGCTGCTGCGCCACAAGATCGAGGCGGTCATCGCCACCAATACCACGCTGTCGCGCGCGGCCGTGCAGGGCCTGCCGCACGCGGACGAAGCCGGCGGCCTGTCGGGCCGCCCGGTGTTCGACGCGTCGAACGAAGTGATCCGCAAGCTGCATGCCGAAGTCGGCAGCGCGGTGCCGATCATCGGCGTCGGCGGCATCTTCTCGGGTGAGGACGCACGCACCAAGCTCGCGGCCGGCGCGTCGCTCGTCCAGCTGTACACGGGCTTCATCTATCGCGGCCCCGCGCTCGTCGCCGAATGCGTGAAAGCGATCGCGCAGGAACGTGCCGCGTAATATAGCTATAAACAAACGATATTTATCCGTCGATTGCATTTTTGCTATGATCGGCGTCACAGTCAGAATCAAGCGCCCCGCAGGGGCAAGGAAGCTCACACGATGAAAATTTCGCTGCTGAAGAAGCTGCTGGTTGCCGGCCTGATCGGCACGTCGTTCGCCGCCGCCACCGCGCATGCGGCCGACCTCCTCGACCAGGTGAAACAACGCGGCACGCTGCGCGTCGGCCTCGAAGGCACGTTCCCGCCGTTCAACTCGAAGAACCCGCAAGGCGAACTCGTCGGCTTCGACGTCGACATCGCGAAGGCCGTCGCCGCGAAGCTCGGCGTGAAGGCCGAGTTCGTCACGACCGAATGGAGCGGCATCATCGCGGGCCTGCAGGCCGGCAAGTTCGACGTGATCGCCAACCAGGTCGGCATCACCGACAAGCGCAAGGAAACGCTCGACTTCTCGCCCGCGTACACGTACTCGTCCGCCCAGCTGATCCAGCGCAAGGACGACACGCGCCAGTTCAAGTCGCTCGACGACCTGAAGGGCAAGAAGCTCGGCGTCGCGCTCGGCACGAACTACATGGACATGGCGAAGTCGGTGCCCGGCATCGACGTGAAGACGTACCCGGGCGCGCCTGAGTACCTGCGCGACCTCGCGGCCGGCCGTCTCGACGCGGCGCTGAACGACCGCCTGATGCTCGCGTACCTGACGAAGAACTCGCAACTGCCGCTGCGCCCGGGCTCGAACGTCGGCTCGGCGAATCCGTCGGGCATCCCGTTCAAGAAGGGCAACCCGAAGTTCCAGAAGGCGATCGACGACGCGATGGCGCAACTCGAAGCCGACGGCACGTTCACGAAGATCTCCGACAAGTGGTTCGGCATCGACGTGACGAAGCCGATCAACTAAGCACGCCTCTGTTTCCCGCCTGACGGCGGGCCGGAAAGGGCGGCATCCGAAGCGATGCCGCCCTTTGTTTTATTGGTCCGGTTTATGATTGCGCTTTCGCGCACGCATTCGATTCGTATTCCATGTCGACAACGTCCCTGCTCGTCCAATCGCTGCCGGTGCTCGCCCAGGGTGCCGTACTGACCGTCAAGTTCGCCGTGCTGTCGATGGTGTTCGGCCTGCTCGGCGCCGTCGTGCTCGCGATGATGGGCATCCGGCAAAGCGAGCCGCTCGACGGCTGCGAACGCATCTGGGTCAACGCGCTCGCGGGGCTCGCGCGCGCGTACGTAAGCCTGATGCGCGGCACGCCGCTGCTCGTGCAGATCTTCGTCATCTATTACGGGCTGCCGAGCCTCGGCATCTCGCTCGATCCGACGCCGGCCGGCGTGATCGCGCTGTCCGCGAACGTCGCCGCCTACATGTCGGAAAGCATGCGCGGCGCGATCAACGGGATCGCGCGCGGCCAATGGCTGGCCGCATACAGCCTCGGATTGTCGTGGGGGCAGACGCTGCGCTACGTGATCGGCCCGCAGGCGCTGCGCATCGCGGTGCCGAGCCTGTCGAACAGCCTGATCAGCCTGATCAAGGACACGTCGCTCGTGTCGGTGATCACCGTCACCGAACTGCTGCGCAGCGCGCAGGAAGTGATCGCGGCGACCTACCAGCCGCTGCCGCTGTACCTGGCCGCCGCGGCTGTCTACTGGGTGCTGTGCCAGATCCTCGAGTGGGTCCAGCGCTGGTACGAAAAGCGCCTGTCGCTGCCCGCGCGGCACTGAGCGCGTAGCACCCCGCCCGCCGGGCCGCGGATGTGCGCCCGGCACCCTCCTTCCCGCCTACTCGCCCGAATAGCGCACGCCGAGCGCCGCGCGTGCCGCGTCGGTCATCGCGATCATCCGTCGCGAATGGTCGTGCGTCATGATCGGGCTCTCGAGTTCGCCCGCGCGCAGCAGGTCGCAGAAATGCGCGGTCTCGTAGTTCAGGCCGCCGCCGTCGACCGGTGCATCGAGTTCGACGGTGCGCCCGTCGGCATAGCGGATCGTCGCCCGTACCGGGTTCCACCACTTCTCGTGAATCGTCACGTGCCCGCCCGCCGCGGCGAGCAGCGCATCGCCGCGCCCCATCACGTCGAGCCCGCAAAAGAGCTGCGCGATGCCGCCGTTCGCGTGACGGCTGTTCAGGCTCGCGAACACGTCGACGCCCGTGGCGCCGATGCGGCCGAACGTCTGCACGTCGAGTGCGGCGCCGAGCCAGTCGACCGCGAGAAACGCTTCGTAGATCCCGATGTCGAGCAGCGCGCCGCCGGCGCGATCGAGACGATAGACGGAATGATCGTCCGGCACCGACGACGATGCGCAACCCGCACGCACGAGCCGGATCTCGCCGATCGGATCGTCATGCAGGTGCGCGCGCAACTGACGGTACAGCGGAAAGAACGGCGGCTTCATCGCTTCCATGAAGAGCCGTCCGGCAGCGCGTGCCGCATCCAGCACGGCATCGAGTTGCGTCGCGTTCAGCGTCGCGGGTTTTTCGCACAGCACGGCCTTGCCGGCGGCGAGCGCCGCCTGCGCGTAGTGCGCGTGACTGTCGTGGAGCGTCGCGATATAGATCGCGTCGATGTCGCTCGCGAGGAGCGCGTCGAGGCTGGCGGCAGGCGTGCCGCCGCAGTCGCTGCAGAAGGCGGTTGCCGCGTCGGCGCGGCGTGCCCACACGCCGGCGAGCGTGGCACCCGGCACGTGAGCGAGGCTTTGCGCGAAACGGCGTGCGATGCTGCCTGCGCCGACGATGCCGAAGCGCACCGGGCGGTTGTCGAAGTCGTTCATCCGGATCTTCCGTGTCGGTCGTATGACGGTGGCCGGCACGCTGCCGGCCGGCCGTCATGATAAACGGCTCGCCGGCTCACGGATAAGCGATGCGTGCGAAATCAGGCGCGCACGGGCACGTCGACGGAGAAATCGCGCGAGATTTCGTCGGCGCTGAAATCGATCAGGGCGAGCGACGCCGCCTCGGCCTCGCGCGGATCGCGGCGTTCGATCGCGTCGACGACGCGCGCATGCGCCTTCACCGCGATATCGTGCGCACCGTCCTTCTGCGCGACGCGCGGATTCACGAGCCGCACCGCGCCGCGCACGATGGCCGCCATCTGCTGGAAGAACTGGTTGCCGCTGGCCTGGACGATCCGCGTGTGCAGCAGTTCGTCCGCCGTGTCGTAACCGGGGTCGCCCGGCTGCAACACCTTGAACGCCTCGAACGCCTCGCGGATGCCCGCGATGTCGACCGCCGTCGCACGGACGGCCGCCTGCGCGGTCGCGCGCGGTTCGATCAGCATCCGGAATTCGATGACGTCGCGCATGAACTGCGGATCCGGCTTCGCACGAAACCGCCAACTCACCACGTCTTCATCGATCATGCGCCAGTCGCGCATCGGTCGAACGCGCGTACCGACTTTCGGACGCACGTCGAGCATGTCGCGCGCAAGCAACATCGACAATGCTTCGCGCATCACCGTGCGGCTCACGTCGAACTCCTTCGACAGCACGTCCTGCGGCGGCAGAATGCCGCCGTACTTGTCCTCGACGATACCCGCGACAAGCCCATCCATCACTTTGGCGACCAGTGACCGGTCTTTGCCCTGCTCCATGACACCTCCCCGTGCGTCGATTTGCGAACACCTGCTCCGCAGTTCCGCCGGCCCTGGTTACGACTGTTCTTATGATCTATAAGTTGATGAGTTCGGGGATATTTCGCTATCTGGTAAACACCTGACAGGGTTATCCCTCTTTTTGACGCGATGATTTATAAGGCTTCAAAAAAAGCCCGGAAAGCGCGCTGCGCTTGCCGGGCCGGGCTTTCCACCAAATTTAAACATGCAATCCATTACGGCATCCTGACGCCATTACGGACTGCTTCTCATTCAGTTTTAATTAACCAGGATAAACGATCGTTTCAACGCCGTTTGCCGTGCCGAGCAGGCACAGATTCGCGCCGCGCTCGGCGAACAGGCCGACCGTCACGACGCCCGGCCATGCGTTGACCTGCGTTTCGAAACCGCGCGGATCGGCGATCTGCAGCCCCTTCACGTCGATGATTTCATTGCCGTTGTCGGTGATGTACGGCGCGCCGTCCTTCGTCACGCGCAGCACCGGCACGCCGCCGAGCGCGGTCACGCGCCGGCCGATCGCCGTGCGCGCCATCGGCACGACCTCGATCGGCAGCGGGAATGCGCCGAGCACCGGCACGCGCTTGCTGCCATCCGCGATGCAGACGAACGTATCGGCCACCGACGCGACGATCTTCTCGCGCGTCAGCGCACCGCCGCCGCCCTTGATCATCGCGCCGCTTGCGTCGATCTCGTCGGCACCGTCGACGTATACCTGCAGCGATTCGACCTCGTTCAGGTCGAACACCTTGATGCCGTGCGATTTCAGGCGTTCGGTCGTCGCGATGGAGCTCGACACGGCGCCGCGATAGCGCGATTTGACAACCGCGAGCGCGTCGATGAAGCAGTTGGCGGTCGAGCCGGTGCCGACGCCGATCACGGCGCCTTCCGGCACGTTCTGGATCACATAATCGGCGGCCGCCTGGCCGACCAGGCGTTTGAGTTCGTCTTGAGTCATGGGGTGGGAATGCAGCGGGATTGCGGAAAACCGCCAGTTTACCGGACTCGGAAGACGGCCCGGGCTTTTTCGGCGCGGGTCGCCGCGCCTGGCGCGCCGATCGATCGTCAGGGTGCGCCCGTTGCGGCCGCGTCCTCCGCTGCCGGTGCGGCGGGGAAATACTTGTCGAGCAGCGCCTGCGCGATCGCATCGGTCCCGGCATCCGGATTGCCTGCATAGTCGGCCGGCCGGAAATGCATCTGGAACGCCGCGAATACACGTCGCGTGCGTACGTCGAGCACGCCGTCGGTCGGCACCTCGTAGCCGTAGCGCGCGAGCTTCAGTTGCAGTTCGCGCACGTCGACGAGCGCGTGCGGATCGCGGCCGCCAAGCCGTGTGGCGACGGTCGCGTCGTCCGGCCACGCGCCGACGCCGGCTTGCGCGAGCGCATGCCACGGGAACAGCGGCCCCGGATCGATCTTGCGTTGAGGCGCGATGTCGCTGTGCCCGACCACGCGCGTCGGCGGAATCCGGTAGCGCGCGACGATATCTTTCGACAGACGGATCAGCGCATCGACCTGTTCGGGCGGATACGGCTGCCAGGTGCGGTTTTGCGGATCGAGCGGGCCGCGGTTCACGTTCTCGATGCCGATCGACGCCGCGTTGAGCTCGGTCGTGCCCTGCCATTCGCTGATACCCGCATGCCATGCGCGTTTCGATTCAGGAACGAGCTGGTAGACAACCGGCATCCCGTGCTCGATGCGCGGTTGCGGCGCCACGACGTAGTGCACGCTGACCGAATCGCCCGTCAGCGTGCGCAGCGAATTCGCCTCGTCGCTTTCGGTGTAATGCATCACGAGGAAGCGGATCCGCGAATCGGCGCCGCGCGCATGCAGGCTCGCGTCGGCGTAATAGGTGCCGCGCCCGACCAGCGACGGCGACGTGCAGGCGGCCAGCAGGCCAAGGATGGCGCACGAGGCGCCGAGGCGAAACAGGGTCATGGTCCGCGCGTTCCGGGAGCCGCGTGCCGCACGCAATCTCGGCACGCGTCGTTCGGGTCGTGGCGACTCACGCATCGCGCGAGACCGCGTGCGTCAGCCCTTCACGCGCCGCTGCCGCACCGCTTCGTACAGGCACACGCCGCTCGCGACCGACACGTTCAGGCTTTCCACGCTGCCGGCCATCGGGATGCTCATCACCTCGTCGCAGGTGTCGCGCGTGAGCCGGCGCATGCCTTCGCCCTCCGCCCCCATCACGATGGCGACGGGGCCGTCGAGCTTCGTGTCGTACAGCGTCCCCGATGCCTCGTCCGACGTGCCGATGATCCACACGCCGGCGTCCTTCAGCTCGCGCAGCGCGCGGGCGAGGTTCGTGACCGTGATGTACGGCACCGTGTCGGCCGCGCCGCTCGCGACCTTCGCCGCGGTCGCGTTCAGGCCGACCGCGCGGTCACGCGGCGCGATCACCGCATGCGCGCCGGCCGAATCGGCGACACGCAGGCATGCGCCGAGGTTGTGCGGATCGGTGACGCCGTCGAGCACCAGCAGCAACGCCGGGCCCTGGATGCCGTCGAGCAGTTCGGACAGGTTCTGCGCGAGCGGAATGTCCTCGACGCGCGCGACGACGCCCTGGTGGCGCTCGGTATGCGCGAGGCCCCACAGGCGGGTTTCGTCGGCTGCGATCAGCCGCACGCCCGCTTCCTTCGCGGTGTGCAGGAAGTCCTGCATGCGGCGGTCGCGGCGCGTCTGGTCGTACAGCACCTCCGCAACCGTCGACGCATCGTGCCGCAAACGTGCGGTCACCGCATGAAAACCGTAAAGAACCTTCAGACGAGACATGACTGGAACAACCTTCGATCAAACGTGCGGCCGCGCGATGTGCGCAGCCGCGATCCATGGAAAAGGAAAGCGCCGCGTTGCCGGCCGGTGACCGGCGGAACGCGGCGTCTCTCGATACTGCAGGGGCGTGCGCATGGCGCCGCCCCGAACGCTCAATACTTCTTGCGGGCGTGGACCTTCTTCGCGGCCGTCTTCGCCGGCGCGCCGCCCTTCTTCTTCGCGGCACGCGCGACACGCGCGTCCTTCACCGCGGCGGTCGGCGCGCTGGCCGCCTTCTTGCGACGCGGCGCGGCTTCCTCCACCGGCGGCAGCGAGCGCACGCGCGGGCCGCCGCGATCGTTACCGTTGCCCGCAACAGCCGGCGCCGGTGCCGGACGCGGCGCCTTCACCGGCGTGTCGCGCACGAGGCGGAAATCGATCTTGCGCGCGTCGAGATCGACGCGGCTCACCTGCACGCGCACGCGATCCGACAGGCGATAACGGATGCCCGTGCGCTCGCCGCGCAGCTCGTTCTTGATCTCGTCGTACTGGAAGTAGTCCGAGCCGAGTTCCGTGACGTGCACGAGCCCTTCGATGAACAGCGTATCGAGCTGCACGAAGATGCCGAACGACGTGACGCCGTTCACCATCCCGCCGTACTCCTCGCCAAGCTTGTCGCGCATGAAGTAGCACTTGAGCCAGGCCTCGACGTCGCGCGACGCTTCGTCGGCACGCCGCTCGTTCGCCGAGCAGTGCAGGCCGAGTTCTTCCCAGATCGCCGTGTTCGAGCGCGAACGGCCGCGCGATTCGTCGTCGGCCTGCTGCATCGCGCGGGCGCGCGGCGACAGCGCGGTGTTCAGCTCGAAGCCGTCCGGCGCCTTCGGCACGTACTTCTTGCCCGACAGGATCGCGTAGATCGCGCGGTGCGTAAGCAGGTCGGGATAGCGGCGGATCGGGCTCGTGAAGTGCGCGTACGCTTCATACGCGAGACCGAAGTGACCGATGTTGTCCGGGCTGTAGACGGCCTGCTGCATCGAACGCAGCAGCATCGGCTGCAGCATCTGCGCGTCGGGCCGGTCGCGGATCTGCGCCATCAGCGCCGCGTAGTCGCTCGCATGCGGCTTGTCGCCGCCGCCGAGCGACAGGCCCATGCCGCGCAGGAACGCGCGCAGGTTCTCGAGCTTCTCCGGCGTCGGGCCCGCGTGCACGCGGTACAGGCCCGGATGCTTGTTGCGCTTCAGGAAGTCGGCCGCACAGACGTTCGCGGCCAGCATGCATTCCTCGATCAGCTTGTGCGCATCGTTGCGCTGACGCGGCACGATCTGTTCGATCTTGCCCTGCGAGTTGCAGACGATGTACGTCTCGGTCGTGTCGAAGTCGATCGCGCCGCGCTTCTGGCGTGCGGCGAACAGCGACTTGTAGACGCCGTACAGGTCCTGCAGGTGCGGCAGCAGGTCCGCGCGGCGCGCGGCCTCCGGCCCCTTCGTGTTCGACAGCACGGCGGCGACTTCGGTGTACGTCAGACGCGCGGCCGAATGGATCACGGCCGGATAGAACTGGTACGCCTTGATCTCGCCGCGCGCGGTAATCACCATGTCGCACGCGAGCACGCAGCGGTCGACCTGCGGATTCAGCGAGCACAGCCCGTTCGACAGCTTCTCCGGCAGCATCGGGATCACGCGGCGCGGGAAGTAGACCGACGTGCTGCGCTCCAGCGCGTCGGCATCGAGGCCATTGCCCGGCTGCACGTAGTGCGACACGTCGGCGATTGCGACGATCAGGCGGTAGCCGTCGCCGCGACCGACCTTGGTCGGCTCGCAGTAGACGGCATCGTCGAAGTCGCGGGCATCCTCGCCGTCGATCGTCACGAGCGGCACGTCGCGCAGATCGACGCGGAAGCGCAGGTCGGCCGGCCGCACCTTGTCCGGCAGCGCGGCGGCTTCGTCGAGCGCCGGCTGGCTGAATTCGTGCGGCACGCCGTACTTGCGCACCGCGATCTCGATTTCCATGCCCGGATCGTCGATGTCGCCGAGCACTTCGACGACGCGGCCGAGCGGTTGCGAATGGCGGCTCGGGAAGTCGGTCAGTTCGACGACGACCACTTGCCCGACCTTCGCCTTCTTCACGTTCTGCGTGATCAGGATGTCGTGGCCGATGCGCTTGTCTTCGGGGGCGACGATCAGCGCGCCGTTCTCGTTGAGCAGGCGGCCGATCACGCGCTTGTTCGCGCGCTCGGTGACTTCGACGACGTGCCCTTCAGGCCGGCCGCGACGATCGTAGCCGACGATCCGCGCGAGCACGCGGTCGTTGTGCATGACCTTCTGCATTTCGCCGTTCGGCAAGAACAGGTCGTCCTGGCCGTCGTCGCGGATCACGAACCCGTAGCCGTCGCGGTGCCCTTGCACGCGGCCGGCAACGAAGTTCGACGGATGGGTGAGCTGGTAGTGGCCGCGCTTGTCGAGGCGGATCTGGCCGTCGCGTTCCATCGCGGCGACACGCCGGAAGAACCCCTCGCGCTCCTGCCGCTTGATCGACAGCGCTTCGGCGATGTCGTTGGCTGCCAGCGGCGCGTCGCTCGTACGCAGCACGCCGAGAATTTCTTCGCGGCTCGGAATGGGGTACGGATATTTGCTCAAGGGTTTGTCGATGATTGTTCTCGTTGCGTTGACTGATGGTGCACGGCATCAACATAGAAGTGTCCGTCAGACAGTTCTATAGTGACGGCGGCGGACCATTCTATCACCCGCCTGTGCCGCCAAATGACGCGAATGCCGCGTGCAGGCGCCGCAGCGGCCGGTTTGCGGCGCATCGCAAAAAAGTGTTGACACGATTAATTGGGGCGCTATAATTTCGCTTCTTTGCAGCAAGCAGCTACTGCA